>DASPTN010000080.1:0-4130 GCA_035623395.1 Gemmatimonadales bacterium | reverse complement strand
CCAACCCCGAATGCGGCTTCAACATCCGGATCGACAACGGCGAGATCTCCTTCGGCCGCGCGATCGGGCAATCCCACACCAAGTGAGAACGTCCGGACGCGCCCCGGCACGGTGACCGCGCGCGTTGGCCGGCGGCCGGGCCGGGAGTGACGGCCACCGTGCGCGTGCGCCAGCCGGCCGTCGCCGGCCTGTTCTATCCCGGCAAGCCCGCCCAGCTGGTGGCGGCGGTGCGCGAGCTCGTGGACGTGCCCGGAGCCGTTCCGCGGCCCGCGCTCGCGGCCGTGGCTCCGCACGCGGGCTACGTGTACTCCGGCCGCACCGCCGGCCAGGTCTTCGCCCGGCTCGAGGTGCCGCCGCGCTGCGTGGTGCTGGCGCCCAATCACACGGGGCAGGGCGACGCCGAGCAGGGCGGCAGCGTGTACGCCGTCGGCTCGTTCGTGACGCCGGCCGGCGAGGTCCCCGTCGACGAGTCCACCGCCGCCGCGCTGCTCGCCCGCTGCGACCTGATGGAGGACGACCCGGCCGCGCACGCGCGCGAGCACGCCGTCGAGGTGCAGCTGCCCTTCCTGCTCGCCCGGCAGCCCCGGGTCTCCGTCGTGCCGGTGGTGCTCGGCTGGTCCGACTGGCCGCGGACGCGCCGGCTGGCCGAGGCGCTCGCGGAGGTCGTCCGCGGCTCGGCGGAGCCGGTGCTCCTGCTCGCGAGCTCCGACATGAACCACTACGAGAGTGCCGCCGTCGCCGGGGAGAAGGACGGCCTGGCGCTCGCCGCGGCCGCGCGGCTCGACGGGGAGCAGCTGCTCGACGTGACCCGCCGCCACCACGTGACCATGTGCGGGCGGGTGCCGGCGGCGGCCGTGCTGCACGCCGCGCGGCTCCTGGGCGCGACGTCCGCCGAGGTGGTGCACCGGTCGCACTCGGGCCAGGTCACCGGCGACGACTCATCGGTGGTGAGCTACGCGGGGATGATCGCAAGATGATCCGGCGACGGCCGAGACGGTTCGTGCGGGCGGCGCGAAGCAAGCCCGCGGGGCGGCCCGAGCCCCTGGCGGCGCGATGAGCGTCGTGCCGGTGCTCTCGTCCGCCGAGGCGGAGGAGTGGGACCGCCTGTCGCGGGAGTTCGCCAAGATCCCGAGCCGTGTGCTCATGGAGTCGGCGGGGCGCGCGGTGGCCGCGGCGGTCGCCAGGGAGTTCACCTCGCGCCTCCCGCTCGGCGTGCTGGTCGCTTGCGGCACCGGCAACAACGGCGGCGACGGGTACGTCGCGGCCCGGGCGCTCGCCGCGCAGGGCGTGAGCGTGACCGCCGCGACGCTGCCGGGCGACCCGTCGCCCGACTGCCTCGAGAACAAGATCCTGGCCACGATGCACGGCGTCCACGTCATCGAGGTCGGCGACGAGTGGGGCGGCTGCGGGGTGGCGGTGGACGCGCTGCTGGGCACCGGCGCCAGGGGCGCCCCGCGCGGTCCGGCCGCCGGCGCGATCGAGCGGCTCATGCGGCTGGCCGCTCCGGTGGTGGCGGTGGACGGCCCGTCGGGCCTCGACCTCTCGACCGGCGTGGTCCACGCGCCCTGCGTCCGCTCGTCGGTCACCGTGACCTTCGGCGGGCTGCGGCGCGGCCACCTGCTGCAGCGCTCCGTGTGCGGCTCCGTGCTGGTCGCCGACATCGGCTTCCCGCCGCCCGACCCGTCCTGGCCGAGCATGGTGACCGACGGCTGGCTGCGCGAGGTGCTGCCGCCGTTCACCGCGGAGATGCACAAGGGCGATCGCGGCCGCGTGGTGATCGTGGGCGGCAGCGAGGGCATGGCGGGCGCCGTCATCTTCGCGGCGAAGGCGACGGCCCGCTCCGGCGCCGGCCTGGTGAAGATCGCCGCGGCCGAGGCGACGGTGCGGGCCGCCCAGGCCAACAACCCCGACCTGATGACCGTCACCACCGCGCTGGAGCCGCCGCTCCAGGAGCCGCTGCTCGAAGCGCTCCGGTGGGCCGACGTGGTAGTGCTCGGGCCGGGCTTCGGCCGCGGCGCGACGCGGGACCGGTTCGCCCGCGACGTGCTCGGCGCGGCCCGCGGCGCGGTGCTGGTGGACGCCGACGGGCTGGTGGCGTTCCGCGGTGCCGCCGCCGAGCTGGCCACGCTGCTGGCCGGGCGGCACGCGCTGCTGACGCCGCATCGCGGCGAGTTCGCGGCGCTGTTCCCCGACCTGGCCGAGCGCACGCGGCACGACCCGTTCGGGGCGGCGGCCGAGGCGGCGTCGCGGGTCGGCGTCGGCGTGCTGCTCAAGGGCGTGCCGACGGTGGTCGCGTCGCCCGGCGTGCCGCCGCTGGTGTCGGCGTCGGGCAATCCGGGCCTGGCGACCGGGGGAACCGGCGACGTGCTCTCGGGCATGGCCGCGAGCTGGCTGGCGCGCGGCGCCCCGCCCCAGATCGCGGGCGCGGCCGCGGCGCACGTGCACGGCCGCGCCGCCGAGAACCTCGCGCAGCACCGCTCGGTGCGCACGCTCCGGCCCGACGACCTGCTCGCCGTGCTGAGCCCGCTGTGGCGCGAGCTGGCCGAGAAGGACGCGAGAGTGGATCCGCCGTTCATCGCCCGGCTCGAGCCGCCAGCCGTCCACTAGTGCACCGCGCTCCGCTCCTCGGTCTCCTCGCCACGCTGGTGGCCGGCGTCGCGCGCGCGCAGCCGGCCACGTCGCGTTTCTGGCGGCCGGAGGAGCGCGCGCTGGTGACCGACCTCGCCGGGGTGACGGCCGTCGCGGCCACGCAGCTCGTGGTCTACGCGGCGACCCGCGACGCGCTCGCGGTCTACGACCGGGGCACGCTGTCGCTGCGCGAGGTCGTCGGGACCATCGACGGCTACCCGGGCGGCCAGGTCACGACGATGGTGGCGGACCCGACCGACGACACGGCGTGGCTGGGCGGGCTCGGCGCCTGGGCCGTCTACCAGCCGTTCAGCCGTCGCTTCGAGGCGGGCTCGCTGCCGGGGAACGCCGACCAGGTCGTGCTCGATGCGACCGACCCGCAGCGCGGCGCCTACTACCACACCCCGGCCGGCTGGTACTTCGTGTCCCGGCTCGGCATCGCCGCCGAGCCCGCGCGCGACCTCCCGCCGCCCGGCCGCCGGATCGCGGCGCTCGGCCCGCAGGACCTGCTGGGCAAGGCACCCGGGTTCGACCTGGTGCGGCTCCGGATCCAGCGCGACGAGCACCTCCGGATGTGGCGCATCACGGGGGCGGCGATGACGCCGGCCTCGCCCGACCTGTTCGTCGCGACGGACGGCAACGGCCTCTTCAAGGTGGACGTCACCACCTACGACCTGCAGCGCCTCCCGTCGGGACTCCTGGCCTCCCCGACCGGCGCCGTGACGGTCGCGGACGACGACGTGTGCGCCGGCGTGGACGCGCGGTTCCGGTCGGTGCGCCGCGGCGTGACCTGCTTCACCCCCGATCTCACCCGGTTCGACACCTTCGAGGGGAGCGTGGTGACCGGCCTGCCCGGCTCGGTCGTGCGCCGGCTGCTGGTCACGCCCGACGCCGTGTGGGCGGCGACCGACCAGGGCCTGCTGCGCATCGACCGGCGGTCGGGCACCGCGCGCCAGTTCGACACCCACAACGGCATCCCCTCGCTCGACGTGCGGGCGCTCGCGCGGGCGCCGGGCGGCGTGTGGGTCGGCGCGGAGCACGGGCTCGCGCTCGTGCCCGACGGCGCCGGCGTGCTGCGGGCGTCGGCGACGATGCTGCTCGACGTCGCCGTGCTCGCGCTCGCCTCGCGCGGCGACACGCTGTGGCTCGGCACGTCGGCGGGACCGTTCCTGCTGCCCGCCGGCGCCGACGCGCCGGTTCCGGCGGCGCGGGACCTCCCGGACCTCGCGGCTCCGATCGTCGCGCTCGCGGTCAAGGGCGACACGCTGCTCGCCGCGACGGGCTCGCGCCTCGCGTGGCAGACGGCGGGCGCCTGGCACGAGAGCACGACCGGCTCGTCGATCGGACAGTTCACGGCGCTCGCCGCGGACGTCGCGGGCTTCTGGGTCGCCGGCACGCTGGGCCTCGGCTTCTTCCAGCCGGCGCACGAGGTGTGGCGCGCGCTCACGGCGCCGGGCGACGTGCCGCAGCCGGTGAGCGACGTGGCGGCGGGCTCCCGGTAC
>DASPTN010000079.1:0-9719 GCA_035623395.1 Gemmatimonadales bacterium | reverse complement strand
GGCGACCCGTCACCTCGACCCCCGAGATCCCCGCGCCTTCCAGCTCCCGGCGGAGCGGCTCCCGCATCCGCTCGATCAGCTCCTCGCGCTCGGCCTGCTGGGCCGTGACCTTCTTGGCCAGCGCCTCGTACTCCTGCGGCTCGAGGAACCGGAACGCCAGGTCCTCCAGCTCCGCCTTGATGCCGGCCATCCCGAAGCGGTGCGCCAGCGGCGCATAGATCTCCCGGGTCTCCAGCGCGATGCGCCGCTGCTTCTCCTCCGGCAGGTGCTCCAGGGTGCGCATGTTGTGCAGCCGGTCGGCCAGCTTCACGATCACGACCCGCGCGTCCCGGGCCACCGACAGCAGCAGCTTGCGGTAGTTCTCGGCCTGCTCCTCGGCCGTCGAGCGGAAGGTGAGGGACGAGATCTTGGTGAGGCCGTCGACGATGGTCGCGACCTCGGCGCCGAACTCGCGCTCCAGGTCGCCGACCGTGACCTCGCTGTCCTCGATGACGTCGTGCAGCAGCCCGCACGCCGCCGACGTCGAGTCCATGTGCGCCTCGATGAGGATCCGCGCCACCGCGATGCCGTGCGTCACGGCTTCCTCGCCCGACCAGCGCTTCTGCCCGCGGTGCGCGGAGGCGCTGAACCGGTAGGCCCGGTCCAGCAGGTCCAGGTCGAGCCGGCCGGCGTACGCCTCGAGCGCGTCGGCGAGGCCCGGGATGGCGGGAACCGGCACGACGGTCACAGCAGCCCCGCCTCGGCGAAGCTGACGTAGCGGCTCGCTCCCACCACGACGTGGTCGTACACCGGCAGGTCGAGCACCCGGCCGGCCTCCACCAGCTGCCGGGTCACCGCCCGGTCGTCGGCCGACGGCGTCGGGTCGCCGGACGGGTGGTTGTGGACCACGATGATCCCCGCCGCGGCCTCCGCGATGGCGCCGCGAAACACTTCCCGGGGATGCACGAGCGACGAGTTCAAGATCCCTCTCGTGACGAGCAGGTCGCGCAGCACACCGCTCTGGCTGTCGAGCGCGAGCACGTGGAATTCCTCGGCCGCCAGGTCGGCCAGGCGCGGCGCGAACCAGCGGTAGACGTCGGCCGGGGAGCGGATCCGGGGCCGGTCGGGGCGCCCGTCCTCGAGGAGGCGGCGGCCCAGCTCCAGCGCGGCCACCACCCGCGCCGCCTTGGCACGCCCGATCCCGGCGACCGCCGCCAGCTCGGCCGCCGTCCGCCGCGCGAGGCGCGACAGGTCCGGCCCGCCCTGGGCGAGGAGAGCCGCCGCGACCTCGGGCGCGGACGCGCCGCTCAGGCCGGTACCGATGAGAATGGCCAGGAGTTCCGCCGTCGTCAACGCGGCGGCGCCGAGCCGGAGCAGCCGCTCGCGCGGGCGGTCGGCGACGGGAGTCTCGGAGATGCGGAAGGGCACGCCGGCAACGTACCGCGGACGGACGTCCGGGAACCGCCGGATTGGGGCGCTGGGGAGCGAACGGTTGCGGAGGCCAGTGAGCAGGTCAGCTCCCAGACGGCAACTTGCCTTCTGGCAACTACAAGCTGGCCCCGTGGCACTTCTTGAACTTCTTCCCGGACCCGCACGGGCAGGGATCGTTGCGGCCCGTCTTCTCCCACCCCACCGGCAGGCCGGCGGGCGACGGTCCGCCGAAGCGGTTCCCGCCCACGACGACGTTGCCCGCGCGCGCCGCGCCCGGCGTCGCGGCCGGCGCCGCGAGCGCCTCCTCCTCGACCAGGTCGGAGCCCACGCCCCTCGGCCGGCCCGTGGGCTCGCCGGGACCGCGCAGCGCCGGGCCGGTGAAGGTGCGCGGCGGCGGCGGAGGCGGCGGTGCCGCCGGCGGCCCGGCGGTGACCTGGACCTTGAAGAACTGCTCGCTGAACGTGCCCCGGAGGTCCGCCATCAGGTCCACGAACATGCTGAAGGCTTCCTGCTTGTACTCGATCAGCGGGTCCTTCTGTCCCCAGGCGCGATAGGTGATCGCGTTGCGGAGCTGGTCCAGGTCGTAGAGGTGGTCCTTCCACTTCTCGTCGATGCTCCGGAGCATCACCTGGCTCAGGACCTGCTCGGCGAGCTTGGGCACGCCGTACTGGGTGCCGTAGCCGTCGAGCGCCTTCACCTTGCGGTCGAACGCGTCGCGGGCGTGGCGCTTGACCAGCTCGTGGAGCTCCGCGCGGCTGGCGACGCCGCGCTGCGACAGCTCGGGCACCGTCAGGAGGTAGCGCATCTGCAGCACCTCCTGCAGGGTGGCGAGGTCCCACAGCTCGGGATGCTTGTTCCCGCCGATGGCCTCGTCGATCGGACGCTCGATGGCGCCGTCGACCATGCGGATGGCCTCGGCCTTCGCCTCCTCGCCGCCCTCGAGCGCGAACAGGCGCAGCGAGTAGATCACCTCGCGCTGCTGGTTCATCACGTCGTCGTACTCCAGCAGCCGCTTGCGGGCCTGGAAGTTCTGCAGCTCGATCCGCTTCTGCGCGCCCTCGATGGAGCGGGTCACCAGCGGGTGGGTGATGACCTCGCCCTCCTCGGCGCCCATCCGGTCCATCAGCGCGCCGATCCGGTCCGACCCGAACAGCCGCATCAGGTCGTCCTCGAGCGACAGGAAGAAGATCGAGCCGCCGGGATCGCCCTGGCGGCCGGAGCGGCCGCGCAGCTGGCGGTCGATGCGGCGCGACTCGTGCCGCTCGGTGCCGATGATCTGCAGGCCGCACGGCGGGTCGCTCATGCAGCCGAGCTTCTGGATCTCCTCCCAGGCGAGGTCCGGCTGGTCGATGGTCTGGCCGAACGGCGCCTGGCGCGCCTTGATGCCGCACACCCTGCACTTGGTCACGCCGGGGCCGAGCTTGATGTCGGTGCCGCGGCCGGCCATGTTGGTCGCGATCGTGACCGCGCCCGGCTGTCCGGCCTGCGCCACGATCTCGGCCTCGCGCTGGTGGTACTTGGCGTTCAGCACCTCGTGCCGGAGGCCGCGGCGCTTCAGCATCCGCGACAGGGTCTCCGACACCTCCACGCTCACGGTGCCGACCAGCACCGGCAGGCCGCGCCCGTGCTGGCGCTCCACCTCGTCGCTGATCGCGTTGTACTTCTCGCGGCGGGTGCGGTAGATGCGGTCGTGGTTGTCGATGCGCCGCACCGGCCGGTTGGTGGGGATGACCATCACCTCCAGGCCGTAGATCTTGAAGAACTCCTCCTCCTCCGTCTCGGCCGTGCCGGTCATCCCCGCCAGCTTGGCGTACATCCGGAAGTAGTTCTGGATCGTGATGGTGGCGAGCGTCTGCGTCTCGCCCTTCACCTGCACGTTCTCCTTCGCCTCCACCGCCTGGTGCAGCCCGTCGGACCAGCGGCGGCCCGGCAGGATGCGGCCGGTGAACTCGTCGACGATGAATATCTGCCCGTCCTGCACGACGTACTCGACGTCCTTCTCGTACAGCGCGTGCGCCCGCAGCAGCTGGTGGATGATGTTGAGCTTCTCGCTCTTGGCCGCGTAGTCGGCCTCCAGCTGCGCCCGCCGCTCCAGCTTCTCGTGCGCGGACAGCACCTCGTCGCGGTCGATCTTGAGCACCTCCTCCGACAGGTCCGGCACGATGAACAGCGCCGGGTCCTTGGGCGAGAGCATCTCGACGCCCTGGTCGGTGAGGTGGACCGAGTGGCCCTTCTCGTCGAGGACGAAGAACAGCTCTTCCTCGAGGTCGCGGAGCTTCTGCTGCTTCGCCGGCAGCTTGCGGTCGGCGATGTAGTCGAGCTCGACCTTCTGCACCAGCTTCTTGGCGCCCTGCTCCTGGAGGTACTTCAGCAGCCGCCGGTGCTTCGGCATCCCCAGCTGGACCTGGTACGCCTTCACCGCGCTGGCATAGTCGTCCGAGGGCCACAGCCTCTCGGCTTCCGCCATGAGGTTGTTGGCCACCTCGGTCTGGCGGCGCACCAGGCCCACCACCGCCTGGTTGTGATCGGCGTACTTGGTGTCGGTCTCGTTGCCGACCGGGCCCGAGATGATCAGCGGGGTCCGCGCCTCGTCGATGAGGATGGAGTCCACCTCGTCGATGATCGCGTAGGTGTGCGGCCGCTGCACCCGCTGCTCGAGCGCGAACACCATGTTGTCGCGCAGGTAGTCGAAGCCGAACTCGTTGTTGGTGCCGTAGGTGATGTCGCAGTTGTACGCCGCGCGCCGCTCCGGCGAGCCGGGCTCGGTGTCGTCGATGCAGCCGACGGTGAGACCGAGCCAGGTGTAGACGTGCCCCATCCACTGGGAGTCGCGCCGCGCCAGGTAGTTGTTGACCGTCACGAGGTGCGCGCCGTTGCCGGGGAGCGCGTTGAGGTAGAGGGCCAGCACCGCCACCAGGGTCTTGCCCTCGCCGGTCGCCATCTCGGCGATCTTGCCCCGGTGCAGGCAGATGCCCCCGATGAGCTGCACGTCGTAGGGCACCATGTCCCAGGTGAGCTCGCGGCCCGTCACCGTCACCGTCGTCCCCATCAGGCGCCGGCACGCCTCCCGCACCGTCGCGAACGCCTCGGGCAGCAGCTCGTCGAGCATGTCGGCCGTCGCCTCCGCCAGCTCGTGCTCGCGCTCCAGCAGCCGGCGGTCGATCCGGTCCCGCTCGTCCGGGTCCGCGCAGTCGTGCTTCTGCTGCTTGAGCCGGTCCACCTCGCCCCGGAGCTTCCCGGTGCGCTCGGCGATGCGCTCGCGGAACCGGGCGGTCTGGCCCCGCAGCTCCGCCTCGGGCATCGCCCGCAGCGTCTCCTCGTGGCGGTGCACGCCGTCCACCAGCGGCCGGATGTGCTTCAGCTCGCGGGTGAAGCGTGTGCCCAGGATCTTCGTGACGACGGTCGGCAGCGGCATCCCTTACACCAGTTTCAAGTTGCGCAGACGGCAAGCTACCAGTAGTTGCCAGTCAGCAGGGTCAACGGTACAGGCGCTCCCCGGCGATGTAGTCCGCCACGGCGTCGGGAACCAGGTAGCGGATCGACTTCCCCGCCAGGCAGCGGGCGCGGATGTCGCGCGCCGAGATCTCGATCGCCGGCGTCGCCACCACGTGTCGCACCAGGCCGGAGGCCAGCTCCGGCGCGCCGGGCCGCGTCAGGGCCGCCACCTCCGCGAGCCGGGTCACCTCGTCGACGGACTTCCACCGGCCGAGGTCCGCGGCGGCGTCGGCTCCCACCAGCAGCACGAGCCGCTCCTGCGGCCAGCGGCGCTTCAGCTCGCGCAGCGTGTCGACGGTGTACGACGGCCCGTCGCCGGGGCGGTCCAGCTCGAGCGGCTCCAGCGCGAAGACCGCGTGGCCGGCGATGGCCAGCTCGACCATCGCCCGGCGGTGCGGCCCCGAGGCCACCGGCCCCACGGCCTTGAGCGGCTGGCGCGCGCACGGCACGAACAGGACCCGCGCCAGGCCCAGCGCCTCCGCCGCGCGGTCCGCGGCGATGAGGTGGCCGAGGTGGACCGGATCGAAGCTACCGCCCAGCAGCCCGATCGCCACACAGCTCCCTGACGTCGGCGCGCTGCCGGTAGTACGGCGCGTAGTAGGACCGCAGCTGGTCGCAGAAGGCCCCCAGCTCGTCCTTCCAGCCGATGGCCTGGTACGAGCGCACCAGGTACGCGTACGTCTCCGGCACGAGCGACGACGACGGATACGTCGCGATCAGGTCCTTGAAGTACAGGATCGCCGAGTCGTACGCGCCGCGCTGGAAGTAGAACAGCGCGTTCTGCAGCTCCTTGGACGCGAACCGGTCGTTCAGCGCCCGGATCCGCACGCCGGCCACCCGGGTCGCCGGCGTGTCGGGGAACCGGGTCTGCAGCTCCTGCCAGGTGGCCAGCGCGGTCTGGCCGTTGGTCGGATCGAGCGCCGTGTTGACCCACTGGGCCTCGTAGGCGTCGCCGGCGCGCAGCAGCGCGTAGGGCGCGAGCCGGAAGGTCGGGCTCTCGTCCGACACGCGGCGGAACTCGCGCGCCGCGGTCGCGTAGTCCTCCTGGCCGAAGTACGCCTCCGCCAGGTAGAAGCGGGCGACGGCGTAGAGCGTGTCGTGCGAGCTGACGTTGAAGGTCAGCGCCTGGAAGCCGCTCTGCGCCCGGTCGAACCGCCCCGCCCGGAGCTCGCGCAGCGAGGCCCGCAGCAGGTCCTGCGGCTCGGGATACGCGCGCGGATCGAAGTGGTGGCAGGCGGCCGAGCCCGCGAGCAGCACGGCCAGCGCCACGGTGCGGGAGGCCGCGCTCACGGGGTCTGCTTCCCCTTGAGCAGCCGGTCCAGCTGCTCGGTGGCCCGGAGCACGACCGGGTCCTGCTCCCCTCCCCCGGCCACCGCGTGCCGGTACGAATCCAGCGCCTGCGCCGTGTCGCCGTCCGCCCACCGGGCGTCGCCGAGCAGCAGCCAGGCCAGGCGCACCGTGCTGTCCGGGACGCCGATGGCGATCGCGCGCCGGAACTGGGCCACCGCGTCGTCGAGGGCGCCGGCGCTGAGCGACAGCTTGCCGCTGGCGACCGCGCACCAGGCGAGCCCGCCCTGGGCCGCGCGCGTCAGGGACGGCAGGGTGTTGCGCCGCTGCACCCCGGCGTAGACGCGCGCCGCCACGTCGCAGCTGCCGAGCCGCGCGTTCACGTCGCCGTACGCCAGGAGAAAGGAGTCGGTGGCCGCCGCCGTCGGCGCCGCCGCCGCGGCCTCCAGCAGCACGTCCATCGCCTCGGGCCGCTTGGCGAGCGCGGTCGAGCTCGCGCCGAGTGCGACCGCCAGGGCACCCACCGGCCGCTGCGGCGCGACGTCGTGCAGCGCCACCATCGCGTCGGTCACCGCGCCCATGTCGCGCGCCCCGACCGCCAGCCGCGCGGTGCGGGTCAGGCCGTCCGCCGCCTCGTCGAGCGCCGCGGGCTCGGCGCGCGCCAGCTCCCGGTAGGCGCTGACCGCGTCGCTCAGGGAGCCGGAGCGCATCGCCGCCTGCGCGAACTTGGCCCGCAGCTCGTAGGTCGGATGGTGCTGCTGCATCGCCAGCCGGTACTCCGCGAGCGCGTCCACGTAGGCCTGCTCCGCGTAGCGGCGGTCGCCGAGCCGCTCGTGATCCGGGCCGGCCGTGCAGGCCGCGGCCAGGAGCGCGAGCACCCGGACCCCCCGCACCGCGGAGCGCGACATCAGGCGCCGGCCCCGGCGGACCGACCCTCGATCCGGTCGAGCAGCGCGAGGTAGGCGCCGATCCGCGGCTCGTCGGGCCGCTCGACGCGGCAGCGCTCCCACGCGCGGCGCGCGCCCGCCGTGTCCCCGAGCAGGTGACAGGCCATCCCCAGGGCCGCGCGGGCGTCGAAGAAGGTCGGGCGCAGCTCCAGGATCCCCTCCAGCTCGCGGCGCGCGTCGTCCGCCTCCCCCGCCTCGAGCCGCAGCCGCGCCAGCCGGTAGCGCAGGTCCACGTACTCGGGCCGCAGCCGGGCGGCGCGCTCGTACTGCTCGATGGCCTGGACCAGGCCGCCCGCCTCCACGTACGCCTCGCCCAGCTCCGCGTGCAGGTTCGCCAGCTGCGAGGCCACCGGCGCCGCGAAGCCGGTGTGGTCCACCGCGCCCAGACCCTGGGCCGCGGCGAACGCCGCCACCGCGTCGTCGTACCGCCCGAGCTCGTTCAACATGACCGCGCGGTTGAGGTGGGCGTCCACGTAGCGGGGGTTCAGCTCGAGCGCGTGATCGAACTCGGCCACCGCGTCCTCGCGCCGCCCCACGGCCGAGTACGCCAGCCCCATCAGGTTGTGGGCGTCCGCGAACGCCTGCCCCGACCGCAGCGCCTCGGAGAGCAGGTGGATGGTGCCGTAGGCGTCGCCGGCGTCGAACCGCTCCTTCGCCCGGGCCACCAGGTGGCTAGTGCGTGCGTCCATGGACCTCCTCGAACCAGCGCACGAAGCGCGGAATCCCGTCCTCCACCGTCGTCACCGGCCGGTACCCGAGCAGCCGCGCGGCCTTGCGCACGTCGGCGCAGGTGCGCCGCACGTCGCCCGGCTGCTCCGGCAGCCGCTCCAGCCGTGCCTCGCGCCCCACCGCCCGCGCGATCAGGGCCACCAGCGCGCTCAGCGTCGTGGTCCGCGACTCGCCGAGGTTGACGATCTCGACGCCCGGTCCGCCGGCGGCCGTCCACCCCACCGCCGCCGTCACGCCCCCTACAATATCGTCGATGTAGGTGTAGTCGCGCTCGCTCGACCCGTCCCCGTAGAACGGCACCGGCCGCCCCTCGGCGATCAGCCGGGTGAACTTGTGGATCGCGAGGTCGGGGCGCTGGCGCGGGCCGTACACCGTGAAGAAGCGCAGCGCCATGATCCGCAGGCCGTAGAGCTGCGCGAAGGTGGCGCACAGGAGCTCCCCGGCGCGCTTGGTGGCCGCGTAGGGCGAGATCGGCTGCAGCGCCGGCCAGTCCTCGGCGAACGGCACCGGCGCGGCGTCCCCGTACACCGACGACGAGCTGCCGAACACGAACCGGCGCGCGCCGGCGCGGCGCGCGGCCTCGAGCAGCACCGCCGTGCCCTCGATGTTCACCGACGCGTACCGCGCGGGATCCTCCAGCGACGGACGCACCCCGGCCCGCGCCGCCAGGTGCACGATCACGGTCTCCGCGTCCAGCAGCCGTCCCGCCAGCGCGCCGTCCCGCACGTCGCCCTCGACCAGCCGGAACCGCGGCGCTCCCCGCAGCCCGGCGAGGTTGGCCTCCTTGATCGGGCGCGCGTAGAAGTCGTCGAAGTTGTCGAGCCCGACCACGTCGTCGCCCCGCGCCACGAGCCGCTCGGCCACGTGCGAGCCGATGAAGCCCGCCGCGCCGGTGACCAGCACCCGCGTCACTTCAGCTTCTCCCGCAGGTACGCGATGGTGCGGCCAAGCCCCTCCTCGAGGCCGACCCGCGGCTCCCACCCCAGCAGCGAGCGGGCGCGGGAGATGTCGGGCTGGCGCACCTTGGGGTCGTCCTCCGGCAGGGTTTCGCGCACGATCGCCGAGCGGGAGCCGGTGAGCCGGACGACCAGCTCGGCCAGCTCGCGCACCGTGTACTCGCGCGGGTTGCCGACGTTGGTGGGCTCGGCGGCGCCGCGCTCGAACAGCCGGACGATGCCGTCCACCAGGTCGTCCACGTAGCAGAACGACCGCGTCTGCGAGCCGTCGCCGTACAGCGTGATCGGCTCGCCCTTGAGCGCCTGGACGATGAAGTTGGACACGACCCGTCCGTCCCGCACCCGCATCCGCGGCCCGTAGGTGTTGAAGATGCGGACGATCCGCGTGTCCAGCCCGTGGTAGCGGTGGTAGGCCATCGTCATCGCCTCGGCGAACCGCTTCGCCTCGTCGTACACGCCGCGCGGGCCCACCGGGTTCACGTTGCCCCAGTAGGCCTCCGTCTGCGGGTGCACCAGCGGGTCGCCGTACACCTCCGAGGTGGAGGCGAGCAGGAAGCGCGCCCCCTTCGCCTTGGCGAGGCCGAGCGCCTTGTGGGTGCCGAGCGAGCCCACCTTGAGCGTCTGGATGGGCAGCTCCAGGTAGTCGCGCGGGCTGGCCGGCGAGGCGAAATGCAGCACGCCGTCGAGCGGACCCTCGACGTAGATGAAGTTGGTGACGTTGTGCTCGAAGAAGGCGAACCGACTGTTCCCCGTCAGGTGCGCGATGTTGTCGGGGCTGCCGGTGACGAAGTTGTCCATTCCGACGACGTCGTGGCCGGCCGCAATGAAGCGGTCGGCGAGGTGCGACCCGAGGAAACCGGCGACGCCCGTTATCAGGACGCGCATCAGGGCCGCC
>DASPTN010000078.1:0-29682 GCA_035623395.1 Gemmatimonadales bacterium | reverse complement strand
TCCGGGCCCCGGATACGTTGCGCCGTGAGGATGGCGACCATGCGGACTTCGCCTCTGGTTCTCCTGGTGGCAGTCGCGGTCGCGGCCTGCAGTGATCGCACGAGCACCGGCACCGGCTCGCCGACGCCGGCCGGCGGGACGCTGCACGTCCAGGGCACAGCGCTCGTGGACTCCGCCGGCCGTGTCGTGCGGCTGCGCGGCGTCGACCGGTCCGGGGCGGAATACGCGTGCGCGCAGGGCTGGGGCATCTTCGACGGGCCGGTGGATTCGGCCTCCGTGCAGGCGATCGCCTCGTGGCACGCCGACGCGGTGCGCGTGCCGCTCAACGAGGACTGCTGGCTCGGCATCAACGGGGTCCCCGCGGCGTACGCGGGCGCGAACTACCGCCAGGCGATCGCCGATTTCGTCGGCCGGCTCGAGCGGGCCGGCCTGTACGTCATCCTCGATCTGCACTGGAGCGCTGCCGACACCGCCAGGGCGCTCGGGCAGGCGCCGATGCCCGACCGCGACCACAGCCCGGACTTCTGGCGGTCGGTGGCGGCCGCGTTCAAGGGCGACGATCGGGTGCTGTTCGACCTGTTCAACGAGCCGTATCCCGACGACAACGCCGACACCCCGGAGGCATGGCGCTGCTGGCGCGACGGGGGCACCTGCAGCGGCATGAGCTACCAGGCGGCGGGGATGCAGGAGCTGGTGGACGCGGTGCGCTCCAGCGGCGCCACCAACGTCCTCCTGCTGGGCGGCGTGCAGTACGCGTCGAGCCTCACACACTGGCTCGCCAACCTGCCCACCGACCCGCTCAACAACCTGGCCGCGTCGTGGCACATCTACAACTTCAGCTGGTGCACGACCCAGGCCTGCTGGGACAGCACCGCCGCGCCCGTCGCCCGCCAGGTCCCGCTGGTGCTCGGCGAGCTGGGAGAGGACGACCACGGGAGCGCGTTCGTGAACGCGCTGATGGACTGGATGGACGCCCGGCAGGGCAGCTACCTCGCCTGGGAGTGGGACGTGTGGGGCCAGGCGCTCGACCTCATCTCCAGCTACGACGGCACGCCGACGCCCTACGGCCAGACGTTCAAGACGCGGTTCGGCGGGTAGAGGGCAGCGCGCGCCGCACCCGGCGCCGCCACAGCCTGAGGCTGGTGGCCACCACGCCGGTCTCGCGAACCTCCTCCTCGTGCAGCCGCTGGACCCAGGCCGCGATCAGTCCCGTGCGGCCGAGGTACCCCACGATCCGGCCGGGCTCGGCGCGGCTCACCACCGGCAGCCGGCCCACGCGCCGGGCCGCCATCTTCTCCACCGCCGTCTGGAGCAGCTCGTCGGGGTAGGTCACCTCCGGGTCCCGGGTCCCGAACTCCAGCACGGCCCGGCCGTCGCCGTCACCGGCCTGCAGCGCCCGCAGCAGGTCGCCGCGCGTCAGGATGCCCACCAGGACGCCGGACGGGTCCACCAGCAGCCAGGCGTGGTGACGCACCAGCACCGGATCGCCCGCCGCCAGCCGCGCCGAGAGGCCGGCCACGGTGCTGCCGGCCGGCAACGTCGGCGCGCTCCGGTCCATCACCTGGCCCACCAGCAGGCGCTGCAGCGGGCTCACGATGTACTCGCGCGTCACGTGGTGCCCGTGCCGCGCGACCTTCTCCGTGAGGATCGAGCGCTTCATCAGCAGCACGGTCACGGCGTCCGCGGCGACGCACGCGACCAGCAGCGCGGGGAGCACCGCGACGTCGCGCGTCAGCTCGAGCACGAAGACGATCGCGGTGAACGGGCTGCGCATCGTGCCGCCCATCATCGCGGCCATCGTGACCATCGCCCACAGGCCGGCGTCGGCGGCGTGAAGCCAGTGCGCGCCCAGCGCCCCGAGCGCGCCACCCATGATCAGGAGCGGGGCCAGCACTCCGCCCGACGTCCCGGAGCCAAGGGCGACGGACCAGATGAGCGCCTTGGTCACCAGCAGGCCGAGGAGGAACGTGCCCACTAGCCGCCCGTCCAGCAGGTCGCCGATCGTGTCGTAACCGACGCCGAGCGCGCGCGGGTAGAGCAAGCCGCCCAGCCCGATGGCGAGGCCGCCGATCGCCGGCCACCACATGAAGTGCAACCGCAGCTTGCCGAACAGGTCCTCGAAGCCGTACACGAGGCCGGTGAGCCCGGCCGAGCCCAGGCCAGCCGCGAGGCCCGCCGCAAGGCTGCAGCCCAGCACGCCCCAGCCCGGCGCGGCGTGCGGGACGACGGGGAAGAGGGGGCCGGGGCCCAGGAGCGGCACGCGCAGCGCGGCCGCGACCGCCGCGGCGGCCGCCACCGGGATGAAGCTGCGCGGCTTCCATTCGAACAGCAGCAGCTCGACGCCGATCATCACGGCGGCCACCGGCGTCCCGAAGATGGCGGCCATGCCTCCCGAAGCGCCGGCCACGAGCAGCGTCTTGCGCTCCGCCGCGGTGAGGTGGAGCGCCTGCGCGAACAACGAGCCGAACGCCCCTCCAGTCATGATGATCGGGCCCTCGGCGCCGAACGGGCCGCCGGTGCCGATCGAGATGGCGCTGGAGATCGGCTTCAGCACGGCCAGCCGCGGCTCCATCCGGCTCTCGCCCACCAGGATGGCTTCCATCGCCTCGGGGATGCCGTGGCCGCGGATCTTCTCCGAGCCGAACCGGGCCAGCAGGCCGACCAGCAACCCGCCTGCCACGGGCACGAGCACGGCCCACCACCCGAGCCGGTTCGCCGCCGGCGAGACGAGGATGGAGGACAGGCGGTGGTAGTACGCCAGGTTGGTGATGGCGCCGATCAGCCAGGCGAGGGCGTACGCCACCAGCGCGCTCATCGCCCCGATGAGCAGCGCGTAGCCGGTCAGCGTGAGCAGCCGCCGGTCGGCGGTGAAGTCGCCGAGAACGGGGGATCGGGAAGTGGTTGGGAACACGACTTAGTATATCGGAAATCGTGAGAGGTAGGAGGTGAGAGGTGAGGCGTGAGAGGTTCAAGCCCGGCCGGAAACGAATCGGGCGCGGGGATTCGCTCCCGCGCCCGAGATTCGACGGACCGTCAGCGGCCCTAGTGCGACGCGGTGGCGGCCGTGCCGCGCCCGCATCGGGCGGACGGCGCGACGAACGCGAGTGGCGTCAGCTCAACCTCAGACCGGCGCCGCCATCGCCGGCGCGAAGCTCATCGCCAGCACCTCGGCGATCCTCGGCAGCGCCCACTGCAGGTCGGCCTTGCTGACCGTCAGGGGCGGAGCGAACCGCACCACCTGGTCGTGGGTCTCCTTGCACAGGATCCCGCGCTCGGCCAGCGCCTCGCAGAACGGCCGCGCCGTGCCGGCGTCCACCTTGATCTCGACGCCGATCAGCAGGCCCTTGCCGCGGACCTCGACCACGCTGGATGAATCGATCTTCCTCAGCTCGTCCATGAACCACGTGCCCAGCTCCTGGGCGCGGTCGGCGAGCTTCTCCTCGACCAGTACCCGGAGGGCGGCGCGCCCGATGCCGGCGCCGAGCGGGTTGCCGCCGAAGGTCGAGCCGTGGTCGCCCGGATTGAACACGCTCATCACGTTCTCGTCGGCGAGGAACGCGGACACGGGGTACATCCCGCCCGCCACCGCCTTGCCCACGATCAGCGCGTCGGGCCGCGCGCCCTCCCACTGCCAGGCGAACATCTTGCCCGTCCGGCCGAGCCCGGTCTGGATCTCGTCGTCCACCCACAGCACGTTGTGCTTCCTGGTGATCTCGCGGATCCGCCTGAGCCAGCCGTCGGGCGCCACGATCACGCCCGCCTCGCCCTGCAGCGGCTCGGTGAGGAACGCGCAGGTGTTCGGCGTGATGGCCTTCTCGAGCGCCGCGGCGTCGCCGAACGGGATGATCTTGAAGCCCGGCGTGAACGGCCCGAAGCCGTCCTTGTACTGCGCCTCCGTCGAGAAGGAGATGATGGTCGTCGTGCGGCCGTGGAAGTTGCCCGCCGAGACGACGATCTCCGCCTTGCCCTCGGGGATCTTCTTGACCTTGTAGCCCCACTTCCGGATCGCCTTGATCGCCGTCTCGACGGCCTCGGCGCCGGAGTTCATCGGCAGCGCCTTGGCGAACCCGGCCAGCTCGCAGAGCTGGTGCAGGAACGGGCCCATCTGGTCGTTGTGGAACGCGCGCGACGTGAGCGTCAGGCGCGCCGCCTGCTCCTGCGCCGCCTTCACGATCGCGGGATGGCAGTGCCCCTGGTTCACGGCGGAGTAGGCGCTCAGGCAATCGAGGTACTTCTTGCCGTCGACGTCCCACACCCATGCGCCCTCGCCGCGCTCGAGGACCACGGGCAGCGGCTTGTAGTTGTTGGCGCTGTACTTGACGACCTCTGTGAGATACTGCGCGGACCGGCTCATCACGACCTCAGACTCAGGACGGTGGAAGGATCTTGAACATGCCGGTGCCGCAGTCGGGACAGGTGCCCTTCAGCGCCGGCCGGCCATTGGCCATCTTCACCTGCTTCACGTTCACCATGACCTTCTTCGCCTTGCACTTCACGCAGTAGCCCTCGTTCGCGGCCATCGGGCTGCCCTTCTTGGCGGCCTTCTTCGCCGCAGGCTTGGCTGCTTTCTTCGGCATGGCTGTGCTCTCCACAGTGGGAATGAGGTGGTCTTTCGCCGTGGCGGAATATACCCGGCGCCCCGCGGTTTTGTAGCACGATTGATGCCGGAGCTACCGCGCCGCTCCGCCGCCGTTTATAATACGACTACTTCCCTCAAGATACGAGTCGCACACGATGTTCGCAGCACGGGTTCTGCTGACCAGCGTCGCCGCCCTGGCCGCCACGGCCGCCGTCTCGGCCTCCACGTCACGGGGTGCCGCCAGGCGCGTGGACGTGGTGATCGAGGGGCACTTCGGCCACTTCGCGCCGACCGAGATCCGGGCCGCCTACGGCGACACCATCCACGTCACGCTGAAGGCCATGGACAGCGCCCACGGATTCCGGGTCGAGGGCGAGAGCTTCGACGTCACGTCCTACCCGGGAATGCCGGCGGAGATCAGCTTCGTCGCGGACTGGGTCGGCGGCCGCGAGTGGTACTGCACCTTCGACTGCGGACCGCAGCACGGGACGATGAGCGGGATGGTGGTGGTGGAGAAGAGATAGGAGCAGGGTGTAGGGATGTAGGGTGTGAAAACACAAGGCGCCTCCGACGCGGGGGCGCCTTTTTCACACCCTACACCCTCACACCCTACACCCGCTTCTTCAGCCACTCCCCCATCGGCTCCAGCACGTGCTCGACCCACCCACCCTTGTGATCCGCGGCTTCCTTCGCCGACGGGAGCAGGGAATGCCTGATCTCGACGCGCGTGCCGCGTGGCGCGCGCGCGAGCCGCCACTCGACCAGCGAGTCGTCGTACCCGGGTTTCCACTCGTCCACGCGCCACGTGTGGGCGAACCGCGACGGCGGACGAAACACGACCACCCGGCCGGTCGCCCAGCCGTCGAACATCTCGAAGCGGCCGCCGGGCCTCCTGCCGATGCGGGCGGACTGGCCGGACCACGCGGCGATCTGCCGCGCGTCGGTCAGCGCCCGGAACACGGCGGCGGGCGGTGCGCCGAGGACGCGCGTGATGCGGATGGCCCTCATCCGGCGAGCTTCCTCAGATGCGCCGGCTTGAGGTGGTAGAGCAGGGTGCCCTTGCCCTCCTCGGCCTGGCCGTCGAACTCGATTCCCACGACGCCGCTCTTCTTCACCGCGATGTTGAGCCGGCCGTCCCTGGTGACGAGCGCCGCGGTGAGGTTCGAGAGATCCGGCTCGTGGCCGACCAGGGCCACCGCCGCCGAGGGCGGGAACTTGGCCAGGAGCTTCACGACCGCGCCGGGCGCGTAGCCGTGACCCAGCTCCTCGGCGACCTGCGGCGCCTCGGGCCAGCGGTATCCCTTCGCGACGATCTCGGCCGTTTCCCTGGCCCGCAGCAACGGACTGGTCACCAGGAAGTCGAACTTGACCCCCATCTTCTTCATGGTGCGGGTCGTCGCCCGCTGCTCGGCGCGCCCCTCGGCCGTCAGCGGCCGGACGTCGTCGTCGGGCCAGCTGTTGGCGTCGCGGCTCTCCGCCTTCGCGTGGCGAATGAGGATCACTTCCACGAGGATATGTTGCAGCGAGGCCGGCGCGCTGTCGAGGCTCCCCCCGACAGGGCGCTTCCACGGGTCAGCGTATGACGCCGCCTCCCAGCACGCGCTCTCCGTCGTACAGCACGCCACTCTGCCCGGGCGCGGCCGCCCGCACCGGCGAGAGGAGCGCCAGCTCGAGGCCGCCGCCGGCGACCGAGGAGACCGCAGCCGGCACGGCGGCGGACCGGTGGCGCACCTGCAGGTCGCAGCGCGCACCGACGCCGAGCGGCTCGGTCAGCCAGTTGACGCCCTCCAGGGCGACCGCCCTGCAGTCCAGGTCGTCGGCGGAGCCCACCACGACCTCGCGCGTCTCCGGCCGGATGGCGGTGACGAACAGGGGCCGCCCCGAGCCGGAGGGAAGACCGCGCCGCTGCCCGACCGTGTACCGCGCGAAGCCGGCGTGCTCGCCGAGCAGCCTCCCGTCTGCGGTCACGATCGGCCCGGGTTGCAGCGCCGGCGCGTCCGCCGGCAGCCGGCTCCGGAGCACGGCGACGTAGTCGCCGTCGGGCACGAAGCAGATCTCCTGGCTCTCGGCTTTGTCGGCGGTGGCCAGGCCGTGGCGGCGCGCCACCTCCCTGGTCTCGGCCTTGGTGAGGTCGCCGACCGGCGTGAGCATCCGCGGCACGACGTCGGCCCGGATGCCCCACAGGAAGTACGACTGGTCCTTGACCCGGTCGCGGCCGCGGCGCAGCATCCCGTTCCCGGCCCGGGCGTAGTGGCCCGTGGCCACGGCGTCGCAACCGAGGGCGTCGGCGTGGGCGACGAGATCGGAGAACTTGGTGAACGAATTGCAGCGCACGCACGGAATGGGCGTGCGGCCGCGGGCGTACTCGCTCACGAAGTCGGCGATGACGTCGTGCCCGAACCGGTCCTCGAGGTTCAGCAGGTAGTGCGGGATGCCGAGGCGGTCCGCGACCGCGCGCGCGTCCTGGATGGAGTCGAGCGAGCAGCACGGCCGATCGGCGACGGCGCCGTCGCCGTAGCAAAACAGCTTCATCGTGGCGCCGATGACCTCGAGGCCCTGCTCGACGAGAAGCGCGGCGGCGACGGAGGAATCCACGCCGCCGGACATGGCGACCAGGACCCTGGTCACAGGGCCGGCACCACGGGCCGGGCCGGTGGGTGGTGGGTTGTAGGCTGTGGGTTGTGGGTCATGCCCGGCTCAGCACGCGTCGCAGCTGCCGCACCTTGGCGACCACGGTCGCGTAGGTTTCGGCCACGCGCGGGACCTGATCGGAGGCCGACAGGGAGCCGAAGCTGAACCGCACGCCGGCCGCCGCCAGATCGGGCGGCACGCCCATCGCCAGCAGCACGTGGGACGGCTCGACCGAACCGGTCGTGCAGGCCGAGCCCGAGGCGGCCGCGATCCCCGCGAGGTCGAGGTGCATCAGCACGGACTCGGAGTCGGTGCCCGGCGCGCTGAGATTGACGATGTTCGGCGCGCGCGTGGCGCCCGCCCCGTGCACGACGACGTCGGGCACCCGCTGGCGGATCGCGTCCTCGAGCGCACCGCGCATCCCGTTCCACGCGGCGGCATTGGCGGCCTGCTCGCGCGCGGCCAGCTCGGCGGCGCGGCCGAAGCCGACGATGCCGGGGACGTTCTCGGTCCCGGGTCGCAGGCCCTGCTGCTGGGAGCCGCCCCGCAGGATGGCGGAGAAGCGCGACGGATCCTTCACCACGAGCGCGCCGACGCCTTTCGGGCCGCCGATCTTGTGGGCCGACACCGACACGGCGGTCCACGGCAGGCTCCGCAGATCGACCGGCACCTTGCCCAACGCCTGCACCGCGTCCGTGTGAAAGGCGACGCCGGCGGCGGCACAGCGCTCGGCGATCTCACCCACCGGCTGGACGGTGCCGACCTCGTTGTTGACCCACATCACCGAGACCAGGGCAGGACGCCCCGCCGGCCCCCGGCCCGCGAGCGCCCGGTCCAGCGCGGCAAGGTCGACTAGGCCGTTCCCGTCCACCGGGAGGAACGTGGCGAAGGCGCCGCGCCGCTCGGCCTCGTGCGCCGCCGCGGTCACGGCGTGATGCTCGGTCGGGCTGGTGACGACGTGCACGACGCCGTCGCCGGCCGCACCGGTCCTGCTGGAGGCGGCCTGGACGCCGCCCAGCACGGCGAGGTTGTCGGCCTCGGTCCCGCCCGACGTGAAGAAGACCTGCTTCGGCTCCGCGCCGAGCGCCTCCGCTACCTGCTCGCGCGCGCGCTCCACCCCGGCCCGCGCCGCGCGCCCCACGGCGTGCGCGGACGAGGGATTGCCGAACGCATCCTCGCCCAGGAACGGCAGCATCGCGTCGCGCACCTCCGAGCGGACGGGGGTGGTGGCGGCGTGGTCGAGGTAAATGCGATTGGACATGTGGGAAAAGCTAAAGTGAGAGGTGAGGTCGTGAAAGTGAGAGGTTCCGGGTGAAACGTGAGGGGGTGAGAACCGGTGAGAGGTGAGGAGTTCAAGTGAGAGGTGAGAGGCGTGAAGCGTGAGAAGGGACATTGAAGCGCTCGACAGGTCCCGTGGTTCGTCGCTCGCTGCCCAGATTGCCCGCATGCCTGGGGATCTCGTCGACCTGCTGGTGTGGCGCGAGGCGGCGTCGCTGGCGCACGCTACTATCGCCGCCGCGCGCAGTATGCACGGCATTGGCTCGCTGGCAGCCGCCGACCAGCTTGCAAGGGCAGCTGAGTCGATCCCGGCGAATATCGCCGAGGCCTACGGCCGAGGCTTCGGTAGGGACGGTGCCCGGTTCCTCCGCGTCGCTCGCGGCTCAGCTACGGAGCTCGAGAGTCACCTGTGGCTGGCGGAGCGGACGGGCCGGGTTCCGGGACAGCTTGCCGCGCAGTTGCTGAGGCAGACCCAGCGTGTGCGTGCTCTGCTACGGTGGTTGATGCGGGCGACGGCAGCGCACGCGGCTCGCGGCTAGTCACCTCTCACGCCTTCGTCCCTCGCTTCTCACTTGAACGTCTCAGCCCTCACCCCTCACATCGACTGCACCCCAATCTCCACCACGTCCTCCACGGCCACGGTCTCGTGCGTGTGGAAGGGCTCCCCGTACCTCGCCCGTATCAGTGAGCCGTAGTGCGCCGACTGCGTCTCGATGAGCGCGTACAGGGGCTGGCCCGTCGGGAAGATCTCGCCGGCCGAGGCGGCGCCGTCGAACTGTGACTTGTAGCAGTGGATGGCGCGCATCTTGGCCGCGAAGGTGGCCGAGATGTCCACGACGAACGTGGGCTTCACGGGGTCCTCTCGGTAGGCGAGGGCGTAGAGGATCTTGTGCGGCCGCCAGGCGCGGCCGGCTGCGTCGTAGCGCGCCAGGCCGGCGAGGTAGCACGCGTCGCGGGCGAGCTCCGAGGCGATCCGGTGATCCGGGTGCCGGCCGACGGGGAAGGGGAGGATCACGGTCCGCGGGCGGAACCGGCGGATCCACTCGACCACCACCCGTCGCTCCTGGTCCGTGTTGTGGAGGTGCGCGTCCGGGAGCCCGGCATTCTCGCGAACCTGAACGCCGAGCGCCCTGGCGGCGCGCGCCGCCTCCCGGAGCCGTGTGCCGGCGGAGCCGCTGGTGCCGGTCTCGCCCGCCACGAGGTCGAGGATTCCGGCCCGGTGCCCCTGCCGGACGGCCTTGGCGAGGGTGCCGCCGCAGGTGAGCTCGGCGTCGTCGGGGTGGGCGGCAATGGCGAGGAGGTCGAGCTTCATGCTGAGCCCAGGTGAGAGGTGAGGAGCGAGAGGTGAGACATTCTCCTCACGCTTCATTCATAGCGCAACGCTTCGACAGGATCCATCCGCGCCGCCCGCTGGGCCGGCATGATGCCGAACACGATGCCCGTGATCACGGACGCGCCGAGGGCCGCCACGATCGACAGCGGCGGCACGCGGGCCGGGATCGGGGTCAGGTGCGAGACCGCGTAGGCCAGCCCGCCGCCCAGCAGCATCCCGATGGCGCCGCCGATCAGCGTGAGCGTCGCGGCCTCCACCAGGAACTGCCACAGGATCTCGCCCTGGGTCGCTCCGAGCGCCTTGCGCACGCCGATCTCGCGGGTGCGCTCGGTGACGCTGATCATCATCACCGCCACCACGCCCACGCCGCCGACCATCAGGCCCACCCCCGACAACGCGATCATCACGATGAAGAACACGTTGGTGAGATTGCCCCACACGTCGAGGATCTTGTCCTGGGTCACCAGCGCGAAGGTGTTGTCCTGTCCTGGCCTCAGGCCCCGGCTGCGGCGCAGCGCGGCCGTCACGTCGTCCATCGCCTCGTCCACCGTGGCCGACGCGGTCGGGAGCACGGCCATGTTCGCCCACCCCCACCGCACCCCCATTTCCCGGTGGAAGGTCACCCAGGGCATGAGCACGATGTAGTCGTTGCCGCCGCCGAACAGGTTCGGGGGCGGCTCGTACACGCCGATCACGCGGTACTCCTGACCGCGGATCTTGAGGGTCTTGCCGATCGGGTCGAGCTGGCTGAACAGCCGCACCGCGAGCTTCGAGTTGACCACCACCACCCGGTCGCCGGCCGCCTCCTCGATGTTCGTGTACGAGCGGCCCTCGACCACGTCGCCCCCGGCGACCTGCGGCCAGCCGGCGCCTCGGCCGCCGACGAACACCTCGTCCTCGGTCTGCGAGCCGACCTGCACCGTCGAGTTCTGGGCGTCTTCCGACATGATCACGCCCTCGATGGTGGGCAGGTGCGCGACGAGCCGCGCCTCGTCCTCGCTGATCGGCGGGTTGTGGCGCCATGGCGCGTTCCGGTCGTCGCCGATCTGGATGCCGCCGGACCAGTAGCGAAAGAGGAAGAACGTCTTGGGGCCGACCGACTCGATCGCCTGCTCGAAGCTCGAGTTGATGCCCTTCACGGCGGCGGACATGCCCATCACCACCATCACCCCGATCGCCACGCCGACGATCGTGAGCCCCGCCCGCGTCTTGCTGGTCCGCAGCGAGTCGAGCGCGATGCCGATACCCTCGGTCAGGGTCGTGAGGACGGACGTGCGCGTGGCGGTCATTCGAACCTCAGCGCGGCGACCGGGTCGAGCCGGGCGGCACGGCTGGCGGGGTAGACGCCCGAGACGATGCCGACCCCCACGCCCAGGACCACGCCCACCACGAGCCAGGGCACCGACACCCCCATCGGCAGCGGCGAGACCGCCTGGACGAGCCGGGCCAGCAGCAGCCCCGCCACGATGCCGAGCACCGCGCCGGTCGTGGACAGGGTGGCCGCCTCGACCAGGAACTGGGCCATGATGTCGCGGCGCCGCGCGCCGAGCGACTTGCGGATCCCGATCTCCCGGGTGCGCTCGGCGACCGCCATCAGCATGATGTTCATGAGCACGATCCCGCCCACCAGCAGCGAGATGCCGACCAGCATCGGCAGGGCCGTGTAGAGCACCTTCGAGATCTTGGCCCAGAAGCTGAGCACGTCCTCCTGGGTGTCGAGGTGGAAGTCGTCCTCGTCCTCGGGGCGCAGGTGGTGGCGGCTGCGCATCACACCCTCGACCCGGTCCATCGCGTCCTGCATCGCGGCCGCGGTCGGCGACTTCACGATGATGCCGTCCACCACCTTGTGCGGGTTGACGATCTTCTTCATCTCCGAGGTGTAGGGCGCGATCGCGAACCGGTCGAGCGAGAACCCGAATACCTTGCCCTGCTTCTCGATGACCCCGATGACCGTGTAGGGAAAGCCGGCGATGCGGATGCTCCGGCCGAGCGGGTCAAGGCCGGTGAAGAAGCTGTCGGCGACGTCCTTGCCGATCACCACCACGTTGGCCGAGTGGCTGATCTCCTGCGGCGTGAACAGGCGCCCCTCCGCGATCCGGTAGTCGCGGATCTTGAACAGCTCCTCGGAGACCCCTGAGACCTGGATGTAGGCCGAGTGCTTGGTTCCGACGACTCCCTCGGCCTGGTTGTCGCTCTCGATGGCCACCATGAACTCTGGCGGGAGCGCGGCGCGGACGGCGTGGAAGTCGTCCTCGTACAGCTGCGGCCGGCGCCGCCACGCGCGTCGCTGCGACTCCGAGACCGGGCCCGCCTGGAAGCCCGGCCGCCGGGTCACGGTGAAGGTGTTGATCCCGAAGATCTTGGCGGCGAAATCCTCCTGCACGTACTTGTCCATCCCCTTCACGATCGAGACGACCGCGATGAGGAACATCACGCCGATGAACGCCCCGACCAGCGAGAAGAAGCTCTTGAGCTTCTGGGCGCGGATGGTGCCCAGCGCGAGCGTGATGGCCTCGTAGATCGGCATCGCGGGGCTAGGCGGCCTTGAGCCGGTCGGACGAGACCATGCCGTCGTGCAGCGTCACCACGCGCGCCGCGTGGCGCGCGATGTCGGCTTCGTGGGTGACCATCACGATGGTCTGGCCACGGGTGCGGTACAGGTCCTCGAAGATCTTCATGATTTCCTCGCTCGTCGTCGAGTCGAGGTTGCCCGTCGGCTCGTCGGCGAGGATGATGCTCGGCTCGGTCACGAGCGCGCGGGCGATCGCCACCCGCTGGCGCTGGCCGCCCGACAGCTCGGCCGGCCGGTGCTCCATGCGGTCGCCGAGCCCCACCGAGGCCAGCGCCTGGGCCGCCCGCTGCCGCCGCTCGCGCGCGGGCAAGCCGGCGTAGACCAGCGGCAGCTCCACATTGTGCAGCGCGGAGGCGCGCGGCAGCAGGTTGAAGGTCTGGAACACGAACCCGATCTGCCGGTTGCGGACCCGGGCCAGCTCGTCGTCGCTCATCCGGGACACCTCGGTGCCCGCCAGCCAGTACTGGCCGGCGGTCGGGGTGTCGAGGCAGCCGATCAGGTTCATCAGCGTGGACTTGCCCGAGCCCGACGGCCCCATGACGGCCACGTACTCGTTGGGCTGGATCTCGAGGTCCACGCCCCGCAGGGCGTGCACCGTCTCCCCGCCCATCGGGTAGTCGCGCGTCAGGCCGACGATCCGGATAACGGGCTCGCTCACGGCGTCCTCGCGCCGGCCCGGCCTCCCTGCTGCCCCTTCACCCGGCTCCCGTCCTTGAGGTCCTTGATGGCCGCGTAGCTGCCCGCGACGATCGTCTCGCCGCCCTTGAGGCCGCTCAGCAGTTCGAAGTACTCCTCGCCCGCGATGCCGACCTTCACCGGCGTGAAGTGCGCGACGCGCGTCGCCGTGTCGACCACGAACACCCCCTCGACCTCCTTGGCGCGGTGCGCCTGCGAGGTGTCGGTCACGGCGCCGTACTGCGGCGGCGTCTGGGCGCTCACCGTCCCGCTCGCCGGCTTGGGCTTCGTGCTGTCGGTAGGCGTCGGCTCGCGGACCGTGAGGGCGATGATCGGCACGGACAGGGCCTGCTTGCGCGTGTCGGTGATGATGCGCGCCGTGGCCGAGAGGTCGGGGCGGAGGTTCCGCGGCGGGTGATCGAGCGTCACCCGGACCTCGAAGTCCACCGCCTGCGCGGCCGTCTGCAGCCCGCTGGTGGAGGAGCTCGCGCCGCCCACCGACGAGTTCGCGATCTTGGTCACGTGCCCCGTGAAGGTCGAGTCGGGAAACGCGTCGATCGAGACCTCGGCCGAGTCGCCGAGCCTGATGCGGACCACGTCCGTCTCGTCCACGTCGACGCGCGCCTCGATGACCGACATGTCGGACACCGTCATCAGGAGCCCGGTCTCGCGGGAGAAGGTGCCCGGCACCGCGACCTCGCCCAGCTTCACCGCCAGCCGGGTCACCTGGCCCGAGAGCGGGGAGGCGATGGTCGTCTTGCTGAGCTGGTCCCGCGCGTTGCGCAGGCTCGCGACGGCCTGGTCCACCGCCCGCTGCGACGCGTCGAGGTTCGCGGCCGCCACCTCCTGCGCCGTCTGCAGCTGCTCGACGGCCTCCTGGGAGATGAGCTGGGCGTTCTGCGCGCGGACGTCTTTCGCCCGGTTGTAGGCGCGCTGGGCCTGGTCGAGGTTGGCCTGCGCCTGCGCCACGTTGGCCCGGGCGGACGCCACGCCGGCCTGCGCCTGCTCGACCGCCGCCGCGTAGGTCGCGGTGTCGAGCTTGACCAGGATCTGGCCGCGCTGCACGAAGTTGCCCTCCTGCAGCGGCAGGTAGACGATGCGCCCCATGATGTCGGACAGGATGTCGACCGACTGCTCGGGCTCGATCTTCCCGCTGGCCGTGACGATCGAGACCAGGTCGCGCCGCACCACCTTGTCGAGCTTCACCTCGACCGCCGGCTGGTGCCGTTTGGAGACGCCGAGCGAGACGAAGCCGGCGAGGACGATGACGCCGCCGATGATGAGGAGGACTCTGCCGCGAGTGCTCATGGCTACCGGTCCGATCTCCTAGCGAAGAGGCAGGCCGACCGCCTGCTCGAGCGCGGCGATGGCCTTGTGATAGTCGTAGACCGCGCTGATGTAGGTCACGCCCGCCTGCTCCGACGTCACGCGGGCGTCCAGCAGCTCGATGATCGAGCCCGAGCCCACCCGGTAGCGCTCGGTCGCGAGCGACAGGGCCTCGTCGGCCGCCGTCCGGTTGTTCTCCTGCACGGCGATGGTCCGGTACGCCGTCAGCAGGGCCAGGTAGGCCGCCGTCACGGTGGCGCGCACCGTCAGCTCTTCCTTGCGGATGGACTGGTTCAGGCTCTCCTGGGCGTAGTTGGCCTGCGCGATCTGCTGGTTGCGCGTGAAGGCATCGTAGATCGGCAGGGAGAGCCCGAGCTGGAAGTACCACGGGTTCTTCTGGTTGTAGCTCGTGGTGCCGGACGTGATCCACGACTTGCCGGTGCCGGCGCCCGCCTGGAGACTCGGCAGGTACTGCGCGTACGCGCCGCGTACGTTCCAGCGCGCCGCGCCCTCGCGGGCCCGGATGGCGCGCAGCGTCGGGTTCGCCTGCAGAGCCAGGCTGATCAGCGAATCCTCGTTGTACTTCGGCTCGACGACCGGGAACGTGTCCGACGGCTCGAGGCGGAGCGGCTCGGGCGCAGGGACGCCGAGCCATTGGTAGAGCCTCAGGATCTCGACGTTGACGTTGGCCCAGGCGTTGATCAGGCTGACGTCGGCGGTGCCCTTGTCGACCTGCGCGCGGCGCACGTCGATCATCGTGCCCTGGCCGACGTTGTAGCGGGCCTGCGCGAGGTTCAGCAGCTCCTCGGCTCGATTGACGACGTGCTGCGCGTAGTCGGCCTGCGCCCGCGCCTCGAGCCAGGTGACGTACTCCTGCTTCACCGAGGTCTCGAGCAGGGTCAGCGCGCCGGCGATGTCCATGTCCGCGGCGTTCAGCTGCGCCGCGCTGTATCCTCGGCTCGCGATGCTGAGGCCGGACAGCTGATAGCCGAAGCTGAGCGAGACGTTGCTCTGGTTGTAGCTCGGCGTCGCCGGGATCTGGAATCCCTGGATGATCTGGCCGGTCGCCGCCGCCTGGGCGAAGTACCCACCCGTGAGCCCGAAGGTCGGCGTGAACAGGCGCGCCGTCGCGTTGGTGAGCGACCACGAGGCCGGCGACCGCGCGCTGACATACGACAGGTAGTCCGGGTTGTTGCGCCGCGCGATGTCCAGCGCCTCCGCCAGCGACAGCCTCTGGGCCGGCGCCTCCTGGGCGTATCCGATCGCCGCCACCATCGTCAGAATCACCAGCCATCCCAAGATCAATCGAACCCGCATGTTCGCCCCTGGATTGGTCTTATCGCTTGCGTGCCATACGTCACCGCGCCGCCGTGAGTTTCACCCTCCCAGGCGCGCGGCCGAACGGGCTACGGGGCAACCTAGACCGATGTTGACCGCGGTCAAGTATCGAACCGCGGCAATGCGTGCCGGATTGTCGTATTGGCGGGCTAGCGAGGCGGCAGGCTGAGACGCGTGGCGCTGATCGACTTGGCGGGGTAGGCGACCTTGAGCAGGCTTCCCGCCGGTGAGAACCAGAACTCGCGCGTCTCGCCGCCGGCCAGTGTGAGCACGTAGCGCCGGGCGGGCGCGGGGTGACCGCCGACGAGCACCGTGTCGTCGCCCGCGCCGCGGACCTCGCCAGCGACGACCCGCGCCTGGCGGGGCCGGAGCAGGCTCACCGGGCGCGCGTCGCCGTCGGGCCGGGGCATGAAGTAGAACTGGTCGAAGCCGTCGTCGTCGAGCACCACCGCGCCGGGGGGAACGGCGAACTCCCGGACCACTTCTCCCGTCTGGCTCACGATCCGCACGGCGAACCGGCCCCGCCCGGCCTGCCCGCTGAGCCGGTCCGAGATCCGGCCGCCGACGCTCACGTCCGCCTGGTAGGAGACGGGCACGTGCTCGTTGGTCAGCTCGAGCGCGACGCGGACCTCGCGGTCGCGGTAGTGGTCGGTGGCGACGGCCAGCACGCCGGGGCGGCCCTGGCGCCCGGGCGTCGAGCGGATGGCGAACTCCTCGCGGCCGACCTCGGCGTCCTCGTGCGCGATCAGGAAGATGCCCTGGTCCAGCAGCTCCTGGGCGCGGGCGGCCCGCGGAGCGAGCCAGGCGAGGAGCGCGGCGCAGGCCGCGACGGCCAGGCCCGCCCTCACGGCACCGCCTCGGCGGCCGGCGCCCGGCCGAGGACGCGCTCGGCGATGCGGTCCCGGATGAACTCGTAGATGATCCGCCCCCGCTCGGCCTTGGCGCGGGTGGGGGCGCCGATGGTTCCCTGGGAGGCGGTGGGCAGGTACATCATCGTGCCCCGGCGGTAGCGCCGCCGGTCGGTCTCCGGCAAGATACAGTCGCGGGCGAGGTCCATCCGCACCAGCTGCGGCGCGAGGTACAGCATGAGCGACGTGTCGATCTCTCCGCCGTGGATCGGCCCCCCGTCGGTCTCGGCCACGGCGGCCAGGTCGATGGCGAAGACGTCCACGACGCGCACGCGCGAGCGGTCCGTCACCACGGTCGAGAGCGCCTCCTGGTGGGGCGCGTGCCCGTGCGCGGTCAGGACCAGGAACTCCTCGACGCCGCTCCCCTCCCACTCCTGCAGGAGGTCGTTGAGCCAGCGGCGCAGCGTCTTGCGCCGGACCGACGCGCTGCCGGGCAGGATCTCGCGGGTGACCGCGTTCACGCCGTACTCGATGGTGGGGGCACGCACGATCCTGAACTCGGCCGACAGGTCGTCGGCCAGCCGCTCGACGATGATCGCGTCGCTGCCCAGGGGCAGGTGCGGGCCGTGCTGCTCACAGGTGCCGGCCGGCACGATGAGGCGCGGGTTCGACGCGATGGCGAGGGCGACCGCGTCCGGCGTCATCTCCTTGAGACGGAGCGGGGTGCTCACCTGAGGCGGCCCAGGGTGGCGTGGCTCGGGGCGGTGGCGGCGGCCGCCGCGGTCGGTGCCGAGTGGACGCGTGCGCCCGGCTGGATCCTGGCCGCAGGCCTCGCGGCACTGGCGGCGGTGGCGCTGGCCGCCGCCTGGCTCGACGAGCGTCGGTCGCCCGGGTGGAGCGTGCGGATGGCCGGCGCCCTGCTCGCGGTGGCGCTCGCCGTCGCGGCCGCGGGCTCCACATGGCAGCTGGGCCGGCTGCGCGACCAGTGGCCTCGGGTGCGCGAAGAGACCGTGACACGCGCCTCGTCGGAGCTCCAGGACGATCTTGGCGCGGCATTCGCCCGGGTGCGGCAGCTGGCGGACCGCGCGGCCACGCTGGTGGGCCTCACGGGCGCACCGGCGTTCCGGCGGCTGCAGGGATTGATCCGCGAGAAGGAGCCGGCGCGCGGCGTGGTGCTGTTCGATGCCCTCGGCCGACCGACGGCGTGGGCCGGGACGCTGCGCGTGCCGCTCAGCCCCGCGGGGCCCGAGCTCTCAACGGTCACGACACCATTCTACCTGTGGCTCGTGGCGAGACGCCAGGCGCACGGCGGCACGGCGGTGGCGGCGGTGCTGCTGGCGCGCGCGTCGTACGCGCCGAAGGCGGGCGTGGCGCTGACCGACCGGTTCGCCGAGCGCACCGGCGTCGGGCTGCACTTCTACCCGCCGGGCGGCGCGCCGACGGATTCGGACGTGTTCGACTACGTGCTGCCGCGGGCGCTGGCCGGCGGCGACACGCTGTTCACCGTCCAGCCGGTGCCGCCCGAGCAGGATGCGGCGGTCGCGGACGGGCTGGCGGCGGCGCGCCGGCCGGTGCTGTGGATCGCGCTCGCGATGCTGCTGGCCGGCATCCTCGGCGCGGTCCGCGCCGGAATGCCGGTGGCGGGCGCCGCCGCCACGGCCGGCGCCGCGGCGCTGTGCGTGGCGCGCGCCCCGCTCGGCCAGGCGTTCGGGCCCGACTCCATCTTCTCGTCGGCCACCTACTACCAGGACGTGCTCGGGCCGTTCTCGCGCTCGGCCGGCAGCGTCATCCTCACGAGCTTCGTCGTCGCGCTCGCGGCGGGCGCGCTGTGGCGGCGCGGGCTGAAGCCGGTGCTGCTGAGCCGCGTCGCGGCGCTCGGCGTCACCGTGCTCGCTCCCTACCTCCTCCAGGACCTCGCGCGCGGGATCACGCCGCCCGCCGCGGGCGTGTCGCTGGGCCTGTGGCTCACCTGGCAGGTCGCCCTGGTGCTCTCGGCGTCGGCCGTCGTCCTCACGGCCGCCGCGCTGGTCCGCGGGCCCGAGGCCCCGCGCCGGGCGGGCGGGTGGCCGCTGCTGGCCTCGGCCCTGGCGATCGGGCTCGCGGTGGCGGGCCTGTTCCTGTGGGAGCCGCGCGGCGCCTGGCCCGAGTGGTACCCGTACCTCTGGCTGCCCGCGCTCCTGGTGGCCATCCGGCCGATGCCGTTCCGCAGCACGATCGCGACCGTGGCGGTGGTCGCGGGCTCGTCCGCGGCGCTCCTCGAGTGGGGCACGACGACCGGGAGCCGCATCTCGCTCGCCACGCAGGACATGGAGGGACTGGGCAACAAGCCCGATCCTCTCAAGGTCGCGCTGTTCGACCGGCTGGTCCGGAGCACGCCGCCGAGCATCTCGCCCGAGACGGCGGGCGATCTCTACCTGCTGTGGCGGCGCACCGACCTGGCGTCCCACAACTACCCGGCCGCGCTGTCGCTCTGGTCTCCCGCCGCCGAGCGGATGCTGCAGGTCGACCTCGCCCAGCTCGACCTGCCGACGGAGCTGGTACAGGGCCAGGTGCGCGACGCGCTCGACCAGCGGGTGCCGCTGGTGCGCTCGTACCTGCGGCGCGAGGGGCTCTACGGGCTCGCGACCATCCCCCTGAGCGACGGGCGCGTCGTGGCCGTCGCCGCGGGTCCGCAGTCCGGACTGGTCGCCCCGAGCCGGGCCGCCCGCTTCCTGGCCGGCGCGGGCGAGGAGCCCGAGCCGCCGTACCGGCTCACGCTGTCGCCGCTCGAGCCCGGAGGTCCCCCGGCGCAGGTGAGGGCCAAGTGGGAGCGGGCCGGGTGGACGATCCGCGGCGAGCGCGTCGTCGATCTGCCGGGAGGGCACCGGCACGTGCACGCCCAGGTGGATCTGGGGGGACTCTCGGCGCTGCTGCAGCGGGGTCTGCTGCTGCTGGTGCTGGATTTCGGCGTGCTCGCCGCGCTGTGGCTGGTCGTCGACGTGGTCGGCGGGCGGTTCGGCCCCAACTTGGCCCGCTGGCTGCCGAAGGTGGCCCGCTCGCTCCGCGCCCGGCTCACCGTGAGCCTCGCGGCCTTCTTCGTGGTGCCGACGGTGGCGCTGGCGCTGTGGAGCTACGCGCGCCAGGGCGACGAGTTCCGGCGCTCGCGCGAGCTGCTGATCGGCCGGACACTCCAGGACGCGGCGGCGGTGCTGGAGGGCGACACCATCGCCGACGCGAAGGAGATCGCGGACGTCTCCCAGCGCGTGGACGCGGAGCTGGTGCTGAGCCGCGGCGGCGCGCTCGAGGCCAGCTCGGCGCCGGTGCTGGCCGACCTGGGCCTGGTGGACTGGCTCGTGCCGGCGGACCCGTTCGCGCGGCTGGCGCTCGGCGACTACCTCGAGGTGACCCGGGAACAGGGCGAGACCCCGCAGCCGGTGCTGGTCGGCTACCACCTCCTCCTCAAGTCCGCCGAGCAGGCGCAGACCTCGATCCTCGCGTCGCCGCAGCTGCTGAGCGATCCGGCGCTGAGCGGCCGCGAGGAGGATCTCGGCATCGCGGTGCTGGTCGCGGCGGTGCTGGGCATCGTGGCGGCGATCGTGCTCTCGGGCCTCGCGGCGCGCGCGCTCGCGCTGCCGATCGGGCACCTGACGCGGGCGGCCCTCAGGGCCGGCAGCGGCGAGCACCCGAGCCCGGTCGCGGGGACGATGCCGAGCGAGCTCGAGCCGGTGTACCGGGCCATCGAGCAGACGGCGGCCGACGTCGAGCGCGGGCAGGAAGCGCAGCGGGTGCTGGCGTGGGGCGAGATGGCGCGCCAGGTGGCGCACGAGATCAAGAACCCGCTCACGCCCATCCGGCTCGGCATCCAGCACCTGATGCGGCTCAAGGCGGAGCGGCCGGCCGAGCTGGGCGGCGTGCTCGACACCACGGGCCGGCGCATCCTCGCCGAGATCGACCGGCTCGACGCCATCGCCCGGGCCTTCAGCCGGTTCGCGCTTCCCTCGGCCGAGCGGCCGCCGGTCGAGGTGGTGAACGCCGGCGAGGTGATTCGCGAGGTGGTGGGACTCTACCGGCTGGGGGACTCGCCGCTGCGCTGGGACGTCGAGGGCGAGGAGTCGATCGCCGTCATGGCGCGGCGCGACGAGCTGACCGAGGTGCTGGTCAACCTGTTCGAGAACGCGCGCGACGCGGGGGCGAAGCGCGTGGTGGTCCGCGCCCGGCGCACGGGCGCGACGGCGCAGGGGCCGGCCACCGCGGTGCGGATCGAGGTGCGCGACGACGGGAAGGGCATTGCCGCCGAGGCGCTGCCGCGCGTGTTCGAGCCGCGGTTCAGCACCACGACGAGCGGGAGCGGCCTCGGGCTCGCGATCGCGAAACGGCTGGTGGAGGGCTGGGGCGGGACGATCGGCATCGCCAGCGAGCTGGGTGCCGGCACGATGGTCAGCCTGGTGCTGGCTGGTCCAGCACCTCCCGCACCCGCCTGAGGAGCTCGGTGATGGTCCACGGCTTGGCGATGAACGGCAGGCCGGGATCGAGCGCCCTGGTCTCCTGCGCGTCGCGCGCCGTGTACCCGCTGGTGAACAGCACCCGCACGTTCTTGCCCGCCTCGCGCAGCGCGCGCATCAGCTGAGGGCCGCCGAGCGCCGGCATGACCACGTCGGCGACGAGCAGGGCGATCTCCTGCTCGTGCCGTCCGAAGAGGTCGAGCGCCTCGGCGCCGTTGGCGGCCTCCAGCACCCGGTACCCGTGCTTCTCGAGGACGCGCTTCGCGGCCCGGCGGAGCGCGTCCTCGTCCTCCGCCAGCAGGATCGTCTCGGTGCCCCGCAGCTGCGCGGTGCCGGCCTCCGGCGACGCGCGGCGCGCCGCGCGCTCGGCCTCCGGGAGCAGCACGCGGACGGTGGTGCCGCTGCCGGGTGTGCTGCGCACGTCCACGAAGCCGTCGTGCTGGCGCACCAGCCCGTACACCATCGCGAGGCCGAGCCCGGTGCCGGCGTCCACCGCCTTGGTGGTGAAGAACGGCTCGAACAGGTGGCGCTGGGTCTCGCGGTCCATCCCGACGCCCGTGTCCGCGACGCTCAACACCGCGTACCGGCCCGGGGTGCCCCAGCCGTGCGCGGCGCACGCCGCCGCGGACAGCTCCTCGCGCGAGGCGCTGATCGTCAGGGTGCCCCCGCCAGGCATCGCGTCCCGCGCGTTGGTCGCAAGATTGATCAGGATCTGCTCCACCGCCACCGGATCGGCGCGCGCCGCGCAGCCGGGCTCGTCCACCTCGACCTGGAGCTCGATGTCCGCCGGCAGCAGGCGCCGCAGGACGGGCGCGGTGTCCTGCAGCAGCGCGTCGAGCACCACCGGCTGGAGGTCGAGGCGCTGGCGGCGCGCGAAGGCGAGCAGCTTGCGGATCAGCTCGCTGCCACGCCGGCTCGCGGCCTTGATCGCCTCGAGGTCGCTCAGCACGGTCGAGTCGCCGATGAGCTCGCTGCCGATCAGGTCCGCGGTCGTCAGGATCGTGGTGAGCAGGTTGTTGAAGTCGTGGGCCATCCCGCCGGCGAGCTGGCTGAGGGCTTCCATCTTCTCGGCCTGGCGCATCTGCTGCTCGTGCAGGTCGCGGTCGGCGCCGTCACCGTCCCCGCCCGCGGGGCCGACCGCCGAGGCGGTGCCCCGCGGCTTGCGCGGTCGACGCTGACGTGCCGGCTTCGGCGGCTTCTTGCGCATCGTTCCTCAAGCTGGGCGTCCAGCCATGACGCGTGCAAGCGCCGTGCGCGGCGCTCCGGTGAGCCAGGAGGGAGGGTGGCGGTGCGGTCCAGGAGCGCATGTTGTTGCGTGACAAAGCTTTAGCGATCGTCTGGTCGAGCGGATCCGGGCGCAGCTTCGCCTGGCGGCAACGCCAGGGCCTGCGGGAGCGTGGCGATCGGCAACTGGCCGGCGCCCTGCGGCGTCCGCCCGCGCCGTCCGGAGCCGGCCGCGAGACGGCTTCATCCCGAGTCGCGCGGGGGTGGACGGCGATGCGGCCGCGGAGTAACGTGGCCGGCTGGAGGGCCGTCATCATGCGTTCCGCACGTTCGGCGCTGGGTAGTGCGATCGCGGCGATGCTGCTCGTCGCCCACCCGGCGCCCGCGCAGGAGACTCCTCCCGCCGCGCTCCCCGAGTACGGAAGCACCGGCCTCTCGGCCGAGCTGGGGGCCAGGGTCGGCTACGACTGGGGGCTGGGGGCGTGGAGCGTCGGGGGCCAGCTGCGCGTGCCCGTGATCCCGGGCTTCGCGCTGATCCCGAGCGCCGACGTCTTCCTGCGCGCGCCTGCGCCGCAATGGCAGGTGAATCTCGACGCCGCATTCCGCCTCGGCCTGTACGGCGGGCTGTACGGTGGGGCGGGCCTGGGCATCACGCGCCGCGAGCTGGGAACGGTACAGACGCGCACCGGCCTCGACGTGTTCGTGGGATTCGCGCCGCCTCGTCCGCCGCACCGGACGGTCTGGCCATTCGTCCAGGCGCGCTGGCTGCTGGTGGAGAACCGGAGCCCGTTCGCGGTGGTGGCGGGTTTGGATGTCGAGTTGTGAGGCCGGGGGTCGGAGCCGGGGCTTGGCGCCCCGACCCCGACCCCCGATCCCCGGCTGTTCTTCAGAATCCCGGCGTCAGTCCGAACTGCCACAACCAGCCCTTGCCGGGGCGGTCGAACGGCCGGACGTAGTCCACCTCGAAGATCGCGAACCCGAACACGTTCACGCGCAGCGCCCCGCCGGCGCTCGAGACCGCCTTCCGCGAGCCGCCGAGGAAGGCCGGGCTCTGTCCCTGGTGCCAGGCCACGCCGCCGTCACCGAAGACCGCGGCCTCGACCGGAAACGCGCCGTAATAGCCGTGGCCGAGGCCGAGCACGCCGAGCAGCGGGAAGCGCAGCTCGAGATTCCCGACCAGCAGCCGGGTGCCGGTGAGCGCATCGTACACGGCACCCTCGCTGGGATCGAGCGAGTTGTAGTCGTAGCCGCGCACCAGGCCCTGGTAGCCCATGTAGAGCGGGTACATCAGCTGGCTGTTCTCGGCGTCGCTGCCGTAGCGCCCGTAGTGGAGGACGCGGGCGGCGATGGTGAACGGCCGGGCCGGCATGAAGTAGCGCCGGTAGTCGGCGAGCACGGTCAGGAACGTGAGGCCGCCGACGGTGGGGTCGGCCTCGATGCGGTAGCGCTGGCCCAGGATCGGGCTGGTGGCGCCGAAGAACGAGTTGTCGTACACCAGCGCCGCGCCGGCCGTGGCCATGGTGACGGAGCCCGGCACGCAGTTGCCGGTCACCGTGCTCGAGCAGGTGGGCCAGTTGGTGACGCTCTCCGAGTACACGTTGCCGGTCAGGCTCGAGAACACCAGCGAGTCCGACTGCGCGTCGAAGGCGATGTTGCGGACGCCCGCGGACAGCTCCAGCCGCTGCACCTCGCTGAAGGGATACGCGACGAGGAAGTCCAGCTCGCGGTTGATCTCGCGCAGCACCAGCAGCTGCTGGTACACGCTGTCGCCGCCCAGCTGGCCGTACAGGTACCCGCCCTGGATGTACGGGATCTGCTGCGCGGCGACGGCCCAGTTGAGGCGGTGCTGGGTGTTCTGGTACGCCACCAGCCCGGCGAGATTCTTGAAATTGCCCTCGACCTGGAGCATGGTCGCGAGGTTCCGGTCGCCGAGCATGTCGCTCCAGTAGAGCGTGACGCCGCCGCCCACGTAGGTGCCGAACCGGTCGGCCCCCACCGCGAGGTTGGGCTGCGAGACGTAGTCGAGGCCCAGCCGCGGATGGTAGGTGCTGACGGTCGTGGTGCTGGCGTACTTCTCGCCGATGGTCGAGTCGGCGAGCAGCGTCAGCAGCTCGCTGTGCGGCCTGGCCTGCGGCGGCAGCATCGCCGGCGTCGGCGAGGCGGCGTTCACCAGCGGCCCGCCGGCGAGCGCGGTCGCGGAATCGGCGGCGTACACGGCGTAGTTGCCCTTCTCGTACACGCTGTACACCACGCGCCCGCTGGTGTGGGCGACCGAGAGCGCCGGACTGAGCGAGGTGATGCCCGTGACGCCGGTCAGCAGGTTGGTGACCTGGCTCTGCCGGCCCGAGGCCAGATCGAGCTTGTAGATGTTGGTGATCCCCGTGCGGTCGGAGAGGAAGTAGATGCTCGTCCCGTCGGGCGACCACTGCGGATCGATGTTCTTGCCGTCCGGGAAGCTGGGCAGCGGCGTGATGGAGTCGGTGAACGGATCCATCAGCGCAAGCCGGTAGTTGCCCGGCGTCAGGGTCCGGAGGTTGGTCGAGAACCGGTCGGTGACGAACGCGAGCGTGCGCCCGTCGGGCGACCAGGCCGGCTCGAGGTCGGCGTAGGCGTCGTTGGTGAGCTGACGCAGGCTGTCGGTCTGCAGGTCGTAGAGGTACAGGTCGGTCAGCCCGCCGGACAGCGCGGCGAAGGCGACGTAGCGGCCGTCGGGCGACCACGACGGGTGCAGGATCTCCCCGAGGTTGGGGAAGGTGATCTCCCGCGCCACGCGGCCGGTCTGGACGTCGAGCAGGTCCAGCACCGGGCGGCCGTGCGACTGCGCCGAGAAGACGAACCGGTCGCCGGTGCCGTCGAACGAGCCGGCCGAGTTGATGAACTCGAGGCTCTGGAAGTGCGGGTCCACCGCGGTCTTGGTCACGCGCCGCAGCACCTGGCCGGTGCGGGCGTCGGCCATGAACATCTCGATGGAGAACAGGTCGCGCGCCGAGTAGAAGACGATGCGCGAGCCGTCGGGGCTCACGACCGGCCCCACGTTCAGGCCGCTCGCCTGGTCCTTCCCCGCGATGAGCCTCCCCCCGTAGCTCGACGGGGCGTCGGTCTGCGCCTGGAGCGGCTGATAGGTGCTGCGCAGGTCGGCCTGCCACGCCGAGTCGAGCTGGTTGCCCGACAGCCCGGTCTCGCGGAGGAACGCCTGGTCGATGTCGGTGGACTTGGTGGCCGACCGCAGCAGCCGCGCCACCGCCTCGTCGCCCCAGCGGCCCGCGATGTAGGCCCACAAGGCCTGACCGTAGCGGTACGGGAAGAAGTTCGGGTCGTCGAGCTGGCGCCACTTGGGGAGCTTGGCGTTCAGCGCCGCGTCGCGCATCCACATCGCCGTGTGCGGGTCGAGCGGGCCCAGCGACACGTACTCGGCCATGCCCTCGATGAACCACAGCGGCATCTGGGTGGCCACGGGCATCTGGCCCCCGCGGCCGGAGCCCGTGATGTCGTACTGGAAGGCGTGGCACAGCTCGTGGCCGATGACGTGGTTCGTCTCCGCCAGCGAGCTGCCCAGCGGCAGCACGATGCGCCGCTTGATGGCCTCGGTGACGCCACCGGTGCCCTCGCCGAGGTCGCCGGGAATGGCGTTGGTCTGCTGGAACGCCGCGGGGCTGGCGTACAGGATCAGGGGCTGCCGGCCGCTGAGCTCGTGGTCGAACAGCTGCGCCTCGCGCGCGTACCAGCGCTCGGCGATCCGGGCGGCCTGCTGGGCGGCGGCCTCCTCTTCCGGATAGAAGTAGACGTCGAAGTGGTCGGTGCGCAGCACCTGGAAATGGAACGTCTCGTACTGCACCTTGTTGCGGCCGAAGTACTGGGCCCGGCCGACCGAGGGTCCGAAGGCGAGGCCTCCGAGGGCGAGCGCCAGGAGGGCGCCGGCGCGCGCCGGGTTCGACAACCGAGGGGTCATGGTCTCTCCACTGGGTGATGCATCATGAAGTACCCCGAAGCGGGCGGCAAGTCTCCAGGATATGCCCGACGGCTCGGGCTGTTTTCCGGGACGATGCTCGTCATCGGCGGAATCATCGGAGCGGGGATCTTTCGCAGCCCCCCCATCGTGGCCGAGCGGGTCCGGACCCCGTTCCTCACGCTGGCGGTCTGGGGCCTGGGCGGCCTGATTGCCCTGTGGGGCGCCTTCTGCTTCGGCGAGCTGGGCGCCCGCAAGCCGCGGGCGGGCGGCGGCTACGTCTACCTGCGCGATGCCTATGGCCCGCTGCCGGCGTTCCTTTACGGCTGGGCCCTCCTGCTGGTGATGGCCACGGGCGCGATCGCCGCCGTGGCGGTCACGTTCGCGGGCTACCTCGGCCGGCTCCTCGGCCTGTCCGAGGCCGCCACCATCCCCGTCGCCGTCGCCGCCATCGCCATTCTTTCGACGGTCAACTACCTGGGTGTTAAGCCGGGGGCGGTGACCCAGAACGTGTTCACCGTCCTCAAGCTCGCCGCCCTGGCCCTCCTGATCGGCGCCGGCCTACTGTTGAAGATGCCGGAGGCCGTCGTTTCGTCGGTCCCGAGTCCGGCGCCGCCGGCCAACGTGATCCTCGCCGTCGGGGCCGCCCTGGTGCCGGTCATGTTCACCACCGGGGGCTGGCAGCAATCGAACTTCATCGCCGAGGAGATGATCGACGCCGAGCGCAACCTGCCGCGGGCGCTGGTGATCGGCGTCACCGTGGTCGTGGTCGTGTACCTCCTGGCGAACGTCACGTACCTGCGGGTGCTCGGGGCGCCGGGCCTGATCGCCAGCACGGCGCCGGCGGCGGAGGCGATGCGGGGGGTGCTCGGGAGCCCCGGCGAGACGCTGATCGCCGCGGGCATCGCCTTCTCGACCTTCGGCTTCCTCAACCTGGTCATCCTCGTCTCGCCGCGCGTCTACCAGGCCATGGCGGCCGACGGCGCGTTCTTCCCCCGGCTGGCGCGACTCCACCCGCGCTACCGCACGCCGGCCGCCGCGATCGTCTTCCAGGGGGTGTGGGCCATCCTGCTCACGCTGAGCGGCACCTACGGGCAGCTGCTGGACTACGTGGTGTTCGGCGACTGGATCTTCTTCGGCCTGGTGGTGAGCACGCTGTTCGTGTACCGGCATCGCGAGCGCTCGTGGGGCGCGGCGCCGGCGGCGGGCGAAGGCGGTGCGGGCGACCGGGCGCCGGCGGCGGGCGGCTACCGGGCGTGGGGCTACCCGTGGACGCCGGCGCTGTTCGTGCTCGCGGCGCTGTACGTGGTGGCGAGCTCGGTGGCGTCGAATCCGCGGAACGCGGCGATCGGGGCGGTGCTGCTCGCCCTGGGCGTGCCGGTGTTCCTGTTCCGGCGCTCGCGCAGCGCCCGGAAGGAGTAGAGGCGGCGTGGAACTCTCCGTCGTCATCCCCGCCCACGACGAGGCCGAGAACGTGGGGCCGCTGGTGCGGGAGATCGCCGCCGCGCTCGGCGGCGCCGGGCTGGCCGACTACGAAGTCGTCGTGGTGGACGACGGCAGCGGCGACGGCACCGGCGACCGCGCGCGGGAAGCCGCGCGCGAGGTGCCGGCACTGGTCGTGGTGCGCCATCCGTCTCCGCAGGGGCAGAGCTTCGCCACGCTGACCGGCGTCCGCACGGCGCGGGGCCGCTGGGTGGCGACGCTGGACGGCGACGGCCAGAACGATCCGGCGGACATCCCGCGGCTGATCGCCGCCCGGGCCGCGGCGCAGTCCGCAGGCGCGGGGCCGCTGCTCCTCGCGGGCTGGCGGAAGGCGCGGCGCGACACGTGGCTCAAGCGCGTCTCCTCGCGCGTCGCGAACGGCGTGCGGGGCCGGCTGCTGGGCGATTCCACTCCCGACACCGGCTGCGGCCTCAAGCTGTTCGAGCGCGAGGCGTTCCTCGCGATCCCGCACTTCGACCACATGCACCGGTTCCTGCCGGCGCTGTTCCTGCGCGCCGGCGGCAGGGTCGTGTCAGTCGAGGTGGGGCACCGCCCCCGGCTGCGGGGCCGCTCGCACTACGGGCTCTTCAACCGGCTGTGGGTCGGGATCGTGGACCTGTTCGGCGTGCTGTGGCTCATGAAGCGGGGGCCGCGCCGCTAGCCGGCCCGGCGTCGCGGGCTCACCCACCGGGGACGGCGGGCGACGCTGCAACGCGGCGCGCCGCGGCGCGCCGGATCGCTTGGGGCGTTCGGGCGGCCGGGTCCTAGCCTTCGGCATGCTGGCGCGGATCACGTCCGCCGCCGTACTCGGGATCGACGCGTACCTGGTGAGCGTCGAGACCGACATCGCCAACGGCCTGCCGTCGTTCGTGACCGTCGGCCTGCCGCAGGGCGCGGTGAAGGAGGGCCGCGAGCGGGTCAACGCGGCGATCCACAACGCCGGCTACGACTTCCCCCTCAAGCGGATCACGGTCAATCTCGCCCCGGCGGATGTAAGGAAAGAGGGCTCGGCCTTCGACCTGCCCATCGCGCTCGGCGTCCTGGCCGCGACCGGGCAGATCCGGCCGTCGGCGCTCGACGGTTACGTGGTGCTGGGCGAGCTGGGGCTCGACGGCGAGATCCGGCCGGTGCGCGGCGCACTGTCCATGGCGGTGACGGCCCGGCGCGCCGGCTGCGCGGGCCTCATCCTGCCCGGCGCCAACGTCCGCGAGGCGGCGGTGGTCGGCGATCTCGACGTGCGCGGCGCCGCCACGCTCGGCGAGGTGCTCGCCCACCTCGACGGCGGCCCGCCGCTGGCCAGGGCGGAGGTGGACGTGGCCGCGCTGTTCGCCGCGCGCGCCGAGGCGGACGTGGACTTCGCCGAGGTCAAGGGCCAGGAGCACGTGAAGCGGGCGCTGGAGGTCGCGGCGGCCGGCGCCCACAACATCCTGATGATCGGCGCGCCCGGCGGCGGCAAGACGATGCTGGCGCGCCGGCTCCCGACGATTCTCCCGGAGATGTCCCTGGCCGAGGCGCTCGAGACGACCAAGATCCACTCGGTCGCCGGGCTGCTGCCGCCGGGCGAGTCGCTGATCGCGGTCCGGCCGTTCCGCTCGCCGCACCACACCATCTCCGACGCCGGGCTGATCGGCGGCGGCAGCTACCCGCGGCCCGGCGAGGTGAGCGTCGCGCACAACGGCGTGCTGTTCCTCGACGAGCTGCCGGAGTTCCGCACCAACGTGCTCGAGGCGCTCCGCCAGCCGCTCGAGGACGGCGTGGTCACGATCAGCCGCGCCGCCACCTCGCTCAGCTATCCGGCGCGGTTCATGCTCGCGGCCGCGATGAACCCCTGCCCGTGCGGGTACCTGGGCGACCCGGCCCGCGCCTGCGTCTGCACCCCGGTGATGGTGCAGCACTACCGCAGCCGGCTCTCCGGCCCGCTGCTCGACCGGATCGACATGCACATCGACGTGCCGGCGGTGCGCTACCG
>DASPTN010000077.1:0-33336 GCA_035623395.1 Gemmatimonadales bacterium | reverse complement strand
ACCTCGCGACCGGGCGGCTGAAGGCGCAGCTCGACAGCGGCGACTGGAAGGTGCTCCAGGTGCTGCGCGTGGACGAGACCAGCCGCACCATCTGGTTCACGGCGGCGGGCCGGGAGCCCGGCGATCCGTACTTCCGCCGGCTCTACTCGGAGCGGATGGACGGCACGCATCTCCAGCTCCTGACGCCGGAGGACGCGGACCACGACGTCACGCTCGCGCCCGACGGGCGGTACTTCGTGGACAGCTGGTCCAGACCCGACGTGCCGCCGACGGCGGTGCTGCGCGACGCGGGCGGGAAGCTCGTTCTCACGCTCCAGACGGCGGACGTCTCGCGCCTGGTGGCGAGCGGCTGGAAGCCGCCGATCCCATTCACCGTGAAGGCGCGCGACGGCACGACCGACTTGTACGGGCTGCTGTTCCGGCCGACGGGCTTCGACTCGACCCGCCGCTATCCCATCGTCAATAACGTGTACCCGGGCCCGCAGACCGGCAGCGTCGGCACGCGCAGCTTCGTGGCGTCGCGCGGCGACTGCCAGGCCCTGGCGGAGCTGGGGTTCGTGGTCGTGCAGCTCGACGCCATGGGCACGCCGATGCGGTCGCACTCGTTCATGGCCGCGTACTACGGCGACATGGGCGACAACGGGCTCGCGGACCAGGTGGCGGGGATGCGGCAGCTGGCCCGGCGCTACCCGTGGATCGACATCGACCGGGCCGGCATCTGGGGCCACTCGGGCGGCGGGTTCGCGGCGGCCGACGCCATGTTCCGCTATCCGGACTTCTTCAAGGTCGGCGTGTCCGAGGCGGGGAACCACGACAACCGCGAGTACGAGGACGACTGGGGTGAGAAGTGGCAGGGGCTGCTCGCGCCCGGGGCCGGCGGGGCGACGAGCTACGACAACCAGGCCAACCAGCTGCAGGCGGGGAATCTCAAGGGCCGGCTGCTGCTGGCGCACGGGACGACGGACGACAACGTGCCGCCGTACAACACGCTGCTGGTGGTGGACGCGCTGATCAAGGCGAACAAGGACTTCGACCTGCTGCTGCTGCCCAACCGTCGGCACGGCTTCGGGAGCGAGCCGTACATGATCCGGAGGCGGTGGGACTATTTCGTGCGGTACCTGCTCGGTGCCGAGCCCCCGAGCGGGTACGAATTGAAGCCACCCAGAAGGTGAGGCGTGGCGATCGTGAGGGGTGAGGCGTGAGGGGTGAGACGTTCCAGTGAGCGGTGAGAGGCAAAGGCCGTGAGAGGGGACCCTCCCCTCTCACGCCTTTCCACCTCTCACTTCTCACCTGAACGTCTCACCTCTCACGTCTCACCAATAGTCCGTCATCACGTCCGATGCCCACGATGGCTGACGCACGGGCGTCCTCGGCAGGAACTCCTTGAACACCGGCTTGATATCCACCACCATCGTCCCATCGGCCGCATCCAGCCCAAGAACCTCCAGCGTCCGCCCCTCCCGCTTCACGATCTCGACCATCGTGGTCCCCAGGCGGTTGGGACGGTTCTTGCCCCGCTGCGCGAAGATCCCCACCCGCGGCCAGGCCGGGTTGTCGCGCGGATGCCGGGCGCCCCGGACCACCGAGGCCTCCTCCACCCGGTCGAACACGAACACGATCTCGGCGTGCGAGAATTGCTCGAGGCCTCGGAGGGAGTCGTCCTCGAAGCCCTCGGCCAGCTCGATAACGGCTTTGACGGTGCCCCAGGCGTCGTCGGTGAGGTCGCGACGGGGGCTGCGGACGTAGGCTACTGGGATGAGAGTCACGGAGGGCATACGGGGGCTCGACTGTGAGAGGTCAGGGGTGAGACGTGAGACGTTCACCTTTCACCTCTCACGGTTGTGGTTCAATGTGGTCCTGCAGTACCGCGCGAGGTCTCTATTCCGCGCACGATGTCCAATCGGAGCTCGACCCATCCGTCAACCTGATAGTAGTCCACGCGCAGCTCGTGACGGCCGCCCGTGAGCGCCGCCCCATCCACCACCGACTCGTGCGGCGCCCAGTCGTCGATCGCCAGCCTGCCGTCCACCCAGACCCGCACCGCGTCGTCGCTGATCGCGCGCAGCGTGTACCCGCCCGCGGGAAGCGTCACGGTCGCGGTCGCCTCCATCGCCCACCGCTCCTGCGGGAGGCCCTCGATCTGCGGCCGGTACCACTCGAGATCGAGTCGCGGAGCCCGCCGCTCGAGCAGCGGTGGGCCCGCGAGCAGCGCGGCGAAGGCGGCGGGCCTCGTGCGCGGGTCCGCGCTGTCCGTCCACGCGAAGAACCGCATCGCCCAGTCCTGCGCGGGCTCGAACCGCCCGTACGTGAACCGGTACGCCTCGCCCGCTGCGCGCGCCGACCCCCGCGGCGAGACCGTGGCCCCGCCGCGGTACTCCAGCGTCAATTCCCAGTCCGCGCCCGGCCCGGCCGCCGGCGTCACCGCGATCGTGTCGCCGATCCGGCCCGAGGTCGGCGCCACCGCCGCGACGCCGCGGCGGGTCGCCACCCGCCATCGACCCGCTGGGCCGAGCGTCACCAGCCGGAGCGGCGACCCGCGGGTGCTGTCCGCGGGCCACAGCTTCGGCGAGCGCCAGTCGTACGGGCCCCACTCGTCCACGAGGATGGCCGACCGGTCGCGCGCCGCAAGCGGCGAGCCCGGCACGGCCGTGTCGCCCGGCGCCGTCGCCGGCGCCAGGTCCGCGTACTCCGCCGGGGGCCTCGGCACCCCGCTGTCCGACGTGACCTCGCGGGCGGTCGCGTCCTCCGAGGCCTGGTAGCCGTCCGTGTCCCGGAGCACGGTCGCGCTGTCCACGTCCATCCAGCGGTTCCAGGTCTGCACCAGGCCGGCTGTCTGCCGCGAACGGAGGCCGACGCGCAGCCGCCGGAACAGGTCGTTCGTCACCCGGTATCCGCGGCTGCGCACGTCGCGGTGCTTCGGGTACCCCCAGCTCGTGTCGGTCACGGTGTCCGCCCACAGGCTCACGCCGGTCGTCCCGTCCGCGATCCGGTTCCACCCGATCAGGTTGTCCTGGCCGTGCTCGATGGCGATCCCGATCCGGTTCCCCACCAGATCGTTGCCGACGATGCGCGTGTCGTGGCTGTAGCCGCCCCACACCCCGTACTCGCTCCCGCTCGACCGGTTCGCGACGAAGTCGTTCCGCGAGAACGTGGCCTCGATCCCGTTCGCCGCCGCCCAGCTGACGTCGTTCCCGAAGAACAGGTTGTCGTTCGCGCCGCCCGCGCCGCTGTCCATCGTGCTCTGGCCGGCCCACAGGAACAGGCCGTCGCCGCCGTGCGTGATCGAGTTGTACGCGACCACGTTGTGCGAGCTCTGCTCGTACATCAGCAGCCCCGCCGAGTCCTGGCCGCGGCGGTAGTACCGGTGGCTGTAGCCCCGGATGTCGTAGTCGATGCGGTTGTGGACGATGCGGTTCCAGCTCGAGCGGTACAGCGCGATGCCGGTGCCGGAGTTGAACGAGAAGTCGTCGTCCGCGACCTCGAGGCTGTCGGTCCGCACCAGCATCAGGCCGTTGGCGCCCTGCCCCGCGCGGCAGCCGCGCACCGCGCCGCCGCGCACGTCCTCCAGGTAGAACGCGGCGCCCCAGCGCAGCCACTCGTCGTGCTCGTCGTGGTGGTACGACTGCCAGTCGACCAGGCTCTCGTGCTCCACCAGGCTGAACAGGCGGGGCTTCCACCCGTAGCTCGCGTCCACGCCCCCGAGCTCGAGGCCGCGCGTCCCGCGCGCCAGGATGCCGACCCGGTAGCCGCGGATCGTGGCGTGGAGGATCCGGACGTTGCGCCCGCCGTCGACGCGGATCGCCACGCCCTGCGCCCGGTCGGGGTCGGCTTCGGTCGCCAGGCCCGCCAGCCGCGCGCCGGCGAAGTCCACCGTGACGTCGTCGCCGCGGATGGTGACGAGGGCCGAGTCGAGCGAGGCCGGCGCGGCCAGCCGGTAGGTCCGGGGCGCGATCCGCACCGAGCGCGTGATCACGATGCCGGGCCGGAGCACGACCGTGGGCGGTCGCGGCTGCGCCGGGCCCCGCGGCGCCGCGGCCGCCAGCGCGGCGGAGGCCACGACGATGACGCGCGCCGCGAAGCTCACGCCCGTCCCCGCCGCCCGGCGGAGGCGAGCAACGGCGCGTCCGCTCCGGAACTCCTGCCCATCGCGGCCTCCGCGAATGGCCCGGGCCTACTCGCCGCCGTGACGCTCCCGCCACAGTCGGCCCGCCAGCCGCACCGACCTCACCAGGCAGACCACGGAGCCGCCGCCGAGCAGCAGGCCGCACGCGGCGACGTACTGGACCCGAACGAGCAGCACGCGCAGCCCGAGCGCCAGGACGAGGGACGCCACGCCGAGCAGCGTGAAGTCGCGCCCCGCCTGGGCATTCACCTCGTACCAGATGTGCTCGTCGGCGAAAGTCGACCTGATGCGCACCCCGTACCAGCGGTTGGGCGGGATGCGGCGGTCGGCCAGCGGCAGGCCCACGGCGATCGACAGGAGCGCGATGCCGACGAACAGGTCCTCAGGCCGCATCGCGGTCTCCCGGCTTCTCCACGGCTCAGTAGTACCGGATCAGGTAGTAGATCACGTAGATCCAGCCGAGGATCCCGTGCACGATGACCCACAGGATGGACTTGTTCGCCGTCCAGGAGATCGTGATCGCGAGCGCCGTGCCGAAGCCGATGCCGACCTTGGCCGCGTCCCGCGACCTGGATGACGTCGCGCTCATCGCGCTGCCCTGCCCTGGTTGAGGTTCGTGTCTACCCGCCGCTGCCGATCCACAGCTCCAGCTGCGCGATCTCCGCCCGCGTGGCCTGCTCGGCGCGCTCGATGTCGCGGAGCAGCGCGGCGTTCGCGGCGCCGCCGGACCGGTCGCGCTCCAGATCGCGGCGCACCGCCGCCTGACGCGCGAGGTCCCGCGCCAGCCGTTCCCTGAGCTCGCGCGCGGCGCCGGGCTCGAGCGGCGCCCGCCGGCGCAGCTCCGCTCTCTTCCGCTCCTCCAGCACGGCCCGGGGCCCGCCGAGCGTCGCCTCGGCGATCGCCACCGCCGCCGCGCCGACGCCGATGACCGCCACGGCGCCGAGCAGGAAGACCGGAACCGTCAGCACGCGCCGCCCGCCGGCGCGCCGTCGCGGCCCGGCGGACCCGGCGCGGCGCTCACGCCGCCGGTCCCGCGCCGCCGGCGGCGGCCTGCTGGCGCCGCAGGTGATGGACCAGCAGCGCCACTACGGCCAGGTTCAGCACCAGCGTGGCCGCGCGCGGCAGCGTCGCGTGACGCGCGATCTGGAAGATCTCGAACGGAACGAACAGCGTCGTGGCGATCACCGTCAGGTACTGCGCCCAGCGCTTGCCCATCCACAGCCCCACGCCCTCGGTGAGAAACAGGGCCGCGAAGAAGAAGGCGCCGATGGCGATCGCCTCCAGGCGGTGCGGGTGGACGCCGCCCAGCCAGCTCACCAGCCGGACCACCAGGCGCCGCTCGCGGCTCGCGCCGAGGTCGGCGGCCCAGCTGTCCAGCTCGATCGCCACGCTGGGCTGGAGCAGCTTGAGGGCGCCCAGGCCCACGGCCACCAGCAGCGTCGCCTTGGCGAACTTGTACCACGCGATCAGCCGGAGCACGCCGGCCCGCTCGCTCCGCGGGCGCGCCGCGGCGCCGGGCCCGGGCTCCGGGGCCGGTGTTCCGGAGGGCTGCGGCTCGCCGCTCGAGGTCACCGGGACGCGGGCGGGTGCGAGAACGCGCCGAGATCGCGCCACGCCGCCCAGTGCGGGTTGATCTCGACCGCGCCGTGCTTCAGGTAGAACCGCTTGTACGGATTGCGCGGATCGTAGCCCACGCACAGGCTGCGCGAGCCCTCGCCCACGAGGCGCTCGCCGATGCGCCACAGCAGCGCCGTGCCCACGCCGCGGCCCTGCGCCTCGCGCAGCACGTAGATCGATTCGAGCTCCGCGTCGCAGCCGTGTCGCGCCGTGTGGTGGTACGCCGCGAAGCCGACCGGCCCGTCGTCCGCCTCCGCGACGAACGCCCAGCCGTCGCCCCGCGCGTGCTGCGCCGCGCTGCCGCGCTCGATGTAACGGCGCCACCGCTCGGTCCAGAAGCCCGCGTCCCGGTCGTGCGCGTCCACCAGCTCCGGGAGCGAGCGTTCCCGGGAGGCCGTCCGCACGGCGGCGATGGCCTCCGCGTCGGCGGGCGTCGCCGGGCGGATCTCGATGCTCACGGTGCCGCGGCGCCCGCGTGCGCGCGGCGCCAGCCCCACAGCAGGACGCCCACCGCCGCGATGCCGTACAGGATCTCCGTGACCGTGGCCGTCCACTGGCCGGCCGTGCGCGCCGAGCGCGCGAGCGGGACCCCCTCCCTGAGGCCGAAGAACGCCGAAGCGAGGAGCAGCAGGACCAGCAGGACGTCGGGCAGCCTGGACACGAGTCTCATCGGCGCTCCAGTGCCGGCGCGGGCTCACCGCCCGCGCCGGGGGTACCGCGCGTGGTCCCAGGGAATCTCTACCGGAGCGTCGTTCAGCGCACCTGGCGCGCGTAGCTGCCCATCAGCGTCGTCTCCGCCAGGACGTGGCCGTGCATCGCGCGGTCCACCTCCTGCCGGCTCGCGCCGGCCCCCAGCGGCAACGCCGCGCCCAGCGCGTACAGCCTGAAGAAGTAGCGGTGCGCACGGCCCGGCGGCGGACAGGGTCCGCCGTAGCCGACCTTGCGGAAGTCGTTCCGCCCCTGGAGCGCGCCGCCCAGGGCCGGCAGCCGCTCGGTGGCCGGCACGCCCTCCGGCAGCGCCGCCACGCTCGCGGGCAGGTTGTACAGCACCCAGTGCACCCACGTGCCGGCCGGAGCGTCGGGGTCGTCGACGATCAGGGCGAGCGCGACCGTGCCGGGCGGCGCGCCGCTCCAGGCCAGCGCCGGCGAGACGTTCGCGCCGTCGCAACCGTGCCGGGCGGGGATGCCGCCGCCCGCCGTGAAGGCGCCGCTCGTCAGGACGAGGGCCATGATCACCTCCGCGATCACCGTCACGAGTCCGCCTCACCCGGCAGCGGCCGCCCGCGGGAGAGTGCTTCCCCCGCTGGCGGCCGCCGTCGACTGCAGGAGCCTTCCGGTAGGCGCGCTCCTCAGGCCATCGGCTTGTCGAAGAACAGGATCAGGATGCCCGCGACGAGAGCGAGGATCCCCATGATGGTGCCCAGCCCCGCGAAGCTGAAGTTCACCAGGGTGATGAGCCCGTGCAGGATGAAGTACACGGCCAGCACGATCAAGCCGAGGTTCTTGTTGATCTTCATTGCGAGCTCCTTCTCGAGAAGGGTTCATTCGCGCCGGCCGTCCCTCGCCGGCGCGCAGCCACCGAACCGACGCGCCCCGGCATCCCGGGCGCCGTTCGCCTATCGCCGCGGTCAGATATGCACCGGAGGCGGCCCGGCCGCCAGAGCGCCGCGCCGAAGCGGCAGCCGCCGAGAGCGATGGCCACCAGGAGCCCGGCGTGCGCGAGCGACGGGCGCCCGGGGGGTGCTCGTCGCGGCCGCGCTACCGCGGAGCGCCGGGAATCGGCAGGCCGACGCCGACCACGATGCGCAGCGCCTCGTCGCGCGAGAAGCCGTGGCGCTGCAGGGCGTCCAGGTAGTTCCGGTCGAACGTCGCGAGCTGTTCGGCCGTCTCCGGGCGCTCCAGGATGGCCAGCGTCCCCTGCATCGTCGCCGCCATCATCTGCGAGAACACCGGCACGACGTTCTGCGGCGGCGCCGGCGTCACGGCCGGCACGGAGTCGGCGCGGGGCCGCGCCGCCGGCGCCGGATTCTGGGCCGACGCCGCGCCCGCGGCGAACACCGCCACGCCGGCCGCGGTCAGCGAGGCCCGAAGGATGGAGCAGCGCATGCGATGCCTCCCACGGTGGTACGATGTGACGGGAGAACCGGCTCGTCCTCCTGCCGGCGACGGCTATCGTTCGCCCGCGACGGCGGCGGAGTCGACGCGCCGCCGGCCCTCCCCGTCGCGCACGTAGTATCCGTAGCAGCGCACCCGCGGCCCCTCCGCCTGCTCTTCCCGGATGCAGACCACGGTCTCCAGCTGCTTGCCCCACCAGGTGCGCGCGCCCCGGTACACCAGGCGCAGCGAGTCGGCGTCGCCGGCGCAGAAGGCGTACGGGCGGAAGGCCGGGTCGAAGGGCAGCAGCACGACGTACCCGTGCCGGCGCTCCGTGGCCGGGAGCCGGAAGGCGCCCGCCGAGTCCGTGGTCGCCTCCACCGCGGGCCGCGCGCACGACGAGCCGCCGTACTGGGTCGCGACGCCGACGCGGACGCCGCCCAGCGGCGCGCCCGTCTCGTCGCGGACGACCCCCACCACCGCCGGCGAAAGCGGCTCCCTCCAGTGGATCGGCAGGCAGCCGCCGAGCACCAGCGCGAGCAGGGCGGCGCGTCCCGCCCGCGAGCCTGCGCGCGCCACGCGACCGTCGCGCACCCGGCCCACGCCCGCCTTCACGCCGTCCCGCGCTTCAGGCGGCGCCCGCGCCCTGCGGCCTTCCTGCCCCCCCGAACCGCCGGTCGCGCGTGCCGCGGCTCGTAGACCCCGAGCTCCCCGCCCCCGGGGAGCCGCACGTGCGTGAGGCGTCCCCAAGACTGCATCGACACGGGCCGGCAGCGGACGCGCTTCTTCCGCATCGCGGCGACGAACGCGTCGACGTCGTCGCACAGCAGATACAGCTCGTGCACGCCGCTCCGTCTCGACGGATGCACGGCGACCTCGGCGGGCGGCAGTCCGAAGATCAGCCAGCCCTCGCCCGCATCGACGTGCGGAAGCCGGAGGACGCTCTTGAGGAAGCGCCGGTCGGCCTCCGGCCTCCTGCTGTAGATGATGGAGTGCGCCCCGGTGATGATGGCGTCACCTGCGCTTGTGGCACGGCCACGGTCGCCCGCGGGGCGCGCGCCCGCCCTCGTCGCCGCCACGCTCAGCTCGTCCGTCCGAAGTTCGAGACGATCAGCGAGCCCCCGCCCAGGATGCCGCAGCCGACGCACACCCGAAGGGCGACGACCGCACCGTGCAGCGCCGGCCCGTGGGGGGACAGGGCCGCGGCGGCTTGGATCAGCAACAGGCCGAGCAGCACGCCCACGACGCCCGCGACGACCGGCAGCAGGCGGCGCAGCGAAGCCTGCGCCGCGTTCACCTGCAGCGCCGCCAGCGCCGCGGCCGCCGCCGACACGTTGAGCAGGGCGTTGCCCCACAGCGCGCGCGCGGCGGCTTGCGGAGTCGCGAGCGGGAAGGTGTCGATCCGGACGGGCGGAATCACGGCCACCGCCATGACGGCCGCCGAGACGAGCAGCAGGATCGCGCCCAGCACGAGGAGGCGCGTCGGCCACGTTTGCATCGCTGACTCCTGCACGGAAGACGCGAAGGGCGATTATTGCCGCCCGCCGAGGTGGGCGCAAGCGGCCGGTCGCGCGGGCGACGCCGTGCCGCGCTCCCGGGCGCGGTCGCGACTCACCGGCGCGTCGAGCGCCCGCGCTTCACCTCCGGACAGCGGGGCTCGTCTCAGGTGCTCACCCTCCAGGGCACCGAGATCGTCTCCAGCCCCGGATGCATCCGGCGCACGAGGCTCCGCACCTGGTGCAGGTGCGTCTCCTCGTGCTCGGTCATGTGCTGCAGGGTCTCGTTGACCTCGGGATCCACGTTTTTCTCCTCGTGGGTCAGCAGGTGCGCCGCGAAGTCCGCCAGCGACCAGCCCTCGCAGACGCGGGCGGCCTCGCAGCTCGCCTCGTTGGGGCAGTCGCGGCACGCGGGCACGTCGTGCTGCGGGTTCGCGAACTCCTCCTCCGACACGCGGTCGAGCTCCCCCAGCAGCTCGAACCTGGCCTTCTCCAGCCGGCAGATGAGCCGCGCGTCCTCGGCCTCGAAGCCCGCCAGCAGCTTCTCGAGGTAGCGCTCCCGCACCAGGGCGAGCCGCGCGAGACACTCGTGCTTGGGCAGCCCCTTGTGCTCGGGCGCGATCCGGCCCGGGCCCCACAGCCATTCCTTGCGCATGCCGGCCTCCACCGTTGGCTCAGCCGTCGCGCGCGGCGCGCCACGACCGGAGCCGCGGCCACCACCGTCGCACCCGGCTGCAGTAACCGGCGTACTCGGCGCCGAACGTCCGCCGCAGCGTCGGCTCCTCGTACGCGAGCACGAAGACGTGACAGACCAGCAGGAAGCCGACCGTGAAGGCGAGCAGCGCGACCGAGCGGTACACCAGGGAGGCCCCGGCGAGCGCGAGCCCCGCCCCGACGTACATCGGGTTCCGCACCACGCGGTAGGGGCCGCGGGCGACGAGCCGGCGGGGCGGATCGAAGGGCGCGGGCGTGCCCTTCCCGACCAGGGCGAACGTGAGCACGCACCACACCGCGAGAGCCGCGCCGACCGCCGCGACGGCGACGCCGGCGGCGCCGGGCAGTCCGCCGGGCGGCGCGCCGGCGATGCCCGACCAGCGCAGCACCCGCGCGGGCAGGAACACCAGCACGAACCCGATGAACAGGGCGGCGTACGTGATCGCGCGGACGAGGACCGCCATGATCACGCGACTCCTTCCACGATGCGCACCTCGCGCTCCACGGCACCGAGGAGCACGCGCAGCGCGTCCTGGTACCGGCGGCTCTCGTAGGCGGCGACCGCCTGTTTCACGCTGTCGAACTCGACCACCACCGTGCGCTGGCTGGCCGCGCCCTCGAACGTCCGGGCGGCGGTGCCCCGCGCCAGGATCCGGCCGCCCGCGGCCTCGAGCGCCGGCGTCGCCAGCGCGCTGTACGCGGCCAGCCGGGCCGGATCCGACACCGACCGGTAGATGGTGATCCAGTAGCCCTTGGCCATCCGTGCTCCCCGTGTGAGACGATGTCGAGTGCCCGCGCTAGCCCGGGCGCGGCGTCTCCCGCTCCGCGGCGCGCCACAGCGCCCACGCGAGCAGCGCCACGCCGACGTCGACCGCCACGTCCGCGACGTTGAAGGTCCAGAACCGCCACGCCGGCGTGCCGAGGTCGATGAAGTCCACCACGCCCCTGCCGCTCGCCAGGCGATCGACGAGGTTGCCGGCCGCGCCGCCCATGATCAGCGCGATCGCCACCGCGCGCAGACGTTGCCGGGGCCCGGTGTCGCGCAGCAGCCGCGCCAGGACGGCCAGGATGACGACGGTCACCGCCATCAGCGCCCAGCGGCCATACGGCCCCACCGGCAGGCCCATGACCCCCTCCCGGTTGTACGCCAGCGTGAGCCGCACCGCGTCGCCGATCACCGGGTGCGGGCTGAGCGGCGGCTGGAGATGCGCCACGGCCAGCCGCTTCGTCACCGCGTCGGCGATCAGCACCGGCAGGCCGACTCCGACCAGGATCCGCGCTCTCGCCGCGCCGGCTCCCATCGTCACTTCAGCTCGCCGTCGCTCGTGGCATCCCCCGCGCCGCGCGCCGCCGCGCCCTAGCGCTCCCGCGTCGTCCGCGAGAAGCCGGGCGGCGGCGTCACCGGCGTCGCGCAGCGGGCGGAGGCGCGCGCGATCCGGGCCGAGTCCCCGCGGCCGACGAACGTCAGCGTGAGCGACCAGCCCACGCACTCGCCGCGCGCCGGCGCGCTGAACCACACCACCGTGCTGTCGCCCTTGCGGGTCCCGCTGCCCAGGTAGAGGTCGCGCTCCAGGTCCCGCAGCGCGACCGTGTCCCGCCGGCCGGCCTCCAGCGCCCACTGCACGGCGGCCGGACCCGCGCTCTGCCTCGCCAGGGCCGCCGAGTCGCGGGCCAGCGTGGCCCGCAGGAACGCGTGCGCCGGAGCGACGTACGGTGCATACGACGGCCCGACGGTGTAGACGCGCATCATCGCCCAGGCGATGAGGCAGACGGCGGCGACCACGAGGATGCGGATGGCGAGCGTCGAGCGGGAGTTGAGCGGCATGGTCGGGCCTCCCTCGAAGGGTGGCAAGCCTGCGACTGCAACCTAACCCGGACCGCCCGAGCCGGGGGGCCTCAGGGCGGCGTCACGCGGCGCCGCCCCTGACTCACGAGCTGCGGGCGCCCGACCCCGGCGCACGCTCGCTGGGCCGGGCCCGCTCGACGATGCGGTCGCCGGTCACCAGGAACCGGGCCGACGAGCTGCCGGACGGACAGCAGTCGGGGTCGCCCGACCGGTACTCCGAGAAATCCACGACGACGTACCGGCCGTCGACGGTGACGTCCGTCGGGTACCGCTCGCCGTAGTCGCCGCCGATGTTGTCGATCTCGAGCAGGAGCGGGGCGCGGCCCTCGCGAGAGGAGAGGAACACTATCAGGTAGCTCTCCGTGTCGGTGCCGCCCGAAGCCCCCTCGAGGTTGAACGTGACCACGAAATCGTCGCTGGAGTCGCCGTCGATGTCGTCGACCGCGTAGTGACGGTACTCGCAGTACTCGTCGCGGTCCCGCTGCCTGGCGACCGAAGCGATCGCCGCCTCGACGCTCGAGTCCGCCAGCTCGCACCACGGTCCGGCGTCGGCGGTGTCCGGGGCGGGAGCGCTCTGCGCGGTCGCCGGCGGAGCGGCGGGGCGTTCCTTGCCGCAGGCGGCGGCCAGGACCGCGAGCAGGCAGCCGGTCGCGCTCCGTAGTCTCGGTCCGCTCCTCGCGGTCCGCAGGTCGCCGCTGCGACGGCGCGTCGCGGGCGCGATGCGGGCGTTCAAGCTCGTGGTCTCCTCGGGAACAGCATCGGCGTCCTGGCCTTGTACTCGAGATACGCCGCCCCGAACCGGATCTCCAGCTCCCGCTCCTCGTACACCTTGACGAAGAAGAGCAGCGCCGGTGCGAACAGCAGGAGCACCCACAGCACGAACAGCAGCGACTGAAACCAGATCCCCAGCGCAACGAAGAAGGCCAGCGCCGCGAGCACCATGGGATTGCGTGTCCAGGCGTACGACCAGTCCACCGCCACCTTCCGGCTGAGCGCGATGAAGAAAGGTGCGCCGAGCCCCTTCAGGGCGAGGTTGGCCACGACCAGCCCCGACGCCGCCCCCGTGATGACGACCAGCGCCAGCCCGACTCCGGTCGGCACCGGCAGTGCCCAGCCCTGCCAGTCCCGGTGCGTGGTGAGGGCTCGAACGAGCGGGACGCCGAACGTCAGCCCGAGGGCCAGATGGACCGCGGTCGTCGTCCAGGCGGCGCCGCCCGGCGTCGGGTGTCGGTCGAGCACTCTCCGGCCCAGCCATACGAGCGGGTACGTCGCCAACACCCCGCCCACGATGACGGTCAGGTTCGCCCCGCCCGAGAGCGGCGCCCCCGCCGTCCACGAGAACAACAGGCAGATGAGCGCCAGGAGCGCAACCCTGACGAGGAACTCCGCGACGTGTCTCACGACATCACCCCGACCCGCTGCGATGGGTTCACGCCACTGCGGCGGCGGCCTGACCCGCCGCCTCCGCTGCACGCGACGACCGGCGAGCGTTCGCGTCCCCGCTAGGCGAGCTCATAGCCCAGGGTGAACGGGTACTCCGTGCCGTGCCCGAGGGCCGTGCTGCCCTCGCCGCGCAGGCCCTGCAGCTCTCCGGTCGCGGAGCCGGGGACGACGGTGTAGGACTCCTTCGCCAGGCCGCCCTCGAACACCCCGGCCCGCTGGAGCACGAAGCTGCCCGTCCTGCCGCCGACGCTCCCGACGACCCGCTCGAGCCCGACGAACGTGGCCGAGCCGTCGCTGCGATACATCATGAGGTATTCGACCTGCCCCTCGCCCTCGATGTCTCCGGTGAACGTCTTGGTCACGCTGGCGCGGGTGAGCTTCGGCAGGCCCTGGCCCTCGCTGTACGCCTTCTCATCCCAGCTCTTGATGGCGAAACGGGCATTCGCGGTCTTCTTCATGTGCGGTGGTCCGGGTGACGGGGACACTTCAGGCATCGGCGACTCTTGACCGTCGCGATGCGGCGGCGGGCTTCCACTGCCACAGCCCGGCCGTCACGGCGGGCGGCAACCTGTGTCCCAGCTGTCGCGCGGCCATGACGATCTGCCCGCGATGATGCGCCTCGTGCGCGACGAAGTACGTCAGAACGTGCTCCACGTCCAGCGAGAGGTTCCGCCACACGTAGGCCTTGGAGGGCGGCACCCGGCCCCCGTGACCGATCCCCAGCCCCAGCAGGCCCGCGATGCCGCGGCCGCTGCGCTCCAGCGCCGCCACGAGCTGCCGTGGCGTCACGGTCCCGGGGTCCACGCGGGCCGGCGCCACGACCCCGTGCTCGGCGCCCAGCGTCTTCACCCAGCCGCACCGCGCGTTGTGGAGATGCGCCGCGACGCTCCGGACGGTGCGCGCGGGGCTGCCGGGAAGGGCCGCCCGCCACAGCTTCGCCGGGATGTGTCGGACCAGCGACTCGGTCACGCGGCAGCTCGTGGCCCAGGCCGCGAGCCGCGGCTCGTCCCGGTCAGTTGATCGGACCACGCGCCTCCCTCGCGCCGTCGCGTTGATGCCGAGCCGGTCGCGCATCGACGTTGGCCGCGCCGCCGCCGCGCCGCGCAGGCGGCCCGGGTCTCAGGCGGCGGAGGCTGGGCCGAGCGTCCACAGCAGGGCCCACGCCAGCAGCAGCGCCGCCGCCACGAAGAGCAGCGCCACGTGCGGCATCGGCGGGCCCCACACGAGGGCCGACAGGCCGACCATCCCCGCCAGCGAGACCATCCATGCGATGCGCACGGTCCGCGCCCTCCGGCGCCACCGGAACCGCGTGACCACGGCCGCGACGCTCAGCAGGCCGCAGGCGAACCGGACGACCGTCTCCGCCTGCTGTCCGAGGTCGCTCGCCTGGCGCACGTCGTTCAGCCCGCCCTTGATCATCCACCAGGCCAGGAAGAGGAGGAGCGCACACGCGATCGCGCAGAGCAGGCCCCGCACCACCGGGCCGCGGCTCACCGGCCCGTCCTCGCGGGCGCCCGGGCTCGCAGCTCGGCGAAGATGATCGTGGCGCCACACGCCGCACACGTCGCCATTCGAGAAACCTCCTGGATGGCCGCCGCCCGGCGGATTCCATCTCGGCGGCTGGTCCCGGCTGCGCGGTGCGCGGCCGGCGGAACCCGGCACGCCGGGTCCATTCGCCGACGAGCGACGCGGCCACCAGCGCGATGCCGTTCACCGCCGCGTCGAGAGCGAGTATGCGGATCGGCGGATCAGTCGCGGGCGGAGGACTCGTTCAAGGCCACGGCGGCGCGGATGAGCGCCTGCAGCGCCCTCTCATCGATCCCGTCGCCCTCGTGGAAATCGATCGCACGCCGGACGCTGCCCTCGAGGCTCGAGTTGAAGAGGTGCGACGGGTCCTCGAGCGAGGCGCCCCTGGCAAACGTCATCTTCACGACCTTCTTGTACGTCTCGCCGGTGCAGATGATGCCGGCGTGCGACCACACCGGCGTCGCCCACTTCCACTCCTCGACCACGCTGCGGTCGGCCCGCCGGATCAGGGCGCGGAGCCGGGCGAGCGTCTCGCCCCGCCAGTCGCCCAGCTCCGCGATTCTCTCGTCGATGAGCTCGGATGGAGGCACGGCGCTCTTCGACCGGCTCTTCTTCATGTCGCCCGCCTCCTCAGCGGCGCGCCTGGATCATCTTCCACCCGTTTCCCGACGGGTCGCGGAAACCGGCGTCCACGGTGCCGAACCGGTCCACGGGCTCCTGCGTGAACTCCACTCCCTGCACCCGCATCCGGTCGTAGGCGGCGCGGCAGTCGTCGACGACCAGCACCAGCGGCGGCATCGCGCCCTTGGCCACCATCGCGCGCAGCGTCTGCGCCGTCGCCGCGTCGAGCACGGGCGGCCCCGGTGCGAACAGGCCGAGCTGGAACGACGGCTGGTCGGGGTGCTGCACCGTGAGCCAGCGATAGTCGCCGTTCCGCACGTCCGTGTGGACGCGGAATCCGAGCTTCTCGACGTAGAACGCGCGCGCCTCTTCCTGGTCCCGCACGTACAGACCGACCACTTCGACGCCCTGGCTCATCGGACCTCCTCCCTGGGGGATCCGATCATACCGCCCGCCACCCGGCGCCGCTTCTCCGAAACTGCGATCGTGAGGTCCGGCCGGTGCGCGGCGCTGACGACGCAAACGGGCACGCGGCCGAGCTCGTGCGCCGCGGCCCTCGCCCGCGTGCGGATCGCGCCCGGGCTCTCGCCGGTGACGTCGCGGAACGTGCGCCCGAACGTGCCCAGGCTCTCCCAGCCCGTGTGGAAGGCGATCTCGGTGATGGAGAGGTCGGTGTCGCGGAGCAGCGCCGTCGCCCGCTCGATGCGCCGCGTGAGCAGGTAGCGGTGCGGCGGGACGCCGAAGGCCTGCTTGAACGAGCGCGCGAAGTGCGCCTCGGAGACGCCGCTCACCCGCGCCAGCCGCCGGACGGGCCACTCCTCGTGCGAGCCGGCGTCCATCCGGTCCTTCGCGCGCAGCAGGCGGCGCAGCAGCACGGGGTCCTGGCTCGCGGGACCTCCGCTCGTGCCGGCTCCGGCTGCACGCCGCACGCGCCCCGCCGGTGCGGGACGCTCCGAGCGGGCGGGGTGGACCTTGCTTGGCATCGGTGCTGAAACAGTACTCGATCAGCGGCTGGCGCGCACGCCGTGAGCGGAACCAAGCGATCCGCACCGTGCGCACGAGGGCGGCCGCGTCCCGGCGGCGCGGCCCGCCGGCCGGGCGGAGGCGCGCTACGGGCCCGCCGGGCCCACGAACCGCATCGTCCGGAACACCATCAGCTCCAGCGACGCGGTCTGCCCGTCTTCCGCGTCACCCTGGAACCAGATGCCCGCCTCGCGCCAGGTGGCGCCCGTCATGTGCCGGCCGCTGCATGCGAGGTCGTAGACCGTCGCCGCCTGCCCGCCGATGACCTCGCTCCCACGGTTGTCGCTACAGGAAGGCGGCCCACTGGGTTCGTACGCGGTGCACCCGCCACCCACCTGGCACGAGCGGACGTAGTCGCGAACGACGACGGCACCCGAACGAGCCGGCGGGGTGCCGGTTCCCCAGGTCACCGACCCTGCCGTTCCGATCCAGGTGCTGGCATCGCGGGCGTGCCAGCCGGGCGCCATGCAGAACGTGAGGCCGGGCGCCGTGACCAGCTGCCAGGCCACGCCGGCCGGCGCGCCCGGCGCGCTGCACGACTCGGGCGCGGTCCGGGCCACCGGTGCCCACGTCGGCACGGCCGTCGCACAGGCCGCAGCGAGCAGGATGATTGCACACGCGCGATGACGCATCGGCACCTCCGTGGAGTCTCGGGCGCATGGGCGCCACGGTATCTGCTGATACTCGTGGCTCCAAGCCTACCTGGTAGCCGATATCGGAAATCCTTGCTGGCCACGCCCACGTCCCCCTGACGGTCGCCTGACGCCACGCAGCTATGGTGGCGTCCGGACGCCTTGATACCCTTCTCAGGGGGCAACGATGTCGGGTTACCGAGTCGCCGCCGTATTGGCGACCGTCGTGCTGTTCGCCGCCGGCTGCGGGAGCAAGGATGCAACCGGTATCTCGGCCAACGTGACCGGAAACTGGGGCGGAACGGGCACCCAGGGCGGACTGGACATCAGCTTCATGATGACGTTGCAGGATTCGGGCGCGGGCGTGATCACCGGCACCGGCACGGTGACGACCTTCACCGCCGGCGGCGCAGGCTACAGCTACACGGTCTCCGGCAGGCGTGACGCGTCCAAGGTGATGATGTCCTTCAACATCCCGGGCTTCATCTCGCCGATCTACACGGCCGGCCTGACGGCCCCCACCACGATGATCGGGGACGTGAACGGCTCGGGCTTCGTCAATATGCAGCTGCGACTGGATCGCAACTGAAGGGCCGTGTCGCATGACGAACCGCGCCTCAGCTCCGGCGCACGAGCCGCGGGAGCAGCCGTCCGGTCGTCCGCATGTACTGCCGGTAGACGTCGCCGAACTGCTGCGCCATCAGGTCCTCTTCGAGCGGGATGCGCACCGCGAACTGCCAGGCGTGCATCGCGAGCCAGCTCCCGCCGACGAGCCAGTTGGCCGAGAGCAGCAGCACGGACGTGCTGGCGAGGAGACCGGCCGTGTACATCGGGTGCCGCACCCAGTGATACGGCCCGCCGACCACCAGCTCGTGCGCCTCGAGCAGCTGCACGCGGAGGCTCCAGTTCCGTCCCAGCGCCGACTGCGCCCACTCCAGCAGGGCGAAGGCGGCGACGGCGAGGCCGAGCCCGGACCACCTCAGCCACTCGGGCAGCGGCAGCGACGCCCACCGCAGCCACCGCGGCGAGACCGCATACAGGGCGATGACGGCGGCAGACACGGGGAGCAGGAGCACCGGCCCGGCCGCTTCCGGCGGCTGGCGCACGACTGACCCGGACGCGTGCCGGACCTTCCCGACGTAGTAGAACCGATGGGCGAAGTAGCCGAAGAAGACGAGGGCAGTCAGGCAACGGAACGCAGCGCCGTGCATGGTCGGTTCCCGGTCGGGATGGGTCGGTGCAGACGCCTGCTGCTGCAGGCGCCGGTCAGGCCGCCGCCGGCTTGTCGGCCGTCACCACCAGCATGAGCCCTGCGAACAGTCGCCGCCCGCCGACGATCCGAAACCCTGCCTCGGCCACGAGGCGGACCAGATCCTCCCCGGTGTGCGCCCGCGACCGGACCAGCCACGCCAGCCATCGCGGAACGGCGATGTCGGCGAGCACGAATCGACCGCCCGGGCACAGCACCCGCGCGATCTCCCGCAACCCCGCCACCGGATCGGACCAGTGGTGCAAGGACGCCGAGCTCACCGCCACGTCTGCCGTGCCGGCGGCGATCGGCAGCTGAGCTGCCCGAGCGATCTGGAAGCTCGCTCCGGGGGTCAGCCGACGCGCGACGGCGAGCATCCCTCCGGCCGGATCGAGCCCCGTGAGTACCGCCGCCGGCCACCTCGCGGCTGCCTGCCGCAGCAGGCGCCCGGTCCCGCAGCCCACGTCGATGAGGTGGCGCGGCGCCCCGTTCCAGGCGGCCTGGTCGAGCATCAGCTCGTGGAGGCGGTCCAGGTACTTCTGGATCCGTGACTCCTCGTAGGTCGACGACCAGCGGTTGAAGTGCGCTCGATCCCGCGCGTCGGACACGGCTCCTACCGCCCTGTCGGACAAATCGCCGCTTCCGCGCTCAGTGGCCGACCCGCGTAGGTGCTGGCTCGCGCGCCTCCTGCAGCCGCTGGAGATCCTGGACCAGGCTGCCGGCGTCCGCCACGTGACGGAAGTCGACGAACACCCAGCGCTTGTCGACCAACCTGACCTCCGCGAGCACGTCCGGCTGCGTCTGCGGCGGTCGATCGGTGCACATGCCGTTGACCGCTACGAGGACGGTATCGCCGCGCCTCGTGGTCCCCGTCACCTGATAGGGGTTGCAGGGATCCTGGGTGTCGAGGAACGGGTCCCAGTCCAGGCCTACGACCTCGCTGGGGGAGGCTTGGCTCGCCGCGTAGTCGAGCCGAAGCGCGCCGAGCAACGCCGGCGCGAAGTAGGCCGGGCTGTCTCGGACCGCGACCTCGTACCGCTCTCCCGCGCGCTCGTACCACTGGTAGAACGCCTGCACGAAACGGGCTGCCGCCTGGGCCGCCGAGTCCGGCGCGGCCACCCCGAGCGTGGTGTCCTGGTTGAATGAGGGAGGGCGCTCGCTCGCGGCCGGGGCCGCTTCTCTGCGGCAGGCGAGCGCGAGCCCGGCGGCCAGCAGCAGCGGACTGAAGGGCCGGATCATGTTCGCTGTACGCACCACGAAGCTCCTTCGCCCGGAAGGGCGTGACGGTATCCGCCTCGGCGTGCGGGCGCACGAACCCGCCGGGCGCACACCCTTACTTTATCCCCGGTTGAGCCCGCCGGGCGAGCCGACACCGGTTCCGCCCGCGCCACACAATCCGTACAGAAGAGCTCCCCATCCGGCGGCCGCGGATCCGGCGCACCTCTACCCGCCCCTCTTCAGACGCCGTAGTATCGGCCAGTGACACTCGTTCCCCAAGGAGAGTCCCATGAAGGCCTCGTTCCTGGTTCCGCTGGCCGCTCTCGCCACGGTCGTAGGCGCGTGCGCCAAGCCGGCACCGCCGCAACCCGACGAGAACGCCATCCGGACGGCGCTCACTGCTCAACTCGCGAAGCTCCCTGCGATTATCGTTGCCAAGGACACCGCAGCCCTGGCCAACCTGTTCACGCAGGACGCCACCTGGATCCTGCCGGACGCGAGCACCTTCACGGGGCGAGCCAGGATCGATTCGGGGGCGAGCGCGTTCTTTGCGAGCTACCAATCGCTGACGATGTCCCCGTTGGTCATCGACAAGCTGGTCGTCGTGAGCGACTCGGAGGCCGTGACGTTCGCCCACGGCAACTACACGATGACGGTGAAGGGGAAGAAGCCCGAGAGCTTCGTGAATCCGTTCGCCGACCTGTGGAAGAAGGGGTCGGACGGCGTCTGGCGCGCGGCCTACGAGGTCAACGCGAACGGGCCGGCGGCGCCCGCCGCGCCACCGAAGCACTGAGGACGCGGGCCGCGCGGACTGGGAGTCCTCGGTGCCGCGCGTGCCCGAGCCGCGGCCGCGATAGCGCTGGAGGTCCGATGGCGCGGGCCGTCGCCACCGCAGGTGCGCTCTGGGTTCTGGCAGCCCTGGTCGGGGGCCGGCCGTCGACCACCATGGCGCAAGCACCGCTGGCTGACTCCGACCTGGTCGTCGCCGGCGTCTTCCAGGCCCGCCTGTTCACCGTCGGCCTCCGTGATTCCGGGTCTGGCCCCGGAGACGTCGTGGTGGAGGCGCAGGACGGACGCGTATCGGCGATCGGTGTTGGGCTGCTCAGGAGCCCGACGGTGGTCCGCTGACGCGCGCCCGCTCGGCACCCGCGGGGACGGACCGCCCGCGTGGCACCGTCGTCCCGCGCGCTCGCGCCTCCACCACGTAACGCCCGGGCGGCGCGAGCAGCCCCCGCGCGGGCGTCATTCCTGTCGCAACGCCTCCACCGGATCGATCCGCGCCGCGCGCCGCGCCGGCACGAAGGTCGCGGCCAACGCCACCAGGCCGAGCACAACCGCGGCCCCACCGAACGTCACCGGATCGGTGCTGGTCACTCCGAACAGCAGCGAGCGCAGCGTGCGCGTCACGCCGAACGCCGCGCCGAGTCCGATGACGAGACCGATCCCGACGAGCACCACGGTTTCGCCCAGCACCAGTCCGACCACGTCGACGGCACGCGCGCCCATCGCGATGCGGATCCCCAGCTCCCGGGTGCGCTGCGAGACGGCATAGGCGGTCACGCCCGCGATGCCGATCATGGCGAGGACGAGCGCGAGCCCCGCGAACAGGCCAATGAGCGCCGTCACGAGCCGGAGGCTCGCGTAGCGCTGCTGGATGAGGGCGTCGTAGGTTGAGACGCTCGCGATCGGCTGCGTCGGATCCTCCGCGCGCACCGCCAGCCGCAGCGCCGGAACGACGCGCAGCGGATGCGCCGAGCGCACCACGACCCACATCTCGTCGAAGCTCCTGTCCGGCTGCGCGGCGGGGACGTAGACGGCGGGCCCCCCTTCGCGCTCGAGCGCTTCCCCGCGCACGTCGCCCACCACTCCCACGACGGTGCGGTCGCCGTTTCGTCCCAACCCGCCCTGGCCGATCGGGTTCCCGTGCGGCCACAGCCGGTGCGCGAGCGCCTGGCTCACCACGCAGACGGGCCTCGAGCCCTCGCGGTCCTCGGCGGAGATCGCGCGGCCCTGGAGGACGGGGATGCGCATGGTGGAGAAGAAGTCGGGACCCACGGCGGTCTCGGCGAAGGCGAGGAACAGGTCGGGATCGTCGGGCCTGATCCCCCGGGGATTCATCCCGTGCATCCCCACCATCCCGGACAGCGGCGGCCCGTCGGCGAGCGTGACCGCGCTGACGCCCGGCGCCGTCCGGAGACGCCGCGCGAGCTCGTCGAAGAAGCCGCGCTGCTGGCTCGTCGTGGAGTACCGCGCCGGCGTGAGGCGAATGCGCGCGAGGACGAGCCCCCGGGGATCGAAGCCGGCATTCACGGCGTTCAGGCCGATGAAGCTCCGCACGAGGAGCACCGAGCCCACGAGCAGCACCAGCGCCAGCGCCACTTCGCTCACCACCAGCACGTCGCGCGCCCGGCGACGCGGCCCTCCGACGGTGCCGCCCGTGCTGTCGCGGAGCACCTGCTCCAGCGCGGGCGTGGAGGCGCGTAGCGCCGGGACGACGCCGAAGCCGAGCCCCGTGGCCACCGCGAGCAGGATCGTGAAGCCGAGGACCGTCCCGTGGACGCCGACCACGTAGCCGTGCGGCAGCTGCGCGGCGAGGAGATCGAGCCCGACGGCCGCGAGCGCGAGCCCAACCACGGCGGCGCCCAGCGCGAGGAGCACGCTCTCGACCAGGAGCTGGCGCACGATCGCCCAGCGCCCGGCGCCGATCGCGCGGCGCACCGCGAACTCCCTCTCCCGGGTGTTGGCGCGCGCGACCAGGAGGTTCGCGGCGTTGACGCACGCGATGAGCAGCACCACCGCCACCGCGCCCAGGAGAATCAGGAGCGGCTGCCGCGCGTCGCCGACGATCTGATCGCGCAGCGGGTTCGCCACGAAGCTCTCGCCGCTCCCGAATTTCGAGGTCGCCTGCTCCGAGGCCGTGATGCCCCTGCCGAGGACGTCGAGGTATCCGCGCAGCTTCTGGAGCGACGCGCCGGGCGCGAGGCGCGCGACGGTCGAGAAGGCGCGGTACATCCGCGCCTCGCCGCCCGCCGGCGCGTCGGCGAGGGCCCACCCGACCGGGATCCAGACGTCGGTGGCGGCCGGGAACCCGAAACCTGCCGGCATGACACCGACGATGGTGAAGCTCTTCCCGTCGAGCGAGATCCGTCGTCCGAGGACGCTCCCGTCGCCGCCGAAGCTCGACAGCCACAGCGTGTGCGAGACGACCGCGAGCGGAGCATGCGTCTCGCTCGCCGTGAAGCCGCGCCCGACGACCGGTGAGACGCCGAGCACCGCGAACAGCTCCGCGGTCGTCCGCGTCACCTGGAGCTCGCGGGGCTGATCGGTGTTGGTGAAGTTGTAGCGGTCGTTCGAATAGGCGGCGATGCCCGCGACGGCGCCGGTGAGCTTCCCGATGTCCCGGTAGTCCGGGTACGAGACGGCCATGGCCGCCCCGGCGCGCGCTCCCGGCACGCCGCTCGGGTTCGACGCGACGGTGACGAGGCGGCCGGCGTCGCGGTACGGCAGCGGGCTGAGCAGCACGCCGTCCGCCACGCTGAAGATGGCGGTGTTGGCGCCGATGCCGAGCGAGAGGGTCAGGACGGCGACGAGCGCGAAGCCGGGGTTGCGGCGCACGGCGCGCAGCGCGTGCCGCGCGTCACGCCCGAGCGCCTCGAGCGCCGCCATGCCGCGAGCGTCCCGGTCCGCCTCCTTGATCGGAGGCCGCACGCGCCGTGGCAGCGACGACGGGATGCTCATTGACCCGCCGGCGGCTGCCACAGCTCGACCCTGTTGCCCTCGGGATCCATGACCCAGCCGAACTTGCCGTACTCAGACTCCTCGACCTTGTCCTCGACCCGCACACCCTCGGCCCGAAGAGCCGCCAGCAGGGCCTGAAGGTCCTGCACCCTGTAGTTGATCATGAACGGCGCCGAGCTCGGCGCGAAGTGCTTCGTGTCCGCCGGGAAGAGGCTCCAGGCCGTCGTTCCCCCGCCCTCGGGGTTGTCCGGGCCCTTCCAGTCGAACGCGGCGCCGCCCCACTCCTGAACGTCGATTCCGAGGTGAGCCTTGTACCAGGCGCCCAGGGCCTTGGGGTCCCTGGACTTGAAGAAGACGCCACCGATGCCGGTCACTCGCTTCATGACTGATCCTCGCGGAGAAAGGGACGTGGGGACCTGCTCGGCCCGACGAATCGCGCCTCGGCGGCGGGCTCCTCGGCCCGCCGAGCGCACGACACCCGCACCACCTCGGCTCAGCCAGCCCCGGCCCGGCTCGAGCCGCCAGACGATCGCGCCTCAGCTCCGGACAGCGCGACTATCGAGCCGATGGCTACCTTCTCGGCTCATACCGCATCGCCACCGCCCCCGAGCCGAACTCCAGCCGGCTCACGAGCTTCAGGTCGATACGCTTCGACAGTCCCGTGAGCAACGTCGGCCCGTGGCCCGCCAGCCCGGGATGCACCACGAACTCGTACTCATCGATCAATCCCAGCTCCGCCAACGCCAGCGGGAGCTTCACGCCGCCGGTGAGCAGCCCGTTACCCGGCTCCCGCTTGAGCTGCTGAACGGCCTCCCCCAGATCCCCGCGCACCAGCTCCGCGTTCCAGTCGACCCGGTCCAGGGTGCTCGACACGACGTACTTCTTCGCCGCATCGATCGTCCGGGCGAAGGCCTCGATCGAATCAGGTCCCGCCTCCGTGCCCGCCGGCGGCCGCCACGCCGCCTCCATCATTTCGTAAGTCACCCGGCCAAAGAGGAGGGCATCCGCCCGGTCGATGATCTCGACCGCGTGACGATGCAGGTCTTCATCCGGTAATATCACCCGATGATCGCAGCACCCGTCCAACGTGACGTTGATGGAGTACCGGAGGGGTCGCATAGGTGAGAGTACCGTCGATCGGGTGCTCCAGGAAAGGGCCATTGATCGGGCGCCCTGCCCTGACGGGGGGCGTTTCCCTGGCGGGCATGGGAGCGACCATCTGGCCGTGGCCGCCGCCGCCGGGCGAAGCGCCGAGCCGCCCTAACGCCCTCCTAACGCCCCCGCGCTACGCTCCGCATCGTTGGAATCCGCCGGGGCCCCACTTCTCGCGAGGAGGTGCACACCGTGACCGCTTCCGCACCGGACGGCGCCGGAACGCCACAGCTTTCAATGCGGACTCTCTCGTACGTCCAGCCGCTCCCGACGATTCGTGCCCTCGTCACGATTGCGTCGTCCGTCCGGATAATGGGCATCCTGGCGGCGCTTGTCTTGGCGTTTGCCGCCGCCTGGGCCGGTCTGGTGGCGGGTCGCGACTACGTCGGCCAGACGTCCTGGCAATTCACGCCGTTGACGGCGCTGTATTCGGGCGCCGCGCTGAGCGCACTGGTCGGCAGCTTCTGGCTGGCCGCCATCGCCCGCGGCCTGGCATCGGTCGTGTGCGTGCTCGCGACCTTCGACACGGGCGCGCAGCCTGGGAGGCAGCCGTGAAGTCCGGCGCGCGCAGTCCGGCGCAGTGGCTCTGGCCGCGCTCGGGGTGACGTTGCAGGGCTGGTGACGCCGGCCCGCTGCGTCACGGACCGGACGGATGTGAGAGGCGCGTGCCCGGCAGGGACACTCCTCGCGCCCGGTTCAATGCCCATTTTCCGACTCCGGATCGAGTGACGCTCGACTGACGCCGCTCCTTTAGCGTGGCCGACCAAGCCGACGGCCCTCGACGGCTTGCCGCCGACTCGGAGACGCGGCGGCCATTCACAGGCCTTTCACGTCCCCGCCGCACGTTGGACGGAAGCGACCGAACCCGCACGGGAGGACGCCATGCGTCGCACGTGGTGGATGCTCATCGGAGGACTGGCGCTGTTCGGCCCGGCCTGCGCACACCGGCCCCCGGGGGCTTCGGGTGCGAGCGGGCTGCAGGAAGACAGCGTGACCGTCCACGTCACGAACCACCTCTCCAGCCAGGTCGTGGTCTTCGCCACGGCCGGGCCTACCCACAGCCACCGGATGGGATACGTGGATCCGGGGACGTCGAAGGATTTCGTGGTCCGCTTCCCCTGGCTGTTCGGCCGTGGGGTGCAGTTCGAGGCCAACGGCATGCTGTCGGGCTATCTCACACTGACGCCGGGGGACATCGTCGACTGGGAGCTCGGCGAGCGTCCGAGTCCGGCCCGGCTCCGATCGTAGCTGCCGCATCCCGGGAGCCGGCCGCAGGCTTGCGCGGTGCCCGGGCCATTGCCGGGCGCCGTGCGTTGGGAGGCTGAAGGCGCCGTGACGCGTGAATCACCGGCCGGCGCCGCCGACGGGTTGCGATGACGAACCAGTCGATTGTGGGCGGCGCGAACGGTCAGGGATGCTCCCTGCCCCGCCCGCGCCGCGGCTCCGCCTTGGTCACGGATGTTTGAGGAATCGGAAGTAGAATGCGCCGAATACGAGGACGATTCCTACGTTCACCGTGAGCCGCTCCCAGAACCGGTTCTTGAAGAACAGGACGTCGACAGCGACGATCACGGCTGCCATCAGCACGGCGTAGAGCGCGGTGGTCGCGTGGTCTCTCATTGGGGTCCCTGTCTTGAAGTCCGGCGCTCCAGCGGCTGCCTGGCGAATCGCGCCTCAGCGGCGGGCCAGCTGAGCCGCGCGGGCACTCGCGGGCGCTTCCGCGGGCTGGTGCGCCCGTCAATTTCGACGGGTACTCAGGCCGCCCCGCGTGCCGAGCGCTCCCGGCGCAGGCCGATGACAATGAACGCCACTCCCAGGAGGACGAAGAACGGCTCGAGCACATTGGCCTCGGGCCCGCTGGTCAGCCGATGCAACTGAAATACCCAGTGGAACAGGATCATGTCGAAGCTGAGGAACGTACCGATCGCGACGAGGAAGCCGTTGAAGAAGGAGCGCGACAACCTCCCCGCCGCGACGAGGAACAGCACCAGGCAGAGGCAGCCGAAAGCGATCACCGCGATCCGGCCGCCCATCGTGGTGACGGGAATGAGGGGACCAAAGCTCATGGGACCTCCTTGGCAGGCCTTGGAAAACGCCATCCAGGCTGATGAACGCGGACGATCGGCTTACGCATTATCCTCCCCGATTGTGCCCTCGTGCAAGACGCTGATCAAGCTGCTTGACGATGTCCACTGAGATCTCCACCGCCGGCGTGGTGCCTCTATTCTCGAGCCAGTGCCTGGTGTGCTTGTCTTCGGGCCAGCCCGCTCCGGGCCCATACCTCTTGGACACTCCGTCGCGATGGTCGGTGATCGTTCCGTGCAGTATGTAGACCATGCCCGGCCTGTCCTTGTGGTCGTGAATCGGGCCAAAGACCCCTCCAGGTTCGATCGTCACCATTCGCATTCGAAGTTGGCGGCCTGCCATGCCCTCGATCTCGGCGCCAAGGTCAAGCGCTGCGAGCAGCTTCACCGTCACACCTTTCGTCTCAGGTGCCGCCTGCTCGTCCTTCATGGTGGCCCCCTTTCTGTCCGTTCTGGCCGCCTGACCCGTCGCGCCTCAGCGAGCGGGCGCCGGAGCCCGCCGGGCGCAGAACACCTGCCCCATCCCCGAGTCGGCCGGCCAGGCGAGCCGCCATCCGGCGCTGCCCGCCGCTCCCGGCACGGGTTAGGTGGCAACCCGGCGCAGCGTTTCCGGTACGGTGCCTCGACGCGGGCGGCCGAAGAACAGCCGATAGCCGTCGGGGTCCTCGACCTCGAAGCCGCGCAGGCCATCGTGCGTGTCCTGAAGCGGCGCCGAGAACGTCACGGACCGCGCCGCGAACTCGGCAGCCACGGCGTCGGGATCGGGAACAGCGAAGTAGGCATCCCAACGCAGCACGCCCTTCTGCACATCCCGCGTACGATTCGGCACCGGCTCAACGCCGACCGCCTTGACCATGAGCATTGCGCCACCGCGGCTGACGATGCCGAAGAAGATGTCGTCGGGCTCGGGGCCCTGATAGGTGATGGCGAACCCGAGCTGGTCACGATAGAACGCCAGCGCGGTAGGCACGTGTCTGACGACGAAGCACGGCGCAACGCCCGCGATTTGTGGTCTCGTCATGAGTGCTTCCCTGCCGCCTGTGCCGGCGGTACGCCACGCCTGCGTCGGTTGACCCGCAGGTGTGATCCCAACCAACAGCCAGGAACGCGAACCGGTGCGCTCCAGCCACTTATATCGGCGTCAGGCGAGCCATGGTGGTTTGCCGCCCGCCCCCGTTCACCCCCTCCATCTTCTTCTTCATCGACTGCGTGCGAATCAGATCGGCGTAGATGGCCCGATCGTGGTGCTCTTGCTGCCTCAGCCAGAGCAGGATCCACAGGAAGCTGTCCGAGCGGTCACTTGCGAGCAAGTCGCGCCACGGGCAGGTACGCTCGGCAGGCGGAGCCGCTTAACCTTCTAGACCCACGCCGACCAGCATGGACGCGAGCAGTACCTGTTGGCTACGGCTCTGCGGGAGAATGTCGACCAGCCAGGAACGGGAGGCACGCCGCGAGATGAGAACGATCGGCACCGAGGAGCACTTCGTCACCGACGAGGTCGTGATGGCGTGGAGTCGGCTCGACTCCTCCGCGCGAGACGATTCGCGAGCCGGCGCCCCTCCAGGGGAGCTGGGGGAGCGGCTGCGTGAGGTGGGCCGGCGCCGAATCGCGGCGATGGACGACGCCGGGTTGGACGTCCAGGTGATCTCCCTGACCTCACCCGGCCTCCACAACCTTCCGGCCCACGACGCGATCCGCCTGCAGGTCGAGACCAACGACCGCATTGCCGAGCTCGTGAATGCCCACCGGGACCGGTTCCAGGGCTTCGCCACGCTCGCCATGCCCGCACCCGCCGCAGCCGCGCAAGAGCTTGAGCGCGCGGTCACGAGGCTCGGCCTCAACGGTGCCCTGATCTTCGGCCGCACCGGTCAGCGCAACCTCGACCACCCCGACAACTGGCCGATCTTCGAGGCCGCCGCATCGCTGCGCGCCCCGCTGTACATCCACCCGCAGATGCCGCAACCGCGGGTGCGGGATGCGCTGTACGCGGGCTTCGACGACGCCACCAGCAACGCGTTCGCTGCATTCGGCATCGGCTGGCATTACGAGTCCGGCGTGCAGTTCCTCCGGCTCGCTCTCGCTGGCGTGTTCGACCGCTTCCCCGACCTCCAGGTGCTCCTCGGCCACTGGGGCGAGGTGGTCCTGTTCTTCCTCGACCGCGCCGACGGCCTGGCCATGCAGGCCAAGCTCCCGCTGACGTTCTCGGAGTACGTCCGCCGCAACGCGTACATCACGGCGGGCGGCGTCTACAGCCAGCGCTACCTGCGGTGGGCGGCCGAGCTTGTCGGCGTGGAGCGCATCCTGTTCGCCACCGACTACCCATACCGGCCCGGCCCTGAGGGTGGCGTCGAGCACTTTCTTGCGACCTCGGGGCTCGATCGGGCAGACCAGGCGCGGATCGCCGCCGGCAACTGGGATGCGCTGGTGGCCGGCATCCGCCGCTGACCATCACCCAGGTCTGATCCCTTGGTGGGATTCCGGGCCGGTGACGGAGGTTCGCGAGTCCCGCGTCAGAGAGGCCGCAGGGGGGCCGCTACGGAATGCACGGGCTCCGACCAAGAACGGCCTGATGGAGTCATTGCCGAATGAGTGGCGGCGCTTCCTGAGCCTCTGCCTGCGTCTCGGCCGAAGCGAGCTGGCCGTCAGTCATCTCGTGCTCTGGCTCGGTTGCCCGCTGCGCCGCCGAGCCAGATGCAGCAAGCGGGCAAGTTGATCGCGTCCGATCATCGGCGGATTCCCCGTGCCCGGCATTCGCCCGAATACCTCTCAGTTTCTGCGTGCCGGAGTTGCGGCGTCTCGAGCCACCGGGCGCACAACTCCTGCCCAACCTCATCGTGATTGCCCGGCGCCTTGGCCCCGATTGGCCCGCCGAAGCAGGCGCTGGTTGGGCGGCGCCTATTGCGGACGCCCACGGGAGGGCCAGCCTCCGGCCGGCAGCCCCACAATCACGTGCAGACTCGGCGGGCGTCGCCGGTGGACCCGATCGTGGCGCTGCTCAACGACTAGCTGACCGGCGCGCGCGGCCCGGCCGCTGCCGCAGGCCGGGGGCTCGCGCGCGGGGACCGATTCACTAGATTGCGTCCTGCTGGCCCCTATGTGCCACCTATAACCAAGGAGGTGATCCAGTGTCTAATGACCCTACGAAGGCGCGGATCGCCGGTAGCCGGTAGCGCATTCGCATGAACTGACGACCGACGCACCCGCGCCGATCGGTCATTCGCAGGAACGAGGTCCAGCGTGCCAAGGGGGCGCGCTGGACCTCGCCCATTCTCGGCGCCGCGCCTCGCCGCCTGACGAATTGCGCCTCAGTGACGGGCCGGCCGCCCACCTACCGGGCGCTGCCCCATCAGGCTGCGATCCAAGCGTCAGGGCACCAGCCAACGTCTCACAGGTCGCGACGATCGACCGAGACTTCTTGACCGAGCGTGCCGGACGCCTGCGGGGACGCACCATGGACGCCGTGGACGCCGGATTGCGCCTAGCGCTCGATCTGTGCGCCTGCGGTCAAGCGGCCTCACGAAGTGCGCCTGAGCGGTGGGCGCCTGCGCTCGCCGAGCGCACAACACCTGCACTACATCAGTTCGCGCACCAACCGAACCGTCACCCGGTCGCCCGCCGCTGCAGGCGCCAGTGAGGCAGCCCCAGCCCCTACGTGATTGAGAACATGTTGGGTTGGAACCGACGTGTCAGATCGACCAGGAACTCGCGGAGCCACCCGGCTGGCGGCGGTGCTGCGCTCCGGGCTGCCTCTTCCGCGTCGCGCGTCCGCAGCCAGAGTCGCATGTACTCGGCGTTGGTGAGTGCGCGGAGGTCTATCTCGGTGAAGGTCCGGACATTAAACGGACCATCGCCGGTGTCACGCGTGTCGTGCTGGAGAATGAACTTCCCACTACGGCGGTCCAGGCTGAGCACATAGTAGGTGCCCTCGTCGATCTCCCTCGGTGCTAGCTCGGGCAGGTTGCCAGCGGCCTCAGGAATGAGCTTCCACTCGTAGTCGTCCACAGGGGATTCTGAGACTGGCTTGGCGCGGACCGACCACTTGCGGCGGACCTGACAGCCGAGACCGTTGGCGGTGCAGGCCGCACGAACCTCGGCCTGGATGTAGGCCATCCATCTCTGGCTCAACTCATCCATCGCGGACACCTCCGCGCTTGGGGCTGCCTAATGAAACGCGCCTCAGTGGCTGGCCAGCTCCGCGCCCTCCGGGCGACAGCATTCCAGGTTGCGAACCAACCGTCATTCGGGCGGCAGGCGGCCATGCCCGACACTGCGGGCGCCAGTCAGACGGCACCCGGCAGGCGCTGACCAAAGTACAACACGTGGCCGTCCGGATCGTGAATCCAGAACTCGCGCGTGCCCCACTCCGTGTCCGCTACCGGCACTGCCAGCGGCACCCCGTTCCTCTGCAGTCGCGCCGCCTCAGCGTCGGCGTCGTCCGTCGGAAAGTAGAGATGGAGGTGCCCCTCAGCCGCCACATAGGTGATCGTGGGATCCGGGGCATCGACGAGTTTGAGATGGAACGACTGGTCGCCGGCCTTGATACCAGCGTAGAAGTCACTGTGTCTGAAATCGAGGCGGAGTCCGGCCTTGTTCACGTAGAAACCGATCGACCGCTCAAGGTCGGTGGTGCGAAGTTGTGGGATGGCTCCAAGTACCGCCATGCGCGTGTTCCTGTTGGGGAGCTCGGAGGATGTAACTCGTGCCAGCTCTGCGCCAGACCGGGCGGGTGCCGCCCAACGAATCGCGCCTCAGTTGAGATGAAGCGGCGGCTGGCCATCCAGGGCAACGGGATGGCAGCTCACCGAGCGCGCAACACCTGCGGTATCCCCAAGTCACCCAGCCAAGCGCACCGCTTCGCTGAAAAGCCCGCCGCTCCAGGCGCTAGTTAGGCTGCACCCTTCTTCGATGCCCATCGCAAAGCGGGCTTGCGCCGTGTGCGCGCACAGTCGCGCAGGTAGAGATTGATCAGCGTCTGGTAGCCAATCCCCGTCTCCTCCGCCAACGCCTTGAAGTACTCGATCGTCGGCGCCTCCAGGCGAATCGTCACCGGCCGCTTGAGGCGCTTGGCGTAGGGGTTCCGACGCGCGTGCGTGAAGTCGTACTCCTTCCTCATGGCTGCCACCTCCGGGCGTAGGATTCGCGTTCATGCCGGGTGGCCCGCCGCGCCGAGATGATCCGAATGACGTCGTCCTGCACCCGATAGCAGTGGACGACGACCAGGATGCGCAACGCGGCACTCAACCCGAGCAGGATGAAGCGATCCTCCGCCGCGGAGTGGTCGGGATCGTCGAGCAACAGCGCGTACTCGTCACTGAACACCGTCTGCGCTTCCTCGAAGCTGACGCCGTGCTTACGACGGTTGGCCGCCGCCTTGACCGGATCCCACGCGAAGCGGAGCTCGCTCATCCCGCCCCGAATGTACTGACGATGTATGTACGCCGCAATGGGACCCGCCGGTACTGCCTAACGAATCGCGCCTGAGCGGCGGGCCGACTCGGACCCGCCGCCTGATGCCAATCCAAGCTGCATGCCAGGCGTCATTCGAGCGTTAGGGTGCCGTGCCCGACCGCTCCAGGCGCGGGTTAGACGGCGGCGTTGTCACCCGTGGCGGCGCAACCGCTCCCAACAGCCCCGGGGGCTGACGATCGGTACGGGCGCACGGTCAGCGACCTCCAGCAAGTCCTTGTCCCCCGTCACCAACAGATCGGCCTCGCCCGCGATTGCCGAGGCCAGCACCCAGCGATCGTCTGGGTCACGAATGGCGAGTGCCGCTGGCTGGCGGGGCTTCGGCACCACCACCTGCTGCCGGAGCAGGGCCTCCACGGCGGTCCGGTGCGAGGCCGCGGCCCGAAACCGCTCCCGCAACACCCGGCGCAGCTCGACCAGGTTAACCTCCCCGGTCACGAGCTCGTGATCCGCCAAGATGGCGCGGACCAGGTCGGCGCTCAGCCCCCGCGCGGTGAGGGCGCTGACCAGCACGTTGGTGTCGAGGAAGATCCTCACGACACCAGGCTGAACACGTCCTCATCAGTGAGAATGCCCTGGGCCTCCGCCAGCGGCAGCAGCGAGCGGCGGGCCTGCTCGAAGCGCAGCAGGGCCAACTGCCGGCGCAACGCGTCCCGGACGATCGCGCTGCGGCTCCGGCCGAGCTTGCGACTCAGCCGGTCCAGCTCGCGCTGGAGCTGCGGCTCGAGGCGGATCGTGACCACGTTGGCTTTCATGTATGACAATGTATTCGCCGCCGCACGGATCAGCAAGTCAACGCCGCCGCCTAACGAAGTGCGGTTGAGCGGCGGGCGCCTGAGCCCCGCCGACAACACAACACCTGCACTGCCTCACTTAACTCACCAAGCGACTCGTCACCCGATGCGCCCGCCACTGCAGGCTCGGGTTAGGCAGCCCCGAGCTGCGTGAGAGAGAGAAGGTTGCCGTCAGGGTCCTTGAACCACGCCACCTGCGCGCCGCTCGGCGCCTGCCAGACGCCGAGGTCGTCCTGTTCCATGAACGAATACCGTTCGAAAGACACGCCCGCCTTAGCAAGCTTCGCGACGGCCCGCCGTATGTTCGGCACGTGCCACCCGAGGGCGGTGAACGGCTGTGGGCGGACCCTGTCGACCTTTTGGATCCGGAGTTGCACCCCTCTGCAGTCAAATGCGATGGCGAACCGATCGTCGCTCACAAGCGGCAAGCCGAGGGTATCGCGGTAGAACCGCCTCGACCGACGGGGATTCGCGGTGGCGACGAAGGCGGTGACTCTCG
>DASPTN010000076.1:0-18275 GCA_035623395.1 Gemmatimonadales bacterium | reverse complement strand
GACGTGACCATCAACGTGCTGGGCGACACGGACAAGCCCGACGCCGTCGACATCAAGGGAAGCAGCGACCTCGCGGCGCCCAACTTCACGGCGCACTACGTGCGCGACCACAAGCTCGCGGGCGCGGTGATGGTGAACCTGATGACGGCCAACCGGACCGAGGAGTTCGACCAGCTGCAGAAGAGCATCGCGTCGGGGGAATTCGTCGAGACGGGCTGATCGCCGCGACGGGCGGCGTGTGGCAGCCAGCGACCGGGCGCCCGGCGGAATCTCCGCCGGGCGCTCCGTCTTGTGGTCGCTACCGCACCCGCTGGACGAGGGCGCGGAGCGTGTCGGCGGCGATGTGCCCGGAGAGCGACAGCCAGAAGCCGTCGCGGTCGAGCCAGCGGACCCGCCGCCAGCCGTCGGGCGCGACGGTGAGCACGGTATCGCCCGCGCCCACCTCGTCGGCCCGCCGCTCCGCGCGCCCCGCCTGGTCGGCGACGGCGCTCTCGATGCGCTGCTGGTCGAGCAGCAGCGTGCGGCCGGCGTCCGCGTACGTCACCCGCACGACGTCGGTGGTGCTGTCGGCCCCGGCCACCAGCCGGCCGGGCCCGATCTGCACCTGGTCGATCTGCATGCCGTCCACGAGCCGGATGGTGCCGCCCAGGCTCGCGACCGCCTCCTCCAGCGTCACGCTCCGGAAGCCGGAGCTGCCCGTCGCGCCGCGCTCCTCCGGAGCCACGACCACGCCGGCCGTGACGGTATCGCGCGGGGCCACCGCGAGCACGGAGTCGGCACCGCCCTCGGCCACCGCCCGCGGGCGCCGGGGCGCGGCGGCGTTGCGGCCGGCGACCGCCGGGGGGGCTGCGGCGGGCACACCGCCCGCCGCGCCGGAGGCCGCCGCGTCGAGCGCCGGGCTCGGCCGCGCCGGCGCCTGGAGCGCGAGGCCCGACACGGGCCGCGCGGAGGGCTGGAGCACCTTGTGCCCGAGACCGGTGGCCGACCGTCCCGCGACCGGCGGCTCGCCGCCGCCGGGCGGCGCCTTCGCCGCCGGCGGGCCCTGCTTCGCCCGTTTGGCGACGCTCCCCGCCGGTGCGAGGGACGCGGCGTCGCGGGCCCGCGAGGCGGGCACGACGCCGGCGGCCGTCGATTCCGCTAGGGCGGCGCGCTGCGCCGTCGCCGGCGGCGCGAAGGCCTCCGCCGGGCTCCGCGCCTCCCGGGCGTGGCGGACCTCGTTGGCCAGGTAGCCCACCCCGATCGCCAGCACGATCATCGCCGCCCAGGAGAGCGTGCTGGGGTCGAAGCGCCGCTCCGGCGCCGGGCGCGCCGCGCGCGGCGGCCGGCGGATCAGCGGCTCGGCCGCCTCCGGCCGGATCGCCGGACTCTGCTGGGTCGCGTCGTCCACGTCCAGCGCGCGCTCCTTGACGGTGCGAGTCACGCGCCGCGGGGGCGATCCGGGGGCGACGACCGCGGGAGGCTCCAGGGCGCCGAGGAGATCGGCGGACTCGGCGAGGAACCGCTTGGCCTCCTCGAACCGCTTGGCACACTCGGGACAGACGGCGATGTGCGCCCGAACCGCGGCCCGGTCCGGCTCCTCCAGCTCGCCGTCCAGCATCGCGTTGAGCTTGCCGTCGTCAATGTGCGACATGTTGCACCCGTCCTTGCCCGTGGAACGACTCCACCAGACGCCTGCGCGCCCGGGCCAGCGTCGTTCCGACCGATCCCTTGGCCAGGCCGAGAGCCGCCGCGATCTCGTCGTAGCTGAACCCTTCGGCCTTGAGCAGCAGCGCCGAGCGGTCCTGCTCGCTCAGCGTCTCCAGCGCCGCCCGCACGGCCGCGGTCCGCTCGTCGGTCTCGAGCGCGGCGTCGGCCGCGGGGGCCGTGGCGGCACCGACTTCGCCCTTCAGGAGCTCCAGCCGCCGTCCCCGCCGCACGGCCCGCCGGCCGTCCTCGCGCGCCAGGTTCAGCGCCACGGCGAACAGCCACGGCCGGGGGTTGGTGGGCGGCGTCTCCAGCGCGCGGACGAACACCTCCTGCGCCAGGTCCTCGGCGCAGTCACGATCGCCCGTCCGGCGGTACAGCAGCCGGACGAGCGAGTCGTGATAGCGGTCGTACAGCTCGGCCACGTCGATCGTTTCGTACCTCCGCCGCTCCCCGGCACGCGGCTAGACGCCGCGGAACGCCCGCACCAGCGCCTCCAGCTCGCCCGCGCGCCACGCGGTCAGGCCGGAGGCGGCGATCCTCACGCCGGTCCGGCGCCCCGCGACGAGGACCTGGTCACCCACCGAGAGGCAGGAGGCGATCTCGGGCAGCGCCCGGACCAGCGCGAAGTAGGCGTCGCTGAACGGCGCGACGGCGACGACCTTCAAGCTGTCCCGCCAGGAGGCGTCCGTCCAGACGCCGTCGGCCCTGACGAACAGGCGGCCGCCGACGCGACGCACGGCGCTCCCGCCGCCGACCGCGGCCAGCTCCGCGGCACGCGCGCCCGCCACGCGGTCGGCGGCGTCGAGCGTCGACACCCCGCCAAGCGCGGCGCTGGCCTTCGCGTTGGCGAAGGCGTCGCGCCCGGTCTGCTGCGCGGCGCCGGCCGCGCCGCCCTGCAGCGCGGCGGACACGGGCATCGGCGCCGGCTGGTTCCAGGCGGCCCTCGGCTCCTGCACGAGGTACGACGTGTACTCGGTCAGGATGCCGTAGGCCAGGCCGAGGCTGCGGATTTCCTCGACCAGGCTCGGGGTGGCCCCCTCGATCCGGATCTGGCGCGTCAGCTCGCCGATCCGCCGCGAGGCCCACAGCCGCGGCACGAAGTCGTTGCCCGCCGCCGTCGCCGGGAAGACCGCCTCCGCGGTGAACCGCTCGGCGCGGCCGTTGCGCTCGCCGGTCACCACCACCGGGCCCGAGCCCGTGCCGTGGTAGCGGCCGAACACCACCAGCTCCTCGCCGTAGAACAGGTCCGGCAGCGTCGCCGGATACGTCTCGGTCAGCGCGACCGGGCTCGCGGCCAGCCGCAGGTTGACCAGCGCGGGGTGCTGGATCTTGGAGAGCACCGCGCTCATCGCCGTCTCGATGTCGGCCCCGGGCGGCACGTACTCGGCGCTGCCCTTGCCCTCGACGGCGAGCCGGTCGAGCAGGTAGGTGTTGACGTCGGTTCCGACGCCCACGGTGAAGATGCGCGCGTGGCCGATGCGGCCGCCGGCGAGCGACGCGATCCGCTCGGGCGACTGCTCGCCCACGGTGGGAATGCCGTCGGTGACGAAGACGATGATGGGCAGCCGTTCCGGCGGCGTGTCGGCGCCGAGCACGGCATCGAGCGCACCCGCGATGTTGGTCCCGCCGTCGGCCGCCAGACCGTCCAGGAAGGCGCGGGCGGCCTGCACGTTCTCCGCCGTGGCCGGCACGAAGCCGTCGCGGAAGTTGACGACGCGGGTCGAGAAGGCCACCAGGCGAAACCGGTCGTCGGGCCGCAGGGTGGCGATGGCCTGGCGGAGCGCCGCCTTGGCCTGGTCGATCTTCTCGCCCGACATCGAGCCGGAAACGTCGAGCACCAGGGTGAGATCGCGCGCGATGCCCGGCCCGTCCTCGGCCGTCGGCGGAGAGACCAGCAGCATGAAGTACCCGTCCTCGCCGCCGGGCGCGTTGGTCACGACGCTGGTGCCCACGAGGCCGCGCCTGAGGGGGATGAAGATCTCGACGTCGCCCGCGGCGTCCGGGTCGAGGGTGATCTCCATCCCGGCGCCGGTGCGGCGGGTGGTCACCCGGTGGGTGGGAGAGTAGGGGGTGCCGTAGTCGTCGGCGTCCGGCACGGTGACGGTGTAGCGGAAGGCGTCCGTCGGCGCGGGCGACGGCTGGTCCAGGTAGCCGCGGCCCGCCGTGGTCGGGCGGTCGCCGATGGAATAGCGGAGACGCAGCGCGTCGCCCGCCCGGTCGAGCACCTGCGTGTAGCGCATCACCACCTTGCGCGTCTCGCCCGGGTGGAGCGGGAAGATCCGCGCGCGCACCAGCCCGTGGCCCTCCAGGGTCAGCAGGGCAGGGTCGCGCAGGCGCCGCACGATCTCCTCGTAGATGCCGCGGGCCTGCTCCGCGCTCATCACCTCGCCGCGCACCTGGTCCTCGCCCATCCACAGGGAGAAGTCGGTGAACACGGCCTCGCCGGGCAGCGGGTAGAGGTAGCTGCCCTCCGCCAGGCCGCCGCCCACGTTGCGGAACTGCTCCTCGACCTCGACCCGGGCCACCCGGCCCTCAAGCGTGGTGCGCACGGTCGAGCTGACCCGGACGACCTGGGAAGGGAGGCCGGGACGGATCGGGCGTTCGATCTCGATCCAGCCCTGCGCCTGGAGCCGGCCGGCCGCGAGCGTGACCAGGGCTCCGAGGAGTGCGAGCTGCTTCAGCATGGTGCGTCTCCCGGTTGGGGTTCCGACAGGGAGACGGGTGGGGGGGGGAAACTTGCACAGCGGGGGGGGAGACGACACGTGAGAGGAAAAAGAGTGAGAGGTGAGGGGATTCCCCTCACCTCTCACCGGACCTCTCACTTCTCACCTCGACTTCTCACCTCTCACGTGAACGCCTCACCGCTCACGTCTCACCTCTCACTGTCGCGTCAGTAGGCGAGACTGATCGTCCCCACATCCTTCGTCTTCCGGGTCGCGGCCAGCTGGAACACACCCGGATCATTCTTGACCACCAGCTTGGTGAGCTGCGCCACGCCCACGCCCTCCGGCGACAGCAGGGCGAGCTGGTAGTAGCCGTCGCGGAGGCCGCCGAAGCTGAACCGCCCGTCGGTCCCGACGTCGGCCGCCGTCACCATCGACGAGAGCACGGAGCCCTCCGAGCGCGGCGCCTGCACGGTCGGGTCGCTGCCGGCCCCGGGCTCGTCGGCGATCAGCAGGGCGATGCGCCAGCCGGCCCCGGGGGCCGCGATGCGGCCGCTCACGCTGCCGTCGACGTACGCCGGCCGGGCCGGCATCGTGGCCATCTCTTCCGGCGTGGCGGGCGCGAGCGAGCGCTGCCGCCAGGCCGCCTCGGCCGCCGTGTCGCCGGCCAGCCGGGCGAGGTTGACGAACCGCTTGGACGCCTGCGCGCCGTACGCGTACCGCGTCGTGTCCGCGAGCGACGCCAGCACGCGGCGCAGGAACGCCGGCCGCGGGGTGCTGACGCCCGACATCGCGTACAGGTAGGTGAGCGCGCCGAGGCGCTCGGGGTGCTTGGACAGGAAGATGCCCGCGCGGGCGGAGTCGGGCTGCCACAGCAGGGCCTGGAGCGCGGCGCGGCAGCTCGCCACCCGCACCGCGGTCCCGTTCACCACGTCCTGGTGCGTGTCGAGCCACTCGGTCAGCTTGCGGACGTTGCCCTCGGTGCGCGCCGGCAGGTTGCGGCTCTCGCCGCCGGGGTGCATGCAGTCGTCGGCCGTGGTCGAGGGCTCGAGCAGCGGCCGGGCGATCAGGCGGCGCGCGGCCGGGAGGCTCTGGCCGGCGAGCAGCACCGGCGTCCGGGCCGGCGCCGTGCGGTCGAGCTGCAGGGCGGTGGTGACGTTGACGTTGACCTCGCGCGCCCGCGCCTGCGTCGTGCTGTAGGTGGTGGCCGCCACGACGATCAGGAACAGGGCCACCACGCCCGAGACGATCGCGCTGCCGCGCCGGTTGCCCGGACCGAGGGATTGCGGCGCGGTCACGATGAGGAGCGCGCCCGCCAGCGCCATCGCCGTGGCGGCCGTCAGGACGTCGGAAGCGACGGCCCAGCCGGCCGTGGCGCCCGGCGTCCCGTTGGCCGCGTCCACGGTGAGCAGCGTGTAGAAGGTGTCCAGGGTGCTGGACAGGAACCCGCGCGCCTGGCTGGAGAGCAGGGTGGCGAGGGCCACGGCGCCCCACACCGCGATGCCGCCGAGGGCGCCGTGCGAGATCCGGAGCGGGATCCGTCGCCCGAAGTCCTTCGGGCCGATGAACGACCACACGCCGCCGAACACGATCGCGCTGAGGGCGCCCAGACCGACCAGCTCCCGCCGCGCCTTGTCGGGGTTGGTGGCGAGCGTGTCGAACGAGAACACGCTGTCCACCGCGATCACCAGCCGGTACATCAGGAATGCCATGACGAAGGCGACGACGACGGTGGTGATGCGCCGGGCGGGCGACACGTACTGCGGGCCCTGCCGGACCAGGATGTCCGGGTGCATCACGACGATCAGCGCGATCGCCATGATCACGGTCGCGGTGACCGCGAGGAAGGTCTCGGCATTGGCGAGGCTCGTGGGCCACCGCGCCGCGCCGGACCACAGCGACACGGCCAGACCCCAGCCGCGCGGGTAGGCGAATCCGAACACGTCGCCGGTCGAGGCGGAGAGGTCCGGCGGCGCCGCGGCCGCGGCCCGCGCCAGCGCGTACAGCGCCCCGAAGGCGGCGAACAGCAGGGCAACCAGCACCGCGCGTCGGGCCTCGCGGCCGGGCGTCGATGGGTTGAGAACGGGCAGATCGGCGAGCGTCATGGTGACTCCGGGCCCTTCCCTGACGGCGTGAACGGTTGAAATGGCGCGCGGAAAGAATGGGGTTTGCCGGGCCGGGCGTCAACCGTATAGCTTGTGCCCGCAACCGCGGGAGCGTGGATGAACCGGGTGACCGAAGCGGACCGGCAGCTGGCCGAAGTCCGGCGCCGGCTGACGACCGCCGGGATCGCCGTTCTGGCGGTGTTCGCCGTCGGCGTCGCGGGCTACACCATCATCGGGCACGGGAAGCACCGCTTACTCGACAGCCTGTACATGACGGTGATCACGCTGACGACGGTCGGCTACGGCGAGATCATCCCGATGGACGACAACCCGGCCGGCCGGGTGTTCACCATGGTGCTCATCCTGTTCGGCATGGGCATCCTGGTGTACTTCGCGTCGACCATCACCGCGTTCTTCGTCGAGGGCCAGCTCGAACACGTCTTCTGGAGGAAGCGTATGCGGCGGGCGATCGCCGAGCTCGGCGGACACGTGATCGTGTGCGGCGCCGGCGTGGTGGCCGGTCACTTCATCGACGAGATGCTCAGCTCCCGCCGTCCGGTGGTGGCGGTCGTGCCGCAGGCGGCCACGCTGCCGCCCCTGTCCCACGACGAGGAGCTGCTGTACGTGGCGGGCGACGCCTCGGACGAGGAAGTGCTGGCGGAGGCCGGCATCGCCCGCGCAAGCGGACTGGTGGCCGCGCTGGAGTCCGACCGCGACAACGTGCTGGTCGCGCTGACGGCCCGGCAGGCGAACCCGTCGCTCCGCATCGTGGCGATGCTGGTGGACGACCGCAACGAGTCGAAGCTGCGCCGCGCCGGGGCCGACGCCGTCGTCTCGCCGTTCCGCATCGGCGGCATGCGGATGGCCTCGGAGATGATCCGCCCGATGGTGGTGACCTTCCTCGACAAGATGCTCCGCGACCGCGACCGCAACCTCCGGGTCGAGGAGCTGCGGGTCGGCCGCGGCTCCCCGGCCATCGGCAAGTCGATCGCCGACCTCGACGTCAACGCGATGCCGGGGCTCCTGCTCCTGGCGCTGCTCGAGCCGGGCACCGCCACCTGGGCGTTCAAGCCGGACCCGCGCGCCCGCATCGCGGAGGGGACGACCCTGATCGTGATGGGGGATCCGGGCGGCGTCGGGGAGCTGCGCGCCCGCTACGGCGGCGAGGCCTACGGCGCCGCGGCGACCTGACGCGGCGCCGCCGACAGCCGCCGCCTGAGCGGGTCGGCGAGCGCGAAGCAGATCAGCGCGACGGCGGCGCCGGCCAGCGCGTCCACCGCGTAGTGGAACTGGCCGTAGACGGTGCCGGCTGCGAGCCCGAGCGCCACCGGCGCGAGGGCGAGCGACAGCCAGGGCGCATCCTTCCGGGCCATCAGCACCGCGCACCAGGACGCCGCGACGTGCGAGGACGGGAACGCCGTCCCCCACGACGAGCCGCTCTCCAGCAGGCCCCGCACCAGCCGGTCCAGGAACACCGTGTCCTGGCCGGCCGGCGCCGGCAGCGCGTAGAACGGGCCGGCCACCGGGAAGACCGCGAAGCACAGGTAGCAGACGTAGAAGGTCAGGGTGACGCCGAACAGGGCCCGCGCGCAGGCCTCGCGCCCCGCGCGCAGGAGCAGCCACGCCGGAACGCCGATGATGATGACGTAGTGCGCGAGGTAGCACGCGTGGAGCACCGAGGAGAGCAGCGGGCTGGAGACCGCCTGGTGCCACGTCACGCTGACCTGCCCGCCGAACAGCGCCGCCTCCCACCGCTGCACGACCGCGTCCCGGACGGACCCCACCTCGAGGCTCATGACCCCCAGCTGGACGTAGTAGGCGGGGACCAGGACGTACGGATACCACAGGCTGATGGTCCCCGCGATCCGGCCGGTCCGCGGCGCGCGGACCACCAGCTCGACCAGGCCCAGGGCGAGCGCGTCGGACGCGAGCAGCCACGGCCAGGCGCCGACCTTGCCTGCCAGCACGACGGCGACCACGGCCATCGCGACGACGAAGCCGCGGGTCAGCCACTCGGTCGGGCCCGCGCCGCGCGGCCCGCCTAGGCCAGCAGCCGCTCCGCCCGGTACCATGCCGCCGTCTCGATCGCGCCGTGCTCCAGGTCGTGGGGCGGGCGCCAGGCGAGCTCCCGCTCGGCCAGGGCCACCGACGTGCCCCACGCCGGCGCCAGGAACTCCGCCAGCTTGTCCTCCGATACGACCGTGCGGCGCCCCGCGGCCGCCGCTGCCCGGCTGATGGCCCGCACGATCGGTGCCGCCAGCACACCGGGCACGGGCAGGATCAGCGGCGCGCCGCCCCGGGCGGCGCGCCCGACCGCGCGGGCCAGCTGCCGCGCGGTGACGATCTCGGGGTGAGCGAGATGGTAGGTGCGTCCCACCGCCGCCGGCTCGCCGCCCGCCCGCGCGATCCCGTCCGCCAGGTCGGTCACGAACACCAGCGACAGCTCCTGCCGGCCGAGTCCGAACACCGGCGCGAACCCGCTGCGCGCGATCCGGAACATTCGCAGCAGCTCGCGGTCGCGCGGCCCGTACACGACCGGCGGCCGGACGATGGTCCAGCGCAGCCCGGGCGCCGCGCGCACCACCTCCTCGCCGGCCAGCTTGCTGCGGCCGTACGCCGTGACGGGGCGGCAGGGAGCGTCCTCGGTGAGCAGGGTTCCGCGGGCCGTCGGGCCCACGGCCGCGATGCTGGAGACGTACACGAACCGCGCCAGGCCGGGAGCGGCGGTCCGGACCGCGTCGACCAGCCGCGCGGTTCCGTCCCGGTTCGCTTCGAGGAACTCGCGCTCGGAGCCGGCGGCGGTGAGGCCGGCGAGGTGAAACACCAGGTCCGCGCCGCGCAGCGCCGCCGCCAGCCGGTCGACGTCTTCGAGGGATCCCGGCGCGGGACGTGCGCCCAGGGAGACGATGAAGGCGGCCTGTTCGGGACGGCGGGTGATGCAGACGACCTCGTCACCGCGCTTCACCAGTGCGGCAGCCAGGTGGCTGCCCACGAATCCGGTGGCGCCCGTGACCAGGGCCTTCACAAGCGGCGGTCGTACACCCGGTAGGTCTTGTAGACGGTGAAGCCCATCCGCTCCAGCGCGTTGCGCATCGCGGCGTTGGTCTCGAGGATCCAGCTCGACTCGCCCCACGGCATGCCGCGCGCGTGGGCATGGCTCCACAGCCACTCGTACATCAGCGCGTCCGCGCCCGTGCGCCGGAACTCCGGCACCACGCCGAGGGTGATCACGCGGGCGCGGTTGATCTTGCGCTGGTTCCAGAGGATCCGGAACAGCCCGAACGGAAACAGGCGGCCGGAGCGGTTGCTCCTGAGCGCCACGTTGAAGTCCGGCAACGCGATGGCGAAGCCGATCAGCCGCTCGTCGATGGAAGCGAACACCACCAGGTCGGGGACGACCACCGGCTTGAGCTGCTTGGCCAGGTGGTTCATCTCCGCGTCGGTCATCGGGATGAAGCCCCAGTTCTTCTCCCACGCCTTGTTGTAGAGCTCCTTCACCTGCTCGACGTCGCGCCAGAAGTGCTTCATGTCCAGCGGGCGCAGCGCGATGTGGTAACGCTCCGCGAGCTTCGGCACGGCCGCGCGGAGCCGCTCGGGGACGGAATCGCGCCCGCCCTCGTACGCCAGCAGGTCCATCACCTTGGCGAACCCCGCCCGCTCAAGCAGCGCCCGGTAGTAGCGCGGGTTGTGCGGCATCATCACCACCGGCGGCGTGGCGAACCCGTCGACTAGGAGGCCGCAGTCGTCGTTGGTGGAGAGGTTCATCGGCCCCCGCATCACGGTCATCTTCCGCTCGCGCAGCCACCCCGCGGCGGCGGCGAACAGCGCGTCCGCCACGGCCTGGTCGTCGACCGACTCCAACATGCCGAAGAAGCCGACCGTGGCCTCCTCGGGATGCACGCGGCCGTGCGCGTCGTTCGTGATGGCGGCGATCCGGCCGACCACCGTCCCGCCCGGGCGCTCGGCGAGGAAGCACGCCATGTCGGCGTGCTGGAAGAACGGGTTGACCGTGCGGGAGAGCAGCGTCGCCACGTCCCGGCGCAGGGGCGGGACCCACAGCGGGTCGCCCCGGTAGTGCCGGTAGGGGAAGTCGATAAACCTCCGGAGGTCGGCCGCGGAGCCGACCGACCTCACGGTCACTGCGTCAGCGGTCAGTGGATGACCCCGAGCTGGCGGCCGACCACCGCGAACGCGTCCAGCGCGAACTGGATCTGGTCGGCGGTGTGCGTCGCCATCAGGCTGGTGCGCAGCCGGCACTGCGACGGCGGCACCGCCGGCGGCACCACCGGGTTGGTGAACACGCCGACGTCGAACAGCTTCCGCCAGAACAGGAAGGTGTTCTCCAGCTCGCCCACCAGCACCGGAATGATCGGCGTCTCGCTCGGCCCGAGGTCGTAGCCCAGGGACCGCAGCCCGTCGGCCAGCAGCTTCGTGTTGGCCCACAGCTGCGCGCGCCGCTCCGGCTCGCTCTGCAGGATCTCCAGCGCCGCCAGCACGCCCGCCGTGTTCGAGGGCGGCAGCGCCGCCGAGAAGATCAGCGGCCGCGCGTGGTGCTTGAGGTAGTGGATGACGTACTCCTGGCCGGCGATGAACCCGCCGATCGACGCCAGCGACTTGGAGAACGTCCCGACGATCAGGTCCACGTCGTCGACGATGCCGAAATGCTCCGCCGTCCCGGCGCCGGTGGCCCCGAGCACGCCCACCGAGTGGGCGTCGTCCACCGCCAGCGCCGCGCCGTAGCGGTGCGCCAACTGCGCCAGCCTCGGCAGGTCCGCGATGTCCCCTTCCATCGAATAGATGCCGTCCACGATGATCATGGCGCCCTTGGGACGGTTGTCGCGTGCCAGCAGCCGCTCCAGGGCCGCCAGGTCGCCGTGGTTGAACCGCACCACGTCGCCGAACGACAGCTTCGCGCCGTCCACGATCGACGCGTGATCGAGCTTGTCCAGGTAGACGATCTCGCCGCGTCCGACCAGCCCCGACACCAGGCCCAGGTTCGCCTGGTACCCGGTCGAGAGCACCAGCGCCGCCTCCTTGCCCACGAACTGCGCCAGCTTGGCTTCCAGGATCTCGTGCAGGTCCAGCGTGCCGTTCAGGAACCGGCTGCCCGTGCAGCCGGAGCCGTAGCGCTCCAGCGCCTGACGCGCCGCCTCGAGCACCTTGGGGTGGTGGGTCAGGCCGAGGTAGTTGTTCGACCCCATCATCACCTTGCTCTTGCCCCCGATCTTGACGACCGTATCCTCGGACTCGGAGATGGGAGTGAAGTATGGGTAAAGCCCGGCCGCCTGAACCTCACGGGCTTGCGTGAAGTTCTTGCACTTGTCGAACAGCGCGATCTGTTGTGCGACTTCGGTCGTGGCCACCGGCTCCCCCGCAGAAAACGAAGCTCGCATTGTACCCCCGACCCGGGCAGGAGGCAAGTTGCGGCGCGCCTTGACATTCGCTCTCGTGCTCGTGCCGGCGCTCGCCGCTCCGGCCCTCGCGCAGCCGACGTCCTCGCTCCGGTTCCGGGTCGGGCCCTGGCCCGACGGAATCGTGCTCGGCGCCGGCGTGGCAGCCGCGCTGGTCCCGATCGTCTGGTCGTCGTCGTTCCCGTATGCCACCTGCGCTCCGTGCAACCCGGCGCACCTGTGGGCGCTCGACCGGTCGGTCGTAGGCCCGCTCCGGCGCGCGCCGGACGTGCTGAGCTCGGCGACGCTCGGCGCCGAGGCCGCGCTCGGCGTCCTGTTCCTCGCCTCCTCGCGCCGAGGGCAGGGGGGCGCCGCCTTCGCCGCAGACGCCACCGTGATCGCCGAGGCCCTGGCGCTCTCGTCCGCGGCGACCGAGTGGACCAAGGTCCTCTTCCACCGTCCCAGGCCGTTCCTCTACCAGCCGACGTCCACCGGCCCATCGAGCCCCGACGACGGGCGCTCCTTCCCGTCCGCCCACACGAGCATGGCGTTCGCCGCGGCGGCGGCCTACGCGTCGGTGCTCCACCGGCGCGGCCTGGCCGGCCGGGACAAGCTGCAGATCGGCGCCCTGTTCACCGCCGCGACGGTCACGGGCGTGCTCCGAGTGGTCGCGCACCGCCACTTCCCGACGGACGTGGTGGCCGGGGCCGCAATGGGCTTCGCCATCGGCTGGACCGTCCCGGCCCTGCACGCGACGCTGCCCTAGTCTCAACTACCATAGAATCAACTGGTTGCCCATTAGGACCAACTGACGGGAGCTTGGGTCAGTTTGTCCGCGGGACGCCCTCGGCGAAGCTCGGTCGAGCCGCCGGGCTCAGGCACGGCGCGTGCAGCGTTTGAGAGTGGATTTCAGTCGGGAGGTCAGTGAACACCGCCCTACGCCCTGAATCGCAGGAGACGAGTGCCGGCCTGATGCGGCTGGTGCTGGTCGGGGCGCCGAACGTGGGGAAGAGCGCCCTGTTCGGGCGGCTGACCGGCATCTACGCGGTGGTCTCCAACTACCCCGGGACGTCGGTCGAGATCACGCACGGCCGATTCACGTCGCACGGGCGCGACGTCGAGGTCGTCGACACGCCCGGGATGTACGGCTTCCTCGCGGTTTCGGAGGAGGAGCGGGTCGCGCGGCGCGCGGTCCTCGCCGGCGGGGCTCGGACCATCGTGCACGTGGTGGAGGCGGCTCACCTCGAGCGGTCGCTCCCGCTCACCCTGCAGCTGTTGACGCTCGGCGCACCGGTCGTGGTCGCCTGCAACCTGCTCGACGAGGCGAGGCGCGAGCTGCGCGCGCCCGATCTGGCGCTGCTCTCCGCCCGGCTCGGCGTCCCGGTCGTGGGCACGGTGGCGACGACGGGCGAGGGCATCGACGAGCTGCTCGAGGCCGCGCTCACGGCCGATCCGCCGGTGGACGGCTGGTCGCTGCCCGAGCCCTTCCGCTCTCCGGCGATCCGCCTGGCGGGCGGGCAGGAGGAAGGCCGCACGCGCCTCGCCGCCGAGCTTGCCCTTTCCGGCGACGAGTCGGCCGAGGCCGAGTTGAAGCCCGACCCGGCGCTGTGGCGCCTGGTGGCGGCGGAGCGCGACGAGCGGTGGTCCGGGGCCGAGGGGTATGCGGTGGCGGTGGCGACGGCCCGGCGGCGGATGGCGCTCGCGCTCCTCGACGGGGTCGTGCCGGAAGCCGACCCTGCGAGCGTGGGACGGACGATGCTGCTCGACCGGCTGGCGCTGTCGCCGTGGACCGGCCTGCCGCTCGTCGCCGTGGTCCTGTACGTGGGGTTCTACAAGTTCGTCGGGGGCTTCGGCGCGCAGACGGCGGTGGACTGGCTCGACCGGGTCGTGTTCACGCGCTGGGTGGCGCCGCTGGCGGCGGCCGTGACCGGCGTCATTCCGTGGCAGGCGATTCGCGACCTGGTCAACGGCCCTTACGGGCTCATCAACCTCGGCTTGCGCTACGCCTTCGCCATCGTGCTCCCCATCGTGACCGCCTTCTTCCTCGTCTTCGCCCTGCTCGAGGACTCGGGCTACCTGCCGCGCCTGGCGCTGCTGCTCGACCGCGCGCTCAAGAAGGTCGGGCTGTCGGGCCGAGCGGTGATCCCGCTGGTGCTGGGGTTCGGCTGCAACACCATGGCGACGCTGGTGACCCGCACGCTCGAGACCCGGCGTGAGCGGGTGATCGCGACCCTGCTGCTGGCGCTGGCGATCCCTTGCTCCGCCCAGCTGGGCGTCGTGCTCGGCATCCTGAGCGCCTGGCCGGGGGCGGTGGTGGTCTGGGGACTCACGCTGGTGGTGGTCTTCCTGGCGGTCGGACGGCTCGCGGCGGCCTTCCTGCCCGGCGAGCCGCCGAGCTTCTACCTCGAGCTGCCCCGGCTCAGGGCCCCGAAGGCGGCGAACGTGCTCCGCAAGACGGGCGCCCGGGTGCGGTGGTACTTCGCCGAGATCCTCCCGCTGTTCCTGCTGGCGAGCGTGATGCTGTGGGCGGGCGAGCTCACCGGCGTTCTCCGCTGGGCGACGGGCGCACTGACGCCGCTGGTGCGGCTGATCGGCCTTCCGGCCGAGGCCGCGCCCGCGTTCCTGTACGGCTTCTTCCGGCGGGACTTCGGCGCAGCCGGCCTGTACGACCTCGCGCACCGGGGCCTGCTCTCCCCGGCGGCTCTCACCACGGCCGCGGTCACCATCACGCTGTTCGTGCCGTGCATCGCGCAGTTCCTGGTCATGAAGAAGGAGCGCGGGCTCAGGGTGGCGGTCGGGGTGCTGGTGGTGGCCACGACGATCGCGTTCGCGGTCGGTGGACTGGTGGGCTGGCTGCTGCGCTCGCTCGGAGGGTGGGCATGAAGTGCACGATGTGCGGAGCGGGGCCGAGCGCGTGCGAGGGCTGCCCGATCGGTTCGAACTTCTTCGTCTCCCAGCGGCTCGCGTCCCTCGCGCCCGGCCAGAAGGCCACCGTCCGCCGGCTCGCCGCCGAGAGTGCGGCCGATCTGCGCAAGCTGCTGGCTCTCGGACTGCTGCCGGGCGTGGAGCTCGAGGTCGAGCGACGCTGGCCGGCGATGGTGTTGCGGCTGGACTGCACGACCGTGGCGCTGGACGCGGCCCTGGCCGGCGCCGTCCTCGTCGCGCTCGCCGCGTGACGCGCGTCACCCGGGCGTCGCAGGCCTACCGGGGGGTCTCGCCAGTCTGTTAGCTTGCTCCTTTCCGGGCTCACGGAGCTCCCGCGGGTGAGAGTGCGCGCCGACATCGTGGGTGTGGTCGTGGTGGCCGCCGGCATCGCGGCCGGCGCGGCGCGCGCCGCGGCGCAGACCGGCGGCGCGGACGTCGTGCGGCGCGGCCTGGTGCACGGCGGGGCGCGGCCGCCCGCGGGCTTCTACCAGACGCTGACGCGGCTGCCCGGCGCCTTCGAGTTCCGGCACGGCTGGCTCGAGAAGGCTCGCCGCGTGCGACTGGCGCGTCAGGCCCTCCGCGCGCGTGGCGCGTGGGCGCAGCTGAACCAGGCGGCGGCGCCCGCCGCGGCCGCCACCTCGGCGACGTCCGTCGGCGGGACGCTCCGCTATCCGACGTTCCTGCCGCTGTTCAGCAACACCAGCGGCGCCGACGCGGCCGTCATGGACACCGCGGCCGTGGCGCAGCGGTTCTGGGGCACGCTGCCGGCCCCAGCCAACCCGTACTCCGTCACCACCTACTACCGGGAAGTGTCCGTGGGCCGGCTCACGGTCACCGGCAGCGTCATCGACACGATCCGGGTCTCCCAGACGGACACGTTCTACGAGGGCGGCGCCGGCTGCCAGGGCCTGTGCGGCTCCTCGCGCGTCCCGGTGCTGATCCAGGAGCTGCTGCGGCACGCCGACTCGACGGTGAACTTCGCCGCGTTCGCCGACTCGGCGACCGGCACCGTGCCGGCGATCGTCGTCCTCGATCCCCAGGTGGGCGGGGAGTGCTACCTGCTCTATCCGCCGGCGGGGCAGAGCATCTGGGCCCATCGGTTCTCGCTGTCGGGCTGGGGCGTGGGACCCTACACGACGAACGATTCGGTGAACGGCCGGCCGGTGGTGATCGACGACTACATCATCCAGGGCGCCCAGGGCGGGCAGACCGGCTGCACCTCGGGGCAGCTGGCGCCGATCGGCACGGTCACGCACGAGACCGGCCACCTGTTCGGCCTGCCGGACCTGTACGACGTGAGCGGCAACACCGAGGGCATCGGCCGCTGGGACCTGATGTCCGAGGGCAACGAGCAGAAGCCGTACCGCCCGGCGCACATGAGCGCCTGGACGCTCGCGACGCTGGGCTGGGTGACGGAGGTGCCGCTCGCGGCCTCCCAGATCGTCACGGTCGGTCCCATCGAGACGGGCGACACGGCCTTCTCGGTCCCGATCGCGGGAACCACGGAGTCGTTCCTGCTCGAGAACCGTCAGCCCATCGGCTCGGACTCGATGATGTACGGGCCGGGTCTCATGATCTACCACCTCGACACGGCGGCGATGGCGGCGCGGCTCCCGTCCAACTCGGTGAACGCGGTCGTCCCGCATGCCCTGGCGATCGAGGAAGCCGAGGGTGACACCGGGCTCGACTGCACCTACGGCACCGCGTGCAACGACCGAGGCGACGCGGGAGACCCGTTCCCCGGCACGAGCGGCAACACGGACTTCGGCCCCGGCACCAGGCCGTCGGCGCGCAGCAACGCCGGCGCGCCGGTCGGGATCAGGCTGGACTCGATCCAGCAGGTCGTGCCGTTCGGTGCGATGCGGTTCCGGATCACGCTCGGCGGCATCACCACGGTGACGGCGTCGGACACGGGGGCGAGCGTGCAGGTCGACGGGGTGCGGACCCCGGTGTTCCGCGACCTGCTGGCCGACGGGTCCACGCACGCCATCGCGATCGACACCGCCCAGCTCTCCGCGAATCTGCGGGTGGCCTACGCGTTCCGGTCGTGGTCGGACGGCAAGCCGGCGCAGCACACGATCACCGGCTCCGCGGCCGGCGCGACCTACACGGCGCTGGTGGCCCGCCGCTATCTGATGCAGGTGTCGATCATCGGCCCCGGCTCGGTGAGCGCCACCCGCACCATCGATCCCGCGGCCGGCAGCTTCCTCGCCGAGGGGGACAGCGTGACGCTGACGCCGGTGCCGGACAGCGGCGCGGCGTTCGTCGGCTGGACCGTGGACTCGGTGACGGGCTCGAGCGTGCTGCTGCTGCACGCGGTGCGGCCCTACCAGCTCGTGGCGACCTTCGCCGGCACGGCCGACGTGCTCACCCAGCTGTTCACCGGCAAGAGCGCGCTCACCGGCGGCCAGCTGCTGGTGCTCGACGGCCTCGGCAACAACAACGGGCACTTCGATCTCGGCGACTTCGTGGCCTGGCTCGACCGGAATCCGGGCGCGCTCGACTCGCGCGCCGCGGGCCTCCGCCGGGGAGCGCGGCGATGAAGCGCCTCCTGATCCTCGCCGCCGCGGCGGCCGTGGCCGCGGGCTGCAGGGGCGAGCAGGGCCCGGTGGCCGGCGAGCTGTCGGTGCGCCTCGCGACGCCCGGCTCCGGCATCCGCGCCGCCCTGTTCGTCGTGATCGGGCCGGCGGGCGCGGTGACGGCGCCCTCGGGCTCGGGCTATCGCGTGTTCGCGCAGACCTCGGGCGACGACACGACGCGGATCGTGGCCGTCGCGCCCGCCGGCTCCGTTCTGGTGGCCGGCGAGCTCGCGCGCATCGCGGTGAACGACACGCGCCAGTACCGGAAGTACAGCGCTCGGGTGCTCGCCCTGGCGGCCACGAACTACTTCCTCCTCGACACGACGGGCGTCTCGCTCTCGGTCGTGCGGCCGTAGCGGCGTCGCGGTCGCGCGGAGCGCGCCGCCCGCGGTACGCAAATTGCTTGAGCGGGTCACCCGGCTTAGCTACATTGCGGCGGTTTTCGGCGGGGCGGTAGCTCAGTTGGGAGAGCGCGTGGTTTGCAACCACGAGGTCGAGGGTTCGATCCCCTTCCGCTCCATCCGGTTGCGTGCGCCGTCTCGCCCGCCGTCGTTCCCCCGGTCGTAGGGAGACATGGACGCTTCGACGATCCACGAGTACCGGTTCGTCCTGGCCTTCCTGGTCCTCGGGCTGGTCTTCGGCATGATTGCCGTCGCGGTTCCGCACTTCATCGCGCCGCGCGGCCGCGGCCAGGACACCTTCAAGACCTACGAGAGCGGCATCGTGCCCGAGCGCGGGGCGTGGCGCCAGTTCTCGCTGGGCTACTACCTGTACGCCCTGCTGTACCTCGCGGTGGCGGTGGACGTGATCTACCTGCTGCCGGTGGCGCTCGTCTTCCGCACCATGCACACCTGGCAGGTGCTGGTCGAGATCGTGGTGTTCGTCGCGATCCTCGCCGTGGCCGTCGTGTACTCCTGGCGCACCGGA
>DASPTN010000075.1:0-9799 GCA_035623395.1 Gemmatimonadales bacterium | reverse complement strand
CGTTGGAGTCCACCACCACGCTGGGCAGCGACAGGTGCAGCAGCGCGCGGGCGGTGGGGATCCCCCCCAGCGTGAGCAGGCCGGGCGGCGGCTGCGCGGGCGGGGGCGACATCACGAAGAAGCCCACGTACGGCGAGAGCGGGAAGGAATGGCGGAGCGTGTCCAGCGGCGGTTGCGCCTCCACGAAGAACGTCAGGCCGGGCGACACCGTGCCGCTGTTGCCCGACCCGATCGTGAACGCCGTCTTGCCGGCGGCGGCGATCGCGATGCCGAGCGACACGTAGCCGGAATCCGCGGCGGGGATCACCAGGCTGTCCGCGATCCGCACGCTGATGCTGTCGCCCCCCTTGATCGTGTCGGAAACGGCGATGGTGTCCACCAGCTGCGAGTCGGCGAAGTAGGGACGGATCGACGCGTAGGTCGACGCCGTGTCGAGCAGGCCGGGCAGCCGGTAGATGAGCAGCAGCAGCTGCTTGACCGTGGTGTCGCGCTGGCTGACGTGCAGCGACAGCACCACGCTGTCCTGCCGGCCGACCAGGGCCGTGTCGGTGCCGGGATACCACGCCGTGTCGAGCTTGTTGAACCGGAGCAGCACCACGCTCTGCAGCGAGTCGAGCGTGGAGGCCAGCAGGTAGGACGCCTCCCGCACCAGCACGTACCCGCGCACGCTGGTGTCCGCCACGTCCGCGGCGGTGAGGACCGTGTCCGCCAGCTGCACGTTGCCCGCCGGGCACAGCGTGGGGCACCTGCCGGGCGTGGCCAGCTGCTCCCTGCACCCGGCGACGGCGACCAGCGCCGCGACGGCCACGGCCGCGCTACGCCAGGCGGACATTCTTCCCGTGCGCCTCGAAGCTGTCGACGATCGCCATGATCACCGCGTCGACCGGCCGGTCCTTCGTCGCGCCGGTCTGGCGGGCCGACGAGCCGGAGGCGTACAGCACCACCTCGCCCGCCCCGGCGCCCACCGCGTCCACGGCCACGACGTAGCCGCCCTCGCTCTTCATCTCGGGCGACAGGTTCTCGACCACGAGCAGCTTGGTGCCCGCGAGCGACGGGTCCTTGCGGGTCGCCACCACCGACCCGACGATGCGGCCCATCTTCATGCGCCCTCCGGAAGGCTCTCGCCGGTGAAGGCCTGGGGGAGCAGCGCGTCGAGGCGCCAGGTCGCCTGGCCGCCCCGGGCGCCGACGGACACGATCTCGAGCGCCGCGCCGAACTCCACCAGCATCTGGCGGCACAGCCCGCACGGTGCCACCGGCTCGGCCGCGTCGCTGGCGATCGCGAGGCGCCGGAAGCGCCGGTGCCCCGCCGCGACCGCCGCCACGAGCGCGGTGCGCTCCGCGCAGATCGTCCCGCCGAACGAGGCGTTCTCGACGTTGCAGCCCGCGATCACCGTGCCGTCGTCGGCCTCGAGCGCCGCGCCGACCCGGAACCGCGAGTAGGGGGCGTACGCGCGCGCCATCGCCCCGCGCGCCGCCTCGACCAGCCGGTCGCTCATCGCGCCGTGCGGGGCTCGGGCCGCCCCGCACGCGTCCCCCGCGCCGCCCGCCCGCCGCGGCTCGGCCGTCGCCGGATCATCCCAGGATCTCGCGCAGGAACGACGTCCCCGCCCCGAGCGGCGTCACGCCGAAGTAGTCCGCCGCGGTCTGGCCGAGGTCCGCGAAGCTGGACCGCGCGCCGAGCGGCACCGGCCGCACCTGCGGGCCGACGACCAGCAGCGGCACGTTCTCCCGCGCGTGGTCGGTCGACGTCGAGGTCGGGTCGTTGCCGTGGTCCGCCGTCAGCGCCAGCACGTCGCGGTCCCTGAGCAGCGGCAGCAGGCCCGCCAGCTCGCGGTCCAGCTCGAGCAGCCCGCGGTGGAAGCCCGCGACGTCGTTGCGGTGGCCCCAGCTCTGGTCGAACTCGATCACGTTCACGAACACCAGCCCGGAATCTACACGCTGCAGCGCCTCCCGAATAAGGCGGTACGCCTCCGGATTGGTCGGCGTGTGGGTCGAGGTGATGTTCCGCCCCGCGAACAGGTCGTCCACCTTGCCGATGCCGTGGCGCGGGATCCCGCGCTCGGCGAGCCGGTCGAGCAGCGTCGGGCCGATGGGGTCGAGCGAGAAGTCGCGGCGGTTCGCCGTGCGCTCGAACGCGCCCGGGGTGCCGACGAACGGCCGCGCGATCACCCGCGAGACGCCGTGCTTCCCGGTCAGCATCGCGCGCGCCTCGCGGCAGGCCCGGTACAGCTCGGCCAGCGGGATCCGGGCCTCGTGCGCCGCGACCTGGAAGACCGAGTCGGCCGAGGTGTACACGATCCAGTCGCCGGTCTCGAGGTGCCGCGGCCCCAGCTCGTCGATGATCCCCGTCCCCGAGGCCGTCTTGTTCCCCAGCACGCCCCGCCCGGTGCGCCGCGCGAACTCGTCGATCACCTCCGGCGGAAAGCCCTTCGGGTAGGTGGGGAACGCCCGCATCACCGGCAGGCCGCACAGCTCCCAGTGGCCGGTGGTGCTGTCCTTGCCGGCCGCGGTCGGGCGCATCAGGCCGTACGCGGCCCGCGGCCGCTCGACCGCGGCGACGCCCTCGAGCGGGCGGATGCACCCCAGGCCGAGGCTCTCGAGCACGGGGACCTTCAGCCCGCCCACCCGGCGCGCGACGTTGCCCAGCGTGTCGCTGCCCGTGTCGCCGTACGCGGCGGCGTCGGCCGCCTCGCCGATGCCCACGCCGTCGAGCACGATGAGGAAGAAACGGCTCACCGGTAGACCCTCGTCACGCGCCGCCCCAGGCGGGTCAGGATCTCGTAGCTGATCGTGCCCGCGGCGGCGGCGAGGTCGTCGAGCTCGATCGCCTCGGCGCCGTCGCTCCCGATCAGCGTGGCGACCGCGCCGGGCGCGGGGGCCGTCTCGGCCGCGACCATGGTGAAGTCCATCGTCACCCGGCCGGCGAACGGCAGCCGCCGGCCCTCGACCAGCGCCGCGCCCGCGTTGGACAGCGCGCGCGGCACGCCGTCGGCGTAGCCCGCGGCGATCGTGGCGATGCAGGTGCGCGCGGCGGCGCGCCAGCTGGCGCCGTAGCTCACCGTCTCGCCGGGCTCCAGCCACCGCGTGGCCAGGACCCGCGCCCGCCACTCCACCACCCGCCGCGGCGCGTGCGCGCCGGCGCGGCCGCCGTAGAGGAAGATGCCCGGGCGCACCAGGTCCGCCGCGGTCTCCGGGAAATCCAGGATCGCCGCGCTGTTGGCGGCGTGCACCAGCGGCGGCCGCCTCGGGAGGGCGGCCACCGCGGCCTGGAAGCGGCGCCACTGCTCCGCCACCGAGGCCGGCGCCTCGGCCGGCGAATGGAAGTGGGTGAACACGCCCTCGAAGCCGGGGGCGTCGCGGAACCGCGCGGCCTCCCCGCCGAACGCCTGCCACGGCAGGCCCCAGCGCGCCATCCCGGTGTCCACCTCCACGTGGAACGGCCGGCCGGGGGCGAGATCCAGCCACGCACAGATCTGCTCCACGCTCCCCAGGGCCGGCGTGAGCGCGTGCCTCGCCACCAGGTCCAGACCGTGGGTCTGCGGGCCCATCACCAGGATCGGCCGCGTGACGCCGGCTTCCCTGAGCTCGCGGCCCTCGTGCGCCGTCGCCACCGCGAAGCCCCACGGATCCACCGCCTCGAGCGCGCGCGCGACCGGGACGGCGCCGAGCCCGTAGGCGTCCGCCTTGACGATCGGCAGCAGCCGGCTGCCCTTCGCGCGGGCCGCGATGGTGCGGGCGTTCGCGACGATGGCCCCGAGGTTCACGTCGACCCAGGTGCGCGCGGGCGCGTCGGAAGCGGCGGTTTGCTCTGGCATCACAAACTGAGTACCGTACCCGGCCGGGAGGCTAAATGCAAGACGATTCGGCATTTGGGTCGTGTCTGGCCCTGGTCCGCGACCTCCGCCGGCGGTGCGACTGGGACCGGGCCCAGACCCGCGAGACCCTGCGCCCCTACCTGCGCGAGGAGGTGGCCGAGCTCGACGAGGCGCTCGCGGCCGGCGACGAGGCGCGGATCGCGGCCGAGCTCGGCGACCTGCTGCTGCACTTGTGCTTCCAGCTCGTGATCGCGGAGGAGCGCGGCAGCTTCACCCTCGCCGACGTGACGGCGGCGCTGGAGCGGAAGATGAAGCGGCGCCACCCGCACCTGTTCGCCGGCGAGCCCAAGCCGCAGTGGGAGCGGCTCAAGGCGGAGGAGCGGCGGCGCGAGGCCGCCGCGCGCGGCGAGACGGTCGGCCAGCTGGGCCACCTGCCGCCGGGCCTGCCCGAGCTGGAGCGCGCGTTCCGGCTCCAGGAGCGGGCCGCGGCCGTCGGCTTCGACTGGAGCGACGTGGCCGGGCCGCTCGCCAAGCTCGAGGAGGAAGTCGGCGAGGCGCGCGAGCACACGCAGGCGGAGATCGGCGACGTGCTGTTCGCGGCGGTGAACGTGGCCCGCAAGGCGGGCGTGCATCCCTCGACCGCGCTGCGGAGCGCGACCGACAAGTTCGCCCGCCGGTTCCGCGCGCTGGAGCGCAAGGCCGCCGAGCGGGGCGTGGAGCTGGGCCGCGCCGACCTGGCGGCGCTCGACCGGTTGTGGGACGAGGTGAAGGCGGGGGAAGCCGCGGCGTGAGTCCGGGCGGCGCGCCGCCGCGGGGCCGCTACGGCGTGATGCGGTAGATGGTGCGCGGGAAGGCGATCGCCTCGCGGATGTGCTCGAGCCCGCAGATCCAGGCCACCGTCCGCTCGACGCCGAGCCCGAAGCCCGAGTGCACGAACGTGCCGTACTTCCGGAGGTCGAGGTACCAGCCGTACGCTTCCTCGGGCAGGCCCTGCTCGCGGATGCGGGCGAGCAGGCGGTCGTAGTCGTCCTCGCGCTGACTGCCGCCGATGATCTCGCCGTAGCCCTCGGGCGCGAGGCAGTCGTCGCACAGCACGGTGCGCGGGTCGTCCGGGTTCTCCTTCATGTAGAACGCCTTGGCGGCCCGCGGGTAGTTGTAGACGAACAGCGGCCGGTCGCGGCCCTCGACGAGCTGGGTCTCGTCCTCGGCGCCGAGATCCGAGCCCCACTCGATGGAGGAGCCCCTCGCCTTGAGCAGCTCCACGGCCTCGGTGTACGAGACGCGCGGGAACGGCGGCGCGATGCTGGCGAGCCGGGCCGTGTCGCGCTCGAGCTCCTTGAGGTCCTCGGCGCGGCGGTCGAGCACCCGCGCCACCACCGCGGAGATGAACTCCTCCTGGAGCCGCATGTTGTCGCTGGAGTCGGCGAATGCCACCTCGGGCTCGACCATCCAGAACTCGGTGAGGTGCCGCCGGGTCTTCGATTTCTCCGCGCGGAAGGTGGGGCCGAAGCAGTACACCTTGCCGAGCGCCGCGCACGCCGCCTCCACGTACAGCTGGCCGGTCTGCGCGAGGTACGCCTTGCCGAGATCGAAGTACGGCGTCTCGAACAGCGTGCCGCCGGATTCCCCGATGCTGCCCGTCAGGATCGGCGTGTCGACCAGGAAGAAGCCGCGGGAGTGGAAGAAGTCCCGGATCGCCTGGATGGTCTCGTGACGGATCTTCATCACGGCCACCTGCCGCCGGCTCCGCAGCCACAGGTGCCGGTGGTCGAGCAGGAACGGCGTGCCGTGCTCCTTGGGCGTGATCGGGAAGTCGACGCTGGGGCCGAGGACCTCGACGTCGTGCACCGCCAGCTCCACGCCGCCGGGCGAGCGCTTGTCGGCGCGCACCTCCCCCACCAGCCGGACACAGGTCTCCTGGGTCAGAGACTGGAAGCGCTGCCAGGCCGCGTCGGACACGTCGGCCCTGGCGAGCACGCCCTGCAGGTAGCCCGTGCCGTCGCGGATCACGACGAACGCGATCTTCCCGGACGAGCGGGTGGTGAGCACCCATCCCTGAACGGCGACCGTGGTACCGATGGATGCGGCGAGCGCGGAGATCTCCAGGCGGGTCGGCATAACGCGTGGCCGGTGATTCTAGCCGCGGCGCTGGTGTGCGTCAACGCGTGCACGACCGTGTATCACCTGGCGCCGGCGTCCCAGGAGCGCCGCTGGACGACGTATCTCGGCTCGGAGCGGCGCGCCAGCGCGACGGCCGACACGCTCGACACCGACCCGGCGCCCGCCTGGCGCACCGACGTGGGCCGCGGCGTGGCCGGCGCGCCGGCGTTGACCGAGAGCCTGGTCCTGCTTTCGCAGGTGGACCGCCAGCTCACGGTGCTCGACCGGCGCACCGGCGCGATCATCTGGCGGCGGCGGTTCGGCGCGAACATCGGCAGCGGCCCCCTGGTGGACTACGACCGCGTGTACGTCGCGACCGAGACGCGCGACGGCCAGGTGCTGGCGCTCGAGCTCGCGAGCGGGAAGCGCGTGTGGGCGCGGTCGCTCGGCGACGTCGCGGCACCCATCACCATCCACCAGGCGCAGGTCTACGCCGGCACGACCGACGGCTGGCTGAGCGCGCTCTCGGCCGGCGGCGGCGGGGTGGTGTGGCGCGCGCGGCTCCACGGCGCGGTGCGCGCGCCGCCGGTGGCGGTGGGCGGCGGGGTGGCCGTCGCCACGGCCGCGGACTCCCTCTACCTGCTGGACGCCGCGACCGGGGCGGTGCGCGCGCGGCGCGCGACGCCCGCCGCGGTGCTGGCGGCGCCGGCGCTGGCGGACAGTGTGCTGATCGTCGGGACCACCACCGGCCGGCTCGAGGCGTGCGACACCGCCACCCTCGCCACCCGGTGGACGCTGGACGTCGGGAGCGGCGTCGTGGGCGCCGTGGCCGTGCAGCGTGACACCGCCTTCGTGCTCACCCACGACGGCGACCTGTGGTGGGTCCCGCTCGACGCGCCCGCCCGCGCCACGCGGGTCGCGCTCGGCGTGGTGGCCCGCGCCGCGCCGGTCCCCGTGGCGGGCGGCGTGCTCGTGGCCGAGGTCGGCGGACGGCTCAGCCTGGTGGACCGGACGGGGGCCCGCCGCTGGACGGCGACGGTCCACCCACCCCTCGTCGAGCCCGTGGTCGTCGACGGGCGATTCTTCGTCGCGGCGTCGGAGCGCGGAGAGGTGGTGGCGTTCCGGTGATCCGGACGCGTGGCGCCGGGACGCGCGGGCGCGCCGCGGGGCCGCGCGCGAAGTGGGCGGTGGCCGCGCTCGCCGCCCTGTGCGTCGCGCCGCGCCCGGCGGCGGCGCAGACCGACACGACCACCGCGCCCCCGGCGGCCGCCGCGGCGCCCGCTCAGGTCACGCCGGCGTCGATCCGCTACGGCAAGTGGGCGGCGGCGGCCCTGGCGGTCGGCGCCACCGCGATCGGCATCCACCAGCACAATGCCGGCAACAACGCGTACGGCGCGCTGGTGGAGTACTGCGGCCAGATCGCCACCTGCACGATCGCCCCCGACGGGCGCTACGCGGACCCGAAGGCGGAGGCGACCTACCAGCAGGTCGTGCGCGACGACCGCTCGGCGCGGGCGTGGCTGGTCGTCGGCCAGGTCTCGGCCGTCGGCGCCGCGGTGCTGTTCGTGCTGCAGCTGAGGAACGCCGCGGGGCCGCCGAATATTCCGTTCGCCGGCCTCCTCGTTGAACCGAGCCTGCGTCAGACCAAGGTGGGGTTCAGGGTGGGGGTGGGGTGGTAGTGCGGTGAGAGGTGAGGCGTGAGAGGTGAGACGTTCACGTGACCTCTCACGCTTCATCGTGTCCGCCACAGAATCTCTCAAATGCGACCCGGAGCCGCTCGGCGATCTCCGGCGCATCCCGCCCCTCGATCTCCCGCCGCTGCATCATGAACACCATCCGTCCGTCCTTGAACAGCGCGATCTGCGGCGACGACGGAGGCTCGCCCGCGAAGTAGCTCCGCGCCCGCTCCGTGGCCGGCCGGTCCTGGCCCGCGAACACGGTCGTCAGGCGCTGGGGCCGCGGCTCGTGCTGCACCGCCAGGGCGACGCCCGGCCGTGCCCGGCCGGCCGCGCAGCCGCAGATGGAGTTCACGACCACCAGGGTCGTGCCCCGCTGGTGCTGCAGCTCCGCGTCCACCTCCTCGGGCGTCCGCAGCTCCTTGAAGCCGATGCGCACCAGCTCCTGGCGCATCGGTGTGACGAAGGCCTCGTCGTACATCGTCTGGCTCGCGGCAGCGGGCTGCCGAACAATGTTGAGTGGCTTCATAGCAATTAATAGTAGAGGGTCCGCAGCCCAGTTCCACCCCCGCTGCCCGGCGGGGAGCGGTCGGCCGGCGGCCGCCTCGCGGCCGCGGGGCGGAGCCTGGCGGTCGCCGGCCCGTCTAGCCCTTCAGCGGATCGGGCAGGCGCGCGCCGTGGTCGCCTGCCGCGCCGGCGGCCCCGTCGCCGAAGACGAGACCCGTCTCCTCCGGCGCCGTGCCTGCGGCGGTCTCTCCACGCAGCGCGCGGATCTCGGCCTCCGTGCGCCCTGCGGCGCGGAGCCGGCGATCCATCGACAGCCGGCGCACGGCCGCCTTGAGTGTGCCGAGCGCGAGGGTCGCGCAGCGCGGCCGGGAGCTGACGAGATCCCGGCCGAGGAGGTCCATCATCTTCTCGTAGCTGAGCTCCATCACGTCGTCGAACGAGGGGCGCTGCTTGTTCACGCGCTCGGCCAGGATCGATGCCGCCGCCTGGCTGAGCGTGCACCCCTCGCCATCGAAGCTGAGCGCTTCGACGCGATCCTGGCCGGGCGCGGCCTTCACATACGCCGTGAGCAGGTCGCCGCAGCCGGGATTGCCGCCGGGCATCCGTACGTCCGCGTCCGCCAGCGCCCCGCGATGGCGGGGATGCTGGTAGTGATCGACCAGCCAGGCGATGCGCGTCTCACGGTCCACTCTGCTCTCACCCCTCGTGACCACTCGTGACTGTGCGTCTCGCAGCTGCCCTCGTGACCGCCGTCCGCCCACTCCGCCCTACGGCTTCTCGACTGGCGCCCTGACCAGGTTTCCCCACTCCGTCCACGACCCGTCGTAGTTGCGCACCTTGGCGTAGCCGAGCAGGTACTTCAGCGCGAACCACGTGTGCGAGGAGCGCTCCCCGATCCGGCAATAGACCACGATGTCGTCGTTCTTCTCAAGCCCGTTCTCCTGCTGGTAGATCGTCCTCAGCTCGGCGGCGGTGCGGAAGCAGTGGGTGTCCGGGCTCACCGCGCGTGCCCACGGGATGCTCTTCGCGCCGGGGATGTGGCCGCCGCGGAGCGCCCCCTCGTTCGGATAGTCCGGCATGTGCATCCGCTCACCGCGGAACTCCTCGGGGCTGCGCACGTCCACCAGCTTGTGGTGCGCCTGCACGTGCGCCGCCACGTCGTCGCGGAACGCGCGGACGGCCTTGTCGTTCCGCTCGCCCACCTTGATGGCGCCCTCGGCGTGCCGGGCGACGTCGGTGACCAGCGACCGGCCCTCGTCGGACCAGCGCTGCCGCCCGCCGTCCATCACCTTCAGGTTCTTGACGCCGAACAGCCGGAACACCCAGAAGGCGTAGGTCGCCCACCAGTTGTTCTTGTCCCCGTAGAAGACGACGGTGGTGTCGTCGTTGATGCCGCGCGCGCGCAGCAGCTTCGTGAATCGGTCCCGGTCGAGGTAGTCGCGGACCAGCGGGTCGTTGAGATCGGCGACCCAGTCGATCTTCACCGCGCCCGGGACGTGCCCCGTCTCGTACAGCAGCACGTCCTCGTCGGATTCCACGATCCGGACCGCCGGGTCCTTCAGGTGCTCGGCCACCCAGGCCGTGGAGACCAGGACCTCCGGGTGGGCGTAGCCGCGGTCGGTGATCGCGGTGACGGGGGCGGGGGCGGGTGATCCGGTGTCTGCCATGTGCGCTCTCCTGACGGTGCGGGAATCGGGCC
>DASPTN010000074.1:0-4994 GCA_035623395.1 Gemmatimonadales bacterium | reverse complement strand
GCAGCACGGTGGACTGCGACGCGTAGAACTCGGACTCCCGGCGCGCGTCCACCTGCAGCCGCGGGTCGTTCTCCAGCGTCTGCTTGGCCGCGTCGAACTGCGACCGGTCCTTGAGCCGGAACGCCACCACCTGGTAGACCTGGCCGCGCAGGACCGGCATCAACTGGTCGTTCTCGCCCCAGATCTCCGACTCGAACGCCGAGCCGCCGGCGCTGAAGTGGCCCGCCACGAGCCAGCCGCGGCCCGCCAGCTGGACGGTGTCGCCGACCGCGCTGTGCGCCAGCTTCGGGGCGATCGCCGTCCCGATGATGACCTCGTCGCGCCCGGGCGTGAACATCCGGCCCTCGGTGATCCGGACGCCGTGGCGCACCTCAAACGCTCGCGGGGTCACGCCGCGCGTCACGACCAGCTGCGCCTCGCCGCCGCCGGCCGACTCGACGTTCATGGGCACGAACACCTCGGGGCTCGCCAGCGGCGAGCCGTCGACCGCGGCGGCGACCTCGGGGAGCGCCGCGATGATCGCGGCGTTGTCGCGGGTGATGCCGCTCGACAGCTCGGAGTCGGCGCCCTTGCGGAGCACCAGCACGTTGTCGGGCGAGCCGGTCCTGACCAGGGCCATCTTGAAGCCGTTGGCGAGCGCGAGCATCGCGATGAAGACGCCGACCACCAGCGCCACGCCAAGCGCCGTCATCGCGCTCGAGACCGGCCGGCGCGCCAGGCTCCGGACGTTGTAGACCAGGGGGATCTTCATTCGACGTGCCTCAGCGCCTGCACGGCCGAGAGCCGGGCCGCGTTCACGGCCGGCACCAGGCCGCTCGCCAGGGCCAGCACCACGGCGATCCCGAGGCCCAGGGCCAGGGTGCCCGCCGTGACGTCGAACCCGGGAAGGAATCCCATCGCGCTGAAGCCGGTCGGCCGGTACAGCGCCTTGGCCGCGCCGAGGCCGAGCACCGCGCCGCCCAGCGCGATCGTGCCCGCCTCCGCCATCACCAGGCCGAACAGCAGCCGGTCGCCGAAGCCCACGGTCTTGAGGACGCCGACCTCGTTGGTGCGCTCCCGCGCCGACAGCATCATCGAGTTCGCGGCCACCAGCAGGATCGCGAACACGACCGCCATGCCGATGCTGTCCATCAGGAAGCTGACGTTGCCCCACATGGTGACGAACCCGGCGTTGAACGCGCGCTCGGTGCCGGTCTTGGTGGGATCGCTCGAGTTCTTGAACTCCGAGTCGATCGCGGCCGCGACCTGCTGGGCGAGCGACGGATCCTTGAGCTCCAGCACGTACCAGCCGGGCTGCACCCAGCGCGGGTAGCGCTCGTAGACGACCTCGTAGTGGAACATCAGGGCGTCTTCGCTGAACGCCGGGTTGGTGGCGTGGTACACGCCCCGGATCGTGAACGTCCAGTCGCCCTGGAAGATGGTGCCCTTCAGCGTGACGTCCTGGCCGAGGCGCCAGCCGTACTTCTCGAGCAGGTGCTGGCCCACGATGCACGCCGTGCGCTCCTTGATGAAGGCGGCGCGCTGGTCGGCCGGCAGCGTGAAGTCGCTCCGGTACATGTCCAGGTAGGACTCGGCGTCGGCGGCGAAGGAGGCGAAGAAGTTCTTCGGGTCCTGGTACACCCCGCCGAACCAGTCGGCCCAGGTGACGGCCTGCACGCCGGGCACGGCGAGCAGCCGCTCCCGATAACTCATCGGCAGGAAGAACACGATGGCCTTGGCGCTCTGCACGATCATCCGCGACTCGCTGCCCACCTCCGCGCCGGCGCGGAGCGTGGTCACCACCGAGCGCAGCGACGCGAACAGGAACAGCGCCAGCGCCACGCTGAGCGTGGTCAGCACCGTGCGGCGCTTGTGGCGCGTCAGGTTCGCCCACACCAGGGGGAAGTACTTCACGCGGTGAGCACTCCCTTGTCGAGGTGCAGAGTGCGGCCCGCGGCCTGCGCCGCGTGCGGGTCGTGCGTCACCATGAGGATCGTCTTGTGGAATTCACGGTTCAGCCGCTGCAGCAGCTCCAGCACCTCGGCGGCCGACTTCGCGTCGAGCTGGCCGGTGGGCTCGTCGAGCAGGATGATGGTCGGGTCGGACACGATCGCCCGCGCGATGGCGGCCCGCTGCTCCTGGCCGCCCGACAGCTGCCGCGGGAAGTGCTCGGCGCGGTCGGTCAGCGCCACGACCCCCAGCGCCGTCGTCACGTGCTCGTGCCGCTCGGCCTTCGAGAGCCGCGTGAGCAGCAGCGGCAGCTCGACGTTCTGGTAGGCCGTGAGCACCGGCAGCAGGTTGTAGGACTGGAAGACGAAGCCCACGTGCCGCGACCGCCACTCGGCAAGCGCCCCGGGCCCCATGGCGCTCACTTCGGCGCCGCCCACGATCACCGTGCCCGAGGTGGGCCGGTCGAGCCCCGCCACCAGGTTGAGCAGCGTGCTCTTGCCGCTGCCCGAGGGCCCCATCAGGGCCGTGAAGCTGCCTTCGGCGAACTCGAGGCTCAGCCCGTCGAAGACGGTGATGGGCTGGGAGTCGCGCTGGAAGATCTTGGTGAGGCCGCGAATGGTGACGAGAGACAAGGGAGTACCCTAGGCGAGCGTAAGAAGTGAGAGGTGAGCCGTGAGACGTTCAAGTGAGAGGTGAGAAGTCTAGGTGAGAGGTGAACCCGGCGCCACCTCTCACGCTTTTCCTCCTCTCACGTCTCACGTGAACGTCTCACGGCTCACCTCACTTTTCACCCGGTGGCTCACGGCTTCACCACCACCCTCATTCCCGCCGCCGGATTCTCCAGCCCCCCCGTCACCAGCACCTCGCCGCCCGCCAGCCCCGCCCTCACCTCCCGCATCCCTCCGCTGGTGGGTCCGGCGTCGACGACCCGGCGCTCGAGCCGCCCGTCCTTCACCAGCCACACGATTGTCTCGGCCCCGTCGCTGTGGACCGCGTCGGCCGGCACGCTTACGCGCGGCCGTGGCGCGGGACCGGGGCCGGCGTGCGCCGGCTCCAGGAACTCGACGCGCGCCCCCATCTCGGGCAGGATCCGCGGGTCGTGGTCGCGGATCGAGACCTTCACCTGCACCGTCGCCTTCTGCCGGTCGGCCGTCGGCACGACCAGGCGCACCGACCCGCGGAACGCGGTGTCGGGATAGGCGTCGAGCGTGATCCGCGCCGGCTCGCCGGCGCGGATGCGCGCGATGTACGCCTCGTTGACGTCGACCTCGACCTCCAGCGTCGCGAAGTCGGCCATCGTGACGACGGCGCCGCGGGTGAGCCCTCCGCCCACCGACGGCGCCACCACCTCGCCCACCTCCGCGTCCTTCGTGAGCACGACGCCAGTGAACGGGGCCCGGATCAGCGTGTTCTCGAGGTTGGCGCGGGCCACGCCGAGCGCGGAGGCCGCCGCGTCCACCCGCGCCGACTCCGCCTGGGCGCGGGCCACGGCCTGCGCCGCGCGGCTGTCGGCCGAATCGAGGCCCTGCTGCGAGATGAGCTGCGCGTTCTGGGCGTGGACGTCCTGGGCGCGGCGCGCCTCGCGGACCAGCTCGTCGCGGTCCGCCCGCGCCTCGATCAGCGTCGCCCGCTCGGCGGCGAGGTTCGCCTCCGCCTGCCCGACCGCGGCGGTGTAGTCGGCGTTGTCGAGGCGCGCGATCAGCTGGCCGGCCACCACGTGGGAGCCTTCGGACACGCCGAGGTACGCGAGCCGGCCCGGCAGCTTGGCCGAGACCGACGCCTGGGTGCGCGCCACGACGTAGCCGTTGGCCACCACGCCCGCGGCCCCCGCGCCGCCGCCGCCCACCAGTGTCGCGGTGGCGACGCGCACCACCGGTGCCGCGCGGGCGCGCAGCACCCACAGCACGGCCGCGACCAGCACCACCGCCCCGGCCGCGATGAGCACCGTGGTGCGGAACGCCCGGCGCACGCCGCGCGAGGGCGCGTCGCGGTTGATCGTCAGGCGCGAGAGATCGGCGGACGGCGTCGTCATTTCGGCTCCAAGCTAGCGTACGCGGACGCGATCTGCACGGTTTCGCGGCGCGGCCGCGCGGCCGGCTCCCTCCACCGCCGCACTCCCGAAAATGAAAGCGCCGGCTCCTCGCGGAGCCGGCGCCGGTGAAGCGGCCCGACGCTCAGGTCAGGCCGTGATCTTCCGCACGTTCGCGGCCTGCAGGCCCTTCGGGCCCTGCTTGACCTCGAACTCCACCCGATCGCCCTCAGAGAGCGAGCGGAACCCCTCGGCGATGATCGCGGTGTGATGCACGAAGACGTCCTGGCCGCCGTCCTGCTGGACGAACCCGAAACCCTTCGCGTCATTGAACCACTTCACCGTTCCCTGCGCCATACGAGACTACTCCTGAAAAGTTGGGCATCGCTGCCCGGTACACACCGGCCACCGTGGCCAGTGCAAAGTCGTTGCTGCCACAAAAAAACCGCCCGGGAAACGCCCCGCAGCGGTGCTGTCATAGCTTACCCCGACAAGCGGCTGCAAATGCGTACGCCGTAAGGCGCAGGTAAAGTGAAGCCGGGCAGGGGTTTTGTCAATCCCCGCTTCCGGCGGCCCCGCCGCGCCGCCGCCTCGACGCGGCGCGACGACCCGCCGGGCGCGCCTGGCCGGCGACGCCCCGCGGCCCATTGGCGCGCCGCCGGCCCCGGCTCTATTATCGGGCCCGCAAGCGGAGGAGCGGCCCGGTGATGACGGCGGTCAAACGCCTGCTCGCGCTGGTCGCGCTCGCCGTCGTCCCGGCGTGCGCGCCCGACCGCCGTCCGATCCTCGACGGCCGGGCCATCATCGCGCGTCAGTCGTTCCTCGAGAACCGGGACCGGGACTGGTACGCGGCGAACATCCCGTTCTTCGAGTCCCCCGACTCCGCGATCGACGCGACGTACTACTACCGCTGGGAGCTGGTGACCCGGCACCTCACCTACGGCTCGCCACGGACCGGCTACACCTTCACCGAGTTCCTCGACCGGCCGTTCTGGTCCGGGGCATACGGGTCGATCAGTTGCCCGCTCGGGCACCA
>DASPTN010000073.1:0-14000 GCA_035623395.1 Gemmatimonadales bacterium | reverse complement strand
TCGCGCTGTTCCTGGACGACACGCTGACCTACTCGTGCGCGCTGTTCGAGCGGCCCGACGCCTCGCTGCGGGACGCGTCCATCGCGAAGTACGATCGCATCGCCGCCCTCCTGGCCCTCGGTCCGGACGACCACCTGGTGGAGATCGGGACCGGCTGGGGAGGGTTCGCCGTCCACGCCGCCCGCCGCTACGGTTGCCGGGTGACCACCACGACCATCTCGGCGGAGCAGGCTCGGCTGGCGCGGCAGCGGGTCGCTGATCTCGGGCTCGCGGACCGGGTGACGGTGCTGGAGCGGGATTACCGCGACCTCGATGGCGCGTACGACAAGCTGGTTTCGATCGAGATGGTCGAGGCCGTGGGCCACGAGTACTTCGGCACGTTCTTCGCGCGGTGCGCGGCGCTGCTGAAGCCGTCGGGACGGGCCGCCATCCAGGCCATCACCATCCCCGACGAGCGCTACGACGCCGCGCGTCGCGAGGTCGACTTCATCAAGCGCTACGTCTTCCCGGGCGGCTGCCTGCCCTCGCTCGCCGTGCTGCGCCAGGCGGCCGCGGCGACCGACCTCCGGCTCGAGCGGGTGGATGAGATCGGCCTTCACTACCCGGAGACGCTGCGGCGCTGGCGTGGCAACTTCACGCGCAACCGGGACACGGTGGCCGCCCTGGGGTTCGACGAGCGGTTCCGGCGGATCTGGGAGTTCTACTTCTGCTACTGCGAGGGCGCGTTCCTCGAGCGGGCCATCGGCGACGTGCAGTTGGCCTTGGCCAAGCCGGCGGCGGCCCCTCTGGGCCCGGTGGCCGCGCCGCCCGCGCCGCCGGCCGTTGTGGGAGCGGCGGCGTGACCGCTCTGATCGCGGCCGCCGTGGCCGTCGCCCTCGCGCTCCAGCTCTCGCTGTGGGCGGTCCAGCTCCGCACCCGCGACGCCTCGAGCGTGGACCTCGGTTGGTCGCTCTTGGTCGCGGGTGGAGCTGTGGCCGCCGCCGTGGCCTCCGGCGGCGATCCCTGGCGGCGGGCACTGGTCGGCGGCATCGCGGCGGTGTGGGCGTTGCGGCTGGCGTTCTACCTGCTCACCGACCGGGTGCTGGCGGGCCGCGGCGAGGACGGCCGCTACCGCGCGCTGCGGGAGAAATGGGCCGGGGCCGCGCCGCGCAACTTCCTCTTCCTCTATCTGGGCCAGGTGCCGGTCGCCGCGCTGTTCGTCGCCCCGATCGCGGCGGCGATGCGCGGCGGGCCGCTCGACGGATGGGCGGCGGTCGGCGCCCTGGTGTGGGCGGCGGCGGTGCTGGGCGAGACCGCGGCCGACCGGCAGCTCGCGCGCTTCCGCGCCGACCCCGCCAATCGCGGGGCCGTCTGTCGCGCCGGCCTGTGGCGGCTGTCCCGCCACCCGAACTACTTCTTCGAGTGGCTGCAGTGGTGGGCGTACGTGTTGATCGGCCGCGCCGCGACGCTCACGCTGATCGGGCCCGCTGCGATGTTTCTCTTCCTGTTCCGCGTCACCGGCATCCCGTACACCGAGCGGCAGGCGCTGCGGAGCCGCGGCGAGGCGTACCGGGCGTACCAGCGCACGACCAGCGCGTTCCTGCCGTGGCCGCCGCGGCGGTCCCCGTCGTGACCGTGGGCCTCGGCATCGCGCTGGCCGAGCGGGGTCTCGTGCCGACCTCCGCCGTGCGCCGGGCCATCGGCGGCCTGTGCGCGTCGCGGCTGGCCGAGGTGCGTGCCGCAGGCGGCCTGGAGACGTTCCTCGCGCGGCTCGGTGCGGCGCCGGTGGCGGCGGTGCCCGGGCTCGCCAATGCCCAGCACTACGAGCTGCCGGTCGGGTTCTTCCAGCTGCTGCTGGGGCGGCGCCTCAAGTACTCCAGCGGATTGTGGGGCCCGGGCGTCGCGGACCTCGACGCCGCCGAACAGGCGATGCTGGACCTGACCGTCGAGCGGGCACGGCTGGCGGACGGGCAGTCGGTGCTCGAGCTGGGGTGCGGCTGGGGCTCGCTGTCGCTCTACCTGGCGGAGCGCTACCCGTGCTCGCGCATCGTGGCGGTGTCCAACTCCCGCACCCAGGGAGCCTTCATTCGCGCGCGCGCGCCGGCCAACCTCGAGGTCGTGACCGCGGACATGAACGGGTTCGACCCCGGCCGCCGGTTCGACCGGATCGTCAGCGTCGAGATGTTCGAGCACATGCGCAACTGGCCCGCGCTGCTGGCGCGCATCGCAGGCTGGCTCGAGGACGACGGCCGCCTGTTCGTCCACGTGTTCTGCCATGCGCGCGAGGCCTACGCCTTCGAGGCCGACGGTCCCGGCGACTGGATGGCGCGGCACTTCTTCACCGGCGGCATCATGCCGGCCTTCGGGCTGCTGCCGCGTCTGGCGGGACCGCTGGCCGTGGAAGCCCAATGGTGGCTGGACGGCCGGCACTACCGGCGCACGGCGGCGGCGTGGCGACGCAACCTCGAGGACCGCCGGGACGCGGTGCTGCGCGTGCTCGGCGGGCACTACGGCCGGCGGGAGCGCCGGCTGTGGTTCAACCGCTGGCGGCTGTTCCTGCTCGCGGTCGAGGAGCTGTTCGGCTACGCCGGCGGGAGCGAGTGGGGTCTCGGCCACTACCTCCTGGCCCGGGCGACCGGGGCGACGGCGCCGTGAGCTACCGGCTGCAGCGCCGTCAGGTCGTGGGCGCCGACCCGGCCGAGGTGTTCGGGTTCTTCAGGGATCCCTTCAACCTCGAGGCCATCACGCCGCGGTGGCTCGCGTTCAGGGTGCTTCGGGCCTCCGGCCGCGAGGTGCGCGAGGGCACGCGGATCTCCTACCGCCTGCGGCTGCACGGCGTCCCGCTGCGCTGGGAATCGGTCATCGCCGAGTACGTCGAGGGCGAGCGGTTCGCCGACGAAATGGTGGTCGGGCCATACCGCCGCTGGTACCACCGCCATCTGTTCCGGCCCGTGCCAGGCGGCGTGGAGATTGAGGATGTGGTGGATTACGAGCTGCCGCTCGGTCCGCTGGGGCGGCTGGCGCACCTGGTCGCGGTACGGCGGGAACTGCGCGGCATCTTCGATTATCGAGAGCGGCGCATCGCCGAGCTGTTCTCCAACCGCCCGGCCGAGCCGGGCCACCTCGTGGTGACACCATGACCCTGTTGCAGTTCCTCAAGCTCTACGGCGTCGGCGCCGTGGTGTGCTTCGGTCTCGACCTCGTCTGGCTCGGGCTCGTCGCCCGCGGCTTCTACCGGCGCCACCTCGCCTCGCTGCTCCGCCCCGACGTGGCGTGGGCGCCGGCGCTGCTGTTCTACCTCATCTACGTGGCGGCCCTGGTCGCGATCGTGGTCGCCCCGGCCGTCGAGCGGCAGTCGGCGGCGCGCGCCGTGCTGCTGGGCGCGCTGTTCGGGCTGGCAGCGTACTCGGCCTACGACCTCACCAGCCTGGCGCTGATCCGGGACTTTCCCACGCTGGTGGCCGTGGTCGATCTCGCGTGGGGCACCGCGCTTTCCGCGGCGGTGTGCGGCGCGACCTACGCCGCAGCCCGGGCCGGATTGTGATCGCACCGGTCGGGGAGCGCCGGCCGGCGGCGCGCCGGCGCGGGTCCTCGAGGCCCGGGCGCCGCGCGCTGTGCGGCGCGCTTCCGCCGTTGCTCGCGTCCCTGCTTGTCCTGTCGACTGCCAGCGCCCAGACGGAGACCTCCATGCCCGACAGCACGTCCCGCTTTCCCGCCGTGACCGGCCGCAGCCTCGCGGGCCGCACCTTCCACCTGCCCGGCGACTTCGAGGGCCAGCGGAACGTCGTGCTGGTCGCCTTCAAGCGGCACCAGCAGGAAGACGTGGACACCTGGACGCCGCACCTGCGCCCGCTCGCGGCAGAGGACCCGGGGCTCAGGATCTACGAGTTGCCGACGCTGGGGCGCCGCTATCTCCTGATGCGGCCGATCATTGACGGGGGCATGCGCGGCGGCATCCCGGACTCCGCGGTGCGCGCGGCGACGATCACGCTCTACATCAACAAGCAGCCGTTCCGCGAGGCGCTCGCGATCCCGGACGAGGATCGGATCCACGTGATCCTGGTGGATCGTGCGGGCCGGATCCTGTGGCGCAGCGCCGGGAGGTACACGGCGGAGGCGGAAGCGGAGCTTGAGAGACGCCTCAAGCCCTGAGCGCACGGAACGCTGGGCTGAGCCCGGCGTGCCAGAAGCTGGATGTCTGGTCCCCGCGGCTCCGGGGCGACGCGTTGTGCGGCGCTTACGCGGCGCCGAGCACCGACAGGTAGTCGGCTCCCTGGGACATGTGCTCGTAGAGCGACGTCAGCGTCTCCGGCGCGCCGACGAGCCACCGGCAGCGCGCGTCGCCCCGGGACCGACACTCGACTTCCATCGCCGCCAGTGAGGTGTCGGCCATCCGGCCGAGGAAGTCCGCCAGCATGCCAGCGGTGAAGTGGCACGACGGGTACTGGAGGCGGGCGTCGGGCACGGCCTCGGCCCACTCGGCGGCGTCCACGGCCATCGCGGCGTCGCCCGCCGGCGAGATCCTGATCGAGCCCCAGCCCAGCGCGGTGAAGAACTGCGACAGCACCTCGGCGAGCTTCGGAGCCGCGAGGCTGGAGGGACGGTCGACGCCCGCGGCCTGCGGCAGCCAGGCGGTGAACGCGCGGAACGTCGCCTCGCCGGCCGCATAACCCGCCTCCTGCAGCGCCTGCGGGCCGGCGCGATCCCGGAGCGCGTGCAGTGCGCGCGGCGACAGCGCGACCAGCGTCGACGGCGACAGCGGGATGGCGGTCATGGTCCCCGAATCTAGGTCGCCGCGGCGAGGCACTGCAAGAGAGCGGACGTCCGGGTCGCGCGCGCCGGAGGGCCGCCGGCCGTCATCGCACCCGCACCTCGTCGCAGAAGATCCACGAGGGCTTCCCGGCGCCCGGATGCCACGCCGGGAGCGGCCCCGGATTGGCCGCCCGCACCCGGATCCACCGGGCCGTGGAGCCGGGGGGCGCCGTCACGGCCAGTGTATAGAGGAAAGGGTCCATGCGCTGAGGGCCCTGGTCGCTGGCCGCCGTGCCGGCCGGTCGCCACGCGGCCCCGTCGTCCGACAGCCAGACCGTGAAGCCCCGCGGCAGCAGGATCCAGGACTCGGTGGTCTGCTGGAACGATCCCTCGACGGCGGTGACCGGCCTGACGCTCCCGAGGTCGATGGTCGCGTCCAGGTCGACGCCCTGCCAGCCCTGCCACAGGCCGTCGGAGAAATCGAGCGAGCCGGCGGCGCCGTCGGTGAGGGTGCGCGGGCCGGTGCCGGGATAGCGCGGGCTCGGCGGTGCGACCAGCGTGTACGGCCGGCCGCGCGCCAGGCTCGGCGCCATGGTGATCGTGCGCCCGTCGCCGAGCGGCTGGCCGCGGTAGAAGCCCTGGAACCGCGCCGTCCCCGCGGAGTCGACCGCGGTCGAATCGGCATAGACGGGCGAGCCGGGCGCGGGCGCCGTGCCGTCGCGGGTGAAGCGCACCTCGACCCCGGGCACGCCGGCCGCGACGCGCATCGCGACGCGGCCCGCGACGCTGTCGTAGACGGGCGTCATCCGCAGCACGTCGCGGTCCTCGGGACCGAACGCGACGCCGTCGGCGGCGAGCCGGACCCCGGTCGCCGCGAGCCGGCGCCGGAAGTCCGCGAGATCGCGCGGCCCGCGGCTCCACATCGCCTCGGCGAAGGCCAGCAGTCGCGGGAACGCCATCAGGTCGAAGTTGGCGGTGGTGATCCGCTCGGACCACAGCGGCGCCTCGCCGCCCAGGACGCGCGCGGCCATCGCCGGCGTGAAGCTCGCGGGCACGGGGTCGAACGCGTAGGCCCGCGCCAGGGTGAGGTCGCTCTGCGAATGGTCGAAGTAGGTGTAGGCGCCGGGCGCGGCGATCACGTCGTGGCCCTGCTGCGCGACCCGCGCGATCGTCGCCGTGTCGCGCCACACCTCGACCGCGGCGTCGGCGGGCAGCGGCGCCGACGTGATCTCGTCCCAGCCCACGAGCCGGCGCCCGCGCGCCGCCAGCAGGGCGCCGATCCTGCCGGTGAACCAGCCCTGGAGCGCCTCCTCGTCCCGCAGCCCTTCCTCGCGCATCAGGGCCTGGCAGGCGGCGCAGGCCTTCCAGCGGTCCTTGGGCACCTCGTCGCCGCCGACGTGCACGAAGCGCGACGGGAACAGGGCGGCCACCTGGCCCAGCACGTCGTCGAGGAACCCGAAGGTGTTCCCGAGCGGGCAGTAGACGTCGGGGAACACGCCCCAGCGGTTGGCGACGGGGATCGAGTCCTGGGTGCAGCCCAGCCAGGGGTACGACGCGATGGCCGCGACCGAGTGGCCGGGCATCTCGATCTCGGGCACCACCGTGACGCCGCGGAGCCGCGCGTACTCCACGACCTCCCGCACGTCGCGGCGGGTGTAGAAGCCGCCGTAGCGCGAGCCGTCGGCCTCGGTGCGCCACGCGCCCACCGACGTCAGCCGTGGCCAGTCCGGATCCTCGAGCCGCCAGCCCTGGTCCTCGGTGAGATGCCAGTGCAGCACGTTGAGCTTGTGGCGCGACAGCAGGTCCACGAACCGCTCGACGAACGGCACCGGGAAGAAATGCCGGCCCGCGTCGAGCAGGCTGCCGCGCCAGCCGAAGCGCGGCGCGTCGCGGATGACGACGGCGGGGACGGTCCAGGCCGCAGCTGCGGCGCGCCGGCGCGCGGCGGCGGACGAGTCGCCGCCCGGGACGGGGAGCAGCTGGCGCAGCGTCTGCACGCCCCACAGCACGCCCTCGGACGCGGGCGCCGCGATGCGGACGCCCGAGCTCGAGACCGCCAGGACGTACGCCTCCGGACCGGCGCCCGCCCGCGGGTCGAGCGCGAGGGCGACGTCGCCGCGGCGCGGGGCCCCGTGCGCGACCGTCACCGGACGGCGGGACGCGCGCGCCAGCACCTGTCGCAGGTACGCCGCGATCTCGTCGAGCCGGCGGCTGCGGCTCGCGACGGCGATGCGGATGCGGGCGGGCGGCAGCCAGGAGCCCGGGCCGGGCGCGATGGAGTCCGGCCGCGGAAGGATCGCGAAGCTGGAAGACTGCGGTGCCGGAGTGGCGGCGGCCGCCTGCGCGAGGCCGCGGGCCGGCGTGAGCGCGGCGACGAGCAGGGCGGCGAGGGCGGCCCTCACCGCGGCGGGCTCAGCGGCCCAGGCGGCGCAGCAGCTCCGCCTCGTCCCAGACGGCGACGCCGAGCGCCCTGGCCTTCTCGAGCTTGCTGCCCGGTTCCTCGCCCGCCACGATCGCGGTGGTCTTCCTGGACACGCTGCCGGTCACCGCGCCGCCGGCCTGCTCGATGAGGCGGGTGGCCTCGGTGCGCGAGAGGCCGGGCAGGGTGCCGGTGAGGACGAAGGTCTGGCCGTCGAACACGCCGCCGGCGGCGATCTTCACCGGCTCGTCCATCCGCAGGCCGGCCGCGGCGAGCCGCCCGACCAGCGCGCGGTTGCGCTTCTCCCCGAAGAAGGCGGCGACCGCGGCCGCGATGGTGGGTCCGATGCCACGCACCTCGGCGATCTGCTGCTCGGTGGCGCCCATCAGGGATTCCATGGTGCCGAAGCGGCGCGCCAGCAGGTCCGCCGCCCCGGCGCCGACGTGGCGGATGCCGAGCGCGAACAGCAGCCGCGACAGCGGCTGGGTCTTCGAGGCGGCGACGGCCTTCACCAGAGCGTCGGCGGATTTCTCGGCGAAGCCGTCCAGCGCGATCAGCGGCAGGGGCTCGAGCCGGTACAGGTCGGCGACGTCCTTGATGAGGCCGGCGTCGAGCAGCTGCCGCACCTTCTCGTAGCCGAGGCCGCGGATGTCCATGGCGCCGCGGGAGGCGAAGTGGAAGATGCTCTCGTGCACGCGGCCCGGGCACGAGACGTTGGGACAGTAGGTCATCACCTCGTCGGCGGGCGCCTCGACCTCGGAGCCGCAGTCGGGGCAGCGCGTCGGCATCGCGAACGGCCGCGGCGGCGTGCCCGCGCGCTCCAGCTCCTCGCGCTTCTCGCGCACCGGGCCGAGCACCTGGGGGATCACCTCGCCGGCCCGCGTGACCTCCACCCAGTCGCCGATGCGGATGTCCTTGGCGGCCACGAGGTCGGCGTTGTGCAGCGTCGCGGTGGACACCGTGACGCCGCCGATCTCCACCGGCTCCAGCACCGCGTACGGGTTGAGGGCGCCGGTGCGGCCGACGTTCACCCGGATGTCGAGCAGCCGGGTCACCGCGACCTCGGGGGCGAACTTGCGCGCGACGGCCCAGCGCGGCTCGCGGTCGCCCACGTTGCCCAGCTCCTCGTGGAGCGCCAGCCGGTCCACCTTCACCACCACGCCGTCGGCGCCGAAGGGGAGCGCGTCCAGCTGCTGCTCGAGCGCCGCGATGCCCTCGCGCGCCGCGGCGAGGTCGGCGGCGCGGCGGCGGTGCGGCTCCACGCGGAAGCCCCAGCCGAGCAGCCCGTCCAGCAGCTCGGTCTGGGTCCGGAACGCCAGCTTCGCCTCCGGGGCGCTGGCGGCGAAGGCGAAGAAGCGGAGCCCGCGCTCGCGGGTGGACCGCGAGTCGAGCTGGCGCAGCCCGCCGGCCGCCGCGTTGCGCGGGTTGGCGAACGGCGGCTCGCCCTCCGCCTCGCGCTTCCGGTTCAGCGCCTCGAAGGTCGCGCGCGGCATGTACACCTCGCCGCGCACCTCGAGCACGGCCGGCCAGCCCCGGCCCTGGAGCCGCAGCGGGACGTCCGGCACCGTCCGCAGGTTGGGCGTGACCACCTCGCCCACCACGCCGTTGCCGCGGGTGGCCCCCACGTCCAGCACGCCGTCGCGGTAGGTGAGGTTCACCGCGGCGCCGTCGATCTTGACTTCGAGCGTGTAGCCGGCCGACACGACGTCGGGGGCGATGCGGGCGTTCCGCTCCTCCCACGCGGCCAGGTCCTCGTCGCTGAACGCGTTGGCGAGCGACAGCATCGGCACCAGGTGGCGGTGCTTGGCGAGGCTGGTCGCGGGCTCGGCGCCCACGCGCAGCGTCGGGGAGTCGGGGGTCTTGAGATCCGGGTGCGCGGTCTCGAGCGCGACCAGCTCCTGGAACAGCCGGTCGTACTCGGCGTCGGACATCTCCGGCGCGTCGAGCACGTAGTAGGCGTGGATCGCGCGGTGGAGGACGCGCCGCAGCTCGGCGGCCCGCGCGGCGGGGCCGGGCATCTAGCCTTTGGCTTCCTCGGCCAGGACCGCCATCGTCACGCCCACCAGCCGCTGCAGCTCCGCCGTGGACGTGTTGGGCAGCAGCTGCTCGATCGCCGCGCGGTCGTGCTGCGCGAAGGTCTCGAGCAGCTTCTGGAGGTAGGCCACCAGCGCGACCCGCTCGACGTCGGCGCGGTGGGCCGCCTCGGCGTCGGCCTCGGCCCCGCGGGTGCGCCGGACCAGGCTCTCGTAGCGGTGCGCGTTGCGCAGCGCCTTGGCGGTCAGGTCGGCGACGGTCTGCGTGAACTTGATGTCGCCCTCGCTCAGCGGCTCGCCGTCCTTGAAGGTGCGCAGGAAGATGCAGCCGATCGCCGCGTCCCGGTACTTGATCGGCACCACCGTGATCGACCGCACCTTGCGGCGCGTCAGCGCGCCCTTCACGTGCTGCAGGCTCTGCTCCGCCGGGGCGTCGGCGATGAACACCGTCTCCCCCGAGTCCATCGCCCGCCGGATCTCCGGGTAGCGCGCCAGGTCCACCACCAGGTTGCGGATGCTCGGGTCCTCGTACGACGCCACGAGCCGCACCGTGCGGCCCCCGCGGTCGGCGAGGAAGATGCTCGAGCGGTCGAGGCCGAACGTCTGCCCCAGCCGCCGGGCGATGGTCTGCAGGATGTCCACGAAGTGGAGCGTCCCGGAGATCTCCGACAGGATGTCGATGATCGTGATCAGCCGGTCGCGCTCGCGCTCCAGCTCGAGCACGCGGTTGGCGAGCAGCGACGCCGCGTCGGGCGCCTCGCCGGCAGTGGTGGCCATCCCGCTAAACTGCGGCTTCGCGCGCCCGGGCGTCAAGCGCCGCGCCGCGCGGCGGAGGCCGCCGGCGCCCCGGAGCCGGCGCGCAGGGCCCGAAGGGCGCCCGGGGACGCCTTGACTCCGACCGCGCGCCGCCGAGATTCCATGCGTCCCCGTCACCGGAGTGCGTCCCATGCTGCGCCGGATCGCCGCCGCGTCAGCGGCTCTGTTGCTCGCCGTGCCCGCGGTGCGGGCGCAGGACCTCACCGACCTGTGTCGCAAGGCGATGCGGCCGCCGGCGGGGGCCTGGTCCCGGTTCCGCCTCGAGGGCGGGCGCGAGAACGGCGCCACGGTGCGGATGGCCATCGTCGGGAGCGAGTCGCACGGCGACACGACCTACCTGTGGGTCGAGACGGCGGCGCGCGGATTCCGGATGGGCGGGCCGCGGGGTGGCGCCGGGGGCGGCGACACGGTGACGATGATCAGCAAGATGCTGGTCGCGGGCATCGGGCCGGGCATGGCGTCGCCGCGCACCGTGGTGATGAAGCTCGGCAGCGTTCCCGCGATGGAGATGCCGATGCACGCGCCGGCCGGCCGGAGCACGCCGGGCCAGGACGCCCTCCGGGACTGTGCGAACGCCAAGGTGGTCGGCTGGGAGAGCGTGACCGTGCCCGCCGGGACCTTCCGCGCCCTGCACGTCCAGAACTCGAACGGGCGCGGCGATTCCTGGGTCGTGCCGGAGCTCCCGTTCGCGGTCGTCAAGGTGACCACCGGGGATTCGAGCCGGATGGTGCTCCTGGCCCACGGGATGGGCGCGAGGTCCGAGATCACCGAGACGCCGCGGCCGTTCGACCCGGCACTGTTCGGGCAGATGATGATGCCGCAGCGGCCGCACCACTAGGACGCGTGGGCCCCGCGACGGGGCCCGCCACTCACCACGCCGGAGATCGATCATGTCGAGCCGAATGCTCGCCGCATCCGCCGTCCTGCTGTGCCTCGGCACGCCCGCCGCGCGGGCCCAGGACCTGGCCGACCTGTGCCGCCGGGTGATGCAGCCGCCCGTCGGGGCGTGGTCGGAATTCCGGGTCGGCGGGGGAGGGCGGCTCCCGTTCAGCTCGATGCGGATGGCCGTCGTCGGGCAGGAGACCCGCGGCGGCACCCCCTACCTGTGGATCGAGTTCGCGGCCCACGGGATCACGATGGGCGACGGCGGCGACACCGTGTCGATGATCAACCGGATGCTGGTCCGCGGCTTCGGGCCCGGCATGTCGGATCCGGTTGCCGCGGTCATGAAGTTCGGCAGCGCGCCCGCGATGCAGATGCCGATGAACGCGCCCGGCGGCCCGGGTTCGGCCGGCTCGTCGTCCCTCAAGGACTGCACCTCCAGCAAGGTCGTCGGCTGGGAGAGCGTGACGGTCCCGGCGGGGACCTTCCACGCCCTGCACGTGCAGGACGCCGAGGGCGGCGGCGACACCTGGGTCGTGCCGGACCTGCCGTTCGGCGTGGTGAAGTCGCTCACCGGAGGCGAGGCGGGCGACTCGGGCCAGATGGTGCTGACGGGGCACGGGATGGGCGCCAGGTCGGAGATCACCGAGACGCCCCGGCCGTACGATCAGGCAGCGTTCTTCCAGCTGATGCAGCAGATGATGCGGCAGCGGGGGCACTAGCAACGGCGCGGGCCCCGGGCGACCGGCCCGGGGCCCGCCGGCACGGGCATCGGAGCGGGCGGCTCGGCCTAGCATGCGGTCGGGTCGCCTTTCCATATACATGCATACATGCGTGGGCGTCACGCGCCTGTCAGGGCGGCCGGCGGGCCGACCCGGCGATGGCGAGGCCGCGGCGTCCGCGCCCGGCCGGGATGCGGGCCCAGGGTCAGGGCATTATCCGACTTGCCTAGTCGGAATTGGCCGTGCAGTCTATCGGCATGACCGCCGAGCCATCGCGCGCCACCGAGCAGCGGCTGAGGGTCGCCGTGGACTCGTCGCCGAGCGGCCTGCTGATGACGGACGCCCGGGGCGCGATCGTCCTCGTCAACCGCGAGATCGAGCGGATGTTCGGCTACTCGCGCGAGGAGCTGCTCGGCAGGTCGGTGGAGACGCTGGTCCCCGAGCGCTTCCGGCACGGCCACGGCGGGTTGCGCGGCGGGTTCCTGGCGGAACCGAGGGTCCGCGCGATGGGCGCGGGGCGTGACCTCTACGGTCTCCGGAAGGACGGCACCGAGGTGCCGCTCGAGATCGGACTGACGCCCGTGGTGACGGACGACGGAATGTTCGTCCTCGCCTCCATCGTGGATATCACAGCCCGCAAGAAGGCGGAGGACGAGCGGCGCCGGCTCGAGGAGGAGCTGCGGCAGGCGCAGAAGCTCGAGGCGGTCGGGACGCTCGCCGGCGGCATCGCGCACGACTTCAACAACATCCTGTTCGGCATCGTGGGATACGCCGAGCTGATCGGGAAGGCGAACAGTCCGGCCGAGGTGCAGGCGGACCTCGACGAGCTGCTCAAGGCGACCGCGCGCGGCAAGGAGCTGGTCGAGCGGATCAGCGTCTTCAGCCGGCGCCAGCCGGCGGAGCGCCGCCCGATGGAGATCGGCGCCACGGTCGCCGAGGCGGCGAAGCTGCTCCGGGCGACGCTGCCGGCGTCGATCGAGCTCCGCGTCGACGTGCAGCAGGACGGGCCGCGCGTGCTGGGCGACGCGACCTCGATCCACCAGGTGCTGATGAATCTCGGCACCAACGCGGCGCACGCGATGCCGCGCGGCGGCCGGCTCGACGTCCTGGTCGAGCCGCGCTACGTGCGCGACAGCGTGGTGCGCGCGCATCCCGGGCTGCACGAGGGCCCGTACGTGGTGCTGGTGGTGCGCGACACCGGCTCGGGGATGGACGCCGGCGTCCGGAGCCGCGCGTTCGAGCCGTTCTTCACCACCAAGCCCAAGGGCTCGGGCACGGGCCTCGGCCTGTCGATCGTGCACACCATCGTCGAGGCGCACGAGGGCGTGATCGACCTGGCCAGCGAGCCGGGCCGCGGCACGAGCGTGACGTGCTTCTTCCCGGCGCTGCCGGCCTCCGAGGCGGAGGAGCGGCGCGAGGCCGCCGAGGCTCCGCGGGGGCACGGCGAGCGGATCCTGCTGGTGGACGACGAGCCGACGCTGGCCCGCATGAACCGGCGCCGGCTCGAAGCGCTCGGCTACGCGGTGACCGCGGAGACGGAGGCCGAGCGGGCGCTGGAGACGTTCCGGTCGCGGCCGGCGGATTTCGACGTGGTGCTGACGGACTACCTGATGCCCCGGCTCGCGGGCCTCGACTTCGCGCGCGAAGTGCACAACCTGCGGCCGGACGTGCCGATCGTGCTGCTGACGGGCTACATGGAAGAGCTGCCGGACGAGACGATCCGTGCGGCCGGGATCCGCCGGCTGGTGAACAAGCCGGCCACGATCGTCGAGCTCGGCGAGGCGGTCCACGCCTTGACGACGGGCTCGCGCGCCGCCCGCAGCTGAGCGTGCCGCGCCCGCGGCCGCCTTGCAGGGGCGGCCCGCCCGGTGCACCGTATTGGCATGGCCTCGGGGGGTCCCACCGTCTCGTGCCCCAGGTGCGGGGCGACCAACATCCAGTCGTCTCCGGTGAAGCGCTCCAGCGTGCCAGAGCCGCAGGCCAGCGAGTACTTCCGCGGTGTGGCGGGCGGCGGCCAGGGTGTCGACACGATCCAGCAGAGCCTGTGCCTGCGGTGCGGGTGCCGCTGGATCCCGCGCACGACGGAGGAGCGCCGCATGCGCGCGCTGTCGGGCCAGCTGGGCACCGAGGCGATGCGGGTCGCGCAGGCGCAGGAGATCGCGGCGAGCGCGAAGGCCGTGCGCCGGCGCACCATCATGCCGGGCAGGATACCGACGCGCACCTGGGTGATCGCCTTGGTGATGATCGTGGTGATTCTGCTGGCGCTGTTCACCTAGGCGGCGCGCGGCTCGCGCGGCGGGTCAGGCCCGCGCCAGCGCGTCCAGCTTGAGCACGGTGTTCCAGTTGCGGCCCGTGCCGCGCGTCCCGAGTCCCTTCTCGATGCGCACCACCGACAGC
>DASPTN010000072.1:0-6038 GCA_035623395.1 Gemmatimonadales bacterium | reverse complement strand
GCCAGGCGTTCCTGAACCAGGAGAAGAACCGCAGCCTGTCGGTGGTCGAGATCCTGTCGGCGTGCCCGTCGGGCTGGAAGCTCGACCCCGTGGACGCCCACAAGTACGTGGTGGAGACCCTGATGCCCGCCTACAAGCCGGGCGTCATCAAGGAGCCGCCGGGAGGGATGCCGCGATGATCGAGCGGATCATGATTTCGGGCAGCGGCGGCGACGGCGCCGTGTTCATGGGCAAGCTGCTGTCGTGGGCGGCGATGGCCGCGCAGCGCGGGTTCTACACCACCGGGCTGCCGTCCTACGGCCCCGAGATCCGGGGCGGCACCTCGCGCACCGAGGTGGTCGTCTCCGACGTGCCGATCGGCTCGCCGGTCCTGACCCAGATGGACAGCCTGATCGTCTACAACGACATGTCGCTCGACCGGTTCGAGCCGGGCGTGGTGCCGGGCGGCCTGATCGTGCTCAACGCCGACGTGGTGACGCGCCTGCCGAAGCGGAACGACGTGACGGTGATGGCGGTGCACTGCAGCGCCGAGGCGGTGGCGCTGGGCAGCGCGCGGTCGATGAACGTGGTGTCGCTCGGGGTCTGGGCGGCGCACAAGGCGCACGTGCTGGACCGGAGTGCGCTGGTCGAGGGCCTGAAGCACGTCACCAGGCATCCGAAGGTGTTCGAGATCAACTGCAAGGCGCTCGACCGCGGGCTCGCGATCGCGCGCGAGATGAACGTCCGGGAGCCCGCGCTAGCGCGCTGAGGCCTGCAGGTGCTGGATGACCGCGTCGGCTTCCCGGAGCCGGCGCGTGAGCATGCGGATGACGCCCTCGGCGATCTCCACCTGCTCGTGCAGGATCTCGTAGAACTCCTCGCTGCCGATCCGCAGGACCTCGGTCTCCTCCACGGCCGCGGCGGTGGCGCTGCGCGGCGTCTCGTCGAGGACCGCCATCTCGCCGAACGCCTCGCCGCGGCCGAGCTCGGCCAGCTGCTCGCCCCCGCTCGCGATGGACACCTTGCCGCGCACCAGCACGTACAGGGCGTCGCCGATGTCGCCCTCGCGGAAGACCGCCTGGCCGGCCGAATAGGTCTCGACCTCCGCGACGCGCGCCAGCGCGGCGAGGTCCTCGCCGCTCACCCGCTCGAACACCGGCGCGCTCTTGAGGAACAGGATCTTCTCCACCGTGGCGTACAAGGGGTCCTCCGGGATCGGGCGCCCTTCGAGGCGCGCCAGGGCCCTGGCGGCGTGGCGCGCCACCGTGGGGTCGGGGTCGGCGAGCAGCGGACGGATCAGCGCGGGGGCGCCCACGGGATCGGCGGCGGTCACCGCGTGCAGCGCGCCTTCGCGGGCCAGGGGGTCGGGGTGGCCGAGGGCGCGCCGGCCCTCCTCGCCGCCCACCCGGTCCGCGCGCCGCGCCAGCGCGTCCAGCGCGAGCAGCACGACGTAGGGGTTGGGGTGCCGGCAGTGCCGGCGCAGGAACTCCGGGGGCGGCGGCGTCGCCGGGACCAGGGTCCCCGCCTTCCGCAGCAGCTCGCGCACCGGGAGGTCGTCGAGGAACGGCATCACCAGCGGCCGCAGCGGCGCGTCGAGCAGCGTGTCCAGCACCTCCAGCGCGTTGGCGCGGCGGCCGGGGTCGACGATCCGCTCCCGCACCAGGGCCATCGGCTCGGGATCGTAGCGCAGCTCGAGGATCCGCAGTACCCGCCGCACCGCGCGCTCGCGCCGGAACTCGAACACCTCCTCGAGCAGCGGCGTGGAGTACATCGGCCGCGCCGCCTCCCACCCGGCGAGGTTGCCGTACGTCTCGCGCACCTCGTCGAGGACCAGCGCGTAGATGGCGTCCACCGGCTCCGGCGGCAGCTGCAGCGAGCGCCGGAGGTGCGACAGCGCGGCGCAGATCCGCAGCCGCAGGTGGCTGTCCTCGACCCGCACCAGGGCGCGCAGCCGCTCGTAGGTCTCGGGCGTCGGGATCCGCCGCAGCAGCCGCGGCACGAGCAGCCTGACCGCGCGCGCGGCGCCCTTGCGGGTGAGCTGCTCGCACAGCGCCGGCACCGCCGGCGCGCCGACGGCCACCAGCGCCCGGCCGGCCCGGCGTCGGCACGCGGGGTCGGCCAGCATGTCCACCAGCACCGGCACCAGGCGCGGGTCGGCGACGCCGGGCGCCGAGCGCAGCGCCGCCCGCCGCACCGCGGGGTCGGGATCGCCGAGCAGCCTGCGGAGCGGCCGGTACGCGGCCGGCCCGAGCGTGTCGAGCGCGCGTGCCGCCTCCTCCCGGTCCGGGGGCAGGCCCGAGGCGAGCAGCTTCGCGAGCTGGGCGCCGCCCTCGATGCCGCCCTCGACGCCGCCGTGGCCCAGCAGGCCGGAGAGCGCCGCCACCCGCACGTCGTCCGACGGATCGGCGAGCAGCGGGACCAGCGCGTCCACCGCATCGTCCTTCGCGAGCGCGGCGTACGCGGCGGCGGCGGCCGCGCGCACCACGGCGTCGGGATCCTGCAGCGCGCCCCGCGCCGGCGCCGGGTCGGCGTCCGTCCGGCCGGCGAGCTGCTCCAGCGCCGCGGCGCGCACCAGCGGATCGGCGTGCGACGCCAGCTTCGCGAGCGCCGCGCCGAGCTCGCGCGACGGGTCGCCCCGCAGCTGCTCGAGCGCGACCAGGACCTGGCGGGGATCGCCGGCGCCGAGGCGGCGGATCAGCGCGCCGCGCCCCGCGGAGTCCAGCAGGTACTCGTGGTCGAGGGCCAGGGCGCCGCGCGCGCTCAGCGTCGCCTCCAGCTGGCGCAGGTAGCGTCGCCGCACCACCGGGATCATCGCGAACCAGCCCGCCACGAACGGGATGCTGACGTACGACATCAGGTGCGGCTGGCGCAGCACCGGCACCAGGAGGATCACCGCGACCCCGGCGAGGGCGTACCCCAGCGGCTTCACCACGGCCTCGAGGAAGGCCCGGGTCCGCGCCTTGGCCTCGGGCGGGAACGGCACGTACAGGGCCTGGAACGTGGTCTCCTGGATCGTGAACTGGAACCCGTTGTCGCCGAATTTCATCACCGTGGCCACCGCGAGGCGGGGCAGGGCCAGCAGCGCGGCGCTGCCCGCGCCGAACACGGACGGCGTCGCCGCCATCCCCCAGCCGACGCCCAGGCGCGCCAGGATGCGCGGGGTGAGGAAGATCTGGAACAGGAACGCCACGATCCCGGTGCCCGCGTAGAACAGGCTGAAGAACTGGGCGAGGTGGTCCTCGCTGTAGGTGGCCCGCGCGATCGCCTTGAACTGGTAGTCGCCGACGTTCAGCGCCGTGAACGCGAGCAGCAGGACGAGCGCGAGGGAGCGGACGTACGGGTCGGCCACGGCGCTGGGCGGGGAGCCGCGCCGCCGCGGCTGGGCGCCGGCGCGCAGCGCGTGCTCGGCGTGCGGCTCGCGCACCAGCGGGAGCGCCAGCAGGCCGAACCCCGCCATCAGCGCGGCCAGCACGAACAGCAGCTGCTCGGTGCCCATGCCGCGCACCACCGCGCCGGCGCCGAGGCCGACCACCACCGAGGCCAGCAGCCGCGCGGCCCCGATGGTGCCGAACAGCCGCTTGGCCGAGCGCGCGTCGTGCAGGTCGTTGGCGAGCGTCCAGAACTGGACGATGAACAGGTTGGCGACGATGTCGGCCCAGACGTAGAAGACCGGGTAGATCCACGGCAGCCGCGCGCGCACGGCGACCCAGGTGCCCAGGTAGGTCGCGATGCCCACCGCGGCCGTCAGCAGGATCAGCCGCTGGCGGGCCAGCCGGTCGGCGACCTGGTCGTACAGCACGACGGTGGCGGCCGACGCCACGCCGTACACGACGAACATCCAGGGCAGCGCCGCGAGCGAGTAGCGGCTGAGGAACAGCGTGTCGCGGACGGTGCGGCCGAGGAAGAACACGGCCGACGCCAGGAACAGGTGGAGGAACAGCAGCGCCGTCCGGCGCGCTTCGCCGGGCCGGATCTGCAGGACCGCCTCCAGCAGGTCGTCGAGCGCGGCGCGGGGACGCCTCACCGTCGCGGCGCGCCTTCCGGTTGCCCGCCGGCGCCCGGCGGTGAATACTCGGCGCATGTCCCTCGACGACCTGCTCGACCGCAACCGCCGCTGGGCCGAGGCGCGCCACGCGAGCGATCCGGGGTTCTTCGCGCGCCTGGCCCTCGGCCAGCAGCCGCGGCTGCTGTGGATCGGCTGCTCGGACTCACGCGTCCCCGCCGAGGAGATCCTGGGCTGCGGTCCCGGCGAGCTGTTCGTGCACCGCAACGTCGCCAACATCGTGGCCGAGCACGACCTCAACCTCGCGGCGGTGCTCCGCTACGCCACCGACAACCTCGGGATCGCCGACATCGTGGTGTGCGGCCACTACGGCTGCGGCGGCATCCAGGCGGCGTGCGCCGACGCGCAGCCGGACGGGGAGCTCGGGGACTGGCTGGCCGTCGCCCGGCCGGCCAGGGCGGCCGTGGACGACCGGCTCGCGCGGGAGGGCCGCGCGGCCGGTGCGGAGGAGTATCACCGCCGGGTCGTGGAGGAGAACGTGCGGCTCCAGGTCCGCCACCTCTCGCGGCTGCGGGTGATCCGTCGGCGGCGGGCGGAGCGCTTGGGTGCGCCACGGCTGCATGGATGGGTGTACGACATCGCCACCGGACTCGTCAAGATCGCCGTGTCCGGCGATACTTAACCCGGCCTGGCATGACGCTTGCTGCGGACGCCGGAAGTCGGTTTCTCCGCGACAGGCGACCGGTTTCGCCCCCGAGAGCAAGGTGCCGCAATGCCCAAGGACACGTTGACCATCACCGACAACCGCACCGGGACGAGCTACGAGGTCCCGGTGGCGAACGGCACGATCAAGGCGATGGACCTGCGCCAGATCAGGACCGGCGCCGACGACTTCGGCCTGATGACCTACGACCCGGCGTTCATGAACACCGCGTCGTGCCACAGCGCCATCACCTTCATCGACGGCGACCGCGGCATCCTGCGCTACCGGGGCTACCCGATCGAGCAGCTGGCGGAGAAGAGCAGCTACGTCGAGACGGCGTACCTCGTGGTCCACGGGGAGCTGCCGACGCAGGCGCAGCTCAAGGAGTGGAGCGCGCAGGTCGCGGCGCACTACATGGTGCACGAGAACATCAAGAAGTTCATGGACGGCTTCCACTACGACGCGCATCCGATGGGGATGCTGGTCAGCACGGTGGCGGCGCTCTCGACCTTCTACCAGGATTCCAAGAACATCGCCGACGCCGCGTCGCGGCAGCACCAGATCTACCGCCTGCTGGGCAAGATGCCGACGCTGGCGGCCTACGCCTACCGGCACAGCCGCGGCCTGCCCTACGCGTACCCGGACCCGAGCCTGTCGTACGTGGGCAACTTCATCTCGATGCTCGGCCAGCGGGCCGGCGCCTGCGAGCCGTTCATCCCCAACTCGGTCCTCGAGCGCGCGCTCGACCTGCTGTTCATCCTCCACGCCGACCACGAGCAGAACTGCAGCACCAACGCGATGCGCTCGGTCGGCAGCTCGCACGCCGACCCGTTCTGCGCGGTCTCGGCCGCGACCGCGGCGCTGTACGGCCCGCTGCACGGCGGGGCGAACGAGGAAGTGCTGAAGATGCTGCAGGAGATCGGCGCCAAGGACCACATCCCCGGCTACATCGCCCGGGTCAAGAAGGGCGAGGTGCGCCTGATGGGCTTCGGCCACCGGGTGTACAAGAACTACGACCCGCGGGCCAAGATCATCCGCGAGGCCGCGCACTCGGTGCTCGAGGTGACCGGCAGCAGCCCGCTGCTGGACATCGCGCTCGAGCTCGAGAAGATCGCGCTCGCCGACGACTACTTCATCAAGCACAAGCTGTACCCCAACGTGGACTTCTACTCCGGCATCATCTACCAGGCGATGGGGTTCCCGGTGGCGATGTTCCCGGTGCTGTTCGCGATCGGACGCATGCCCGGCTGGCTCGCCCAGTGGCAGGAGGGTTCGGCCGATCCGGAGCAGAGGATCGCCCGGCCCCGGCAGATTTACGTCGGGGAGGGCCTGCGCCACCTCAACGGGTAGCGA
>DASPTN010000071.1:0-13437 GCA_035623395.1 Gemmatimonadales bacterium | reverse complement strand
CCCACCGTCACGCGTCCGCCGGTCGCCGGGCCCACGCCGGTCATGCAGTTGGCGTCGAAGTAGGAACGGTCGAGCGCACGCCGCATCGTCCTCAGACGCGGGTCCACGAGGGCTACGCCCGTGTCGGCAGGTATGGCGAAGCTCGTCTGCGGGATGCCGGGCCAGATCTGCGGCCGCCCGCCGATCGGCCCCACGTTCCAGACCCCCGCGTACCCGCCCGCGAGCTGAACCGTGCCCACCGTCCTCGGCGACTGGCCGTGGAAACCCACCAGCACGTCGAAGAATCCCGGCGTGGCCGGCGCCGTCGCGATCAGGGAATCGGGCGGCGCGTATCGCACCGGCACGGTGTCGGTGCCGATGACCACGACGGGCAGAGTGTCCGGTGCGACGAGGTCCGGCGACGTGAGCACGATCTGGCTCGAGGTCCATGCCACCGCGGTTTCGACCTGGACGGTGTAGGACCGCACCTGGGCGACCTCGGTGCTCCGGCACGAGACCAGAGCGAGCGAAGCAGCGCAGGTGGCCGAGACCGCCAGCGGCGTGCGGCGCAGCGATGGGTGAACCGCGGTACCTCCCTGCGGGTGCAGCGTGCGCCCGGCCATACCACCATGCACGCCGCCCGTCACGTGGCCGTCAGCCCTAATCCCGAGTCCAGGCCTTGCCATTGAGATTACCTTCCTCTTGTACGGACGACCTCATGGTCAAGGAGCAGGCATGTCCATCCGACCCGTGAAGCGGATCATCGAATCGAGGCCGACGCTCGAGGGCGCGGGCGTGAAGCTGCGCCGCGCGTTCGGCTTCGGCAGCACGAAGGACTTCGACCCTTTCCTGCTGCTCGACGACTTCAGGAACGAGAACCCGGCCGACTATCTGGCGGGCTTCCCGTGGCACCCGCACCGCGGCATCGAGACCATCACCTACGTGCTCGCGGGCGAGGTGACCCACGGCGACAGCCTCGGCAACAGCGGCACGATGGGCGCGGGTGACGTGCAGTGGATGACGGCCGGCAGCGGGATCCTGCACCAGGAGATGCCCAAGGGCGACCCGAACGGCCGGATGCACGGTTTCCAGTTGTGGGCCAACCTGCCGGCGTCGCTCAAGATGACGGATCCGCGCTACCAGGACGTGGCGGCGAAAGACATCCCGGAGATCACCGACGACGACGGCACGAGGGTGCGGGTGGTGTGCGGCACCTTCTGGGGGAAGACCGGACCGGTCGACGGGGTCGCGGCCGATCCGCGCTACATCGACGTGTGGGTGCCGCCGCGCCGGCGCAAGACGCTGCCGGTCGAGACGACGCGCCACGCCTTCGCCTATGTGTTCGAGGGCGGCGGCACGTTCCGCGACGCCTCGGCGCCGCAGGGCGTGCTGACCGAGCAGCTCGATCCCGCGGCCACGGTGGTGCGCGAGGAGGCGGGCAACCGCTCGCTGGTGCTGTTCGACCGCGGCGACGAGGTGACCGTGCAGGCGGGCGAGCACGGCATCCGGTTCCTGCTGGTGTCCGGCGAGCCGATCAAGGAGCCGGTCGCCTGGTACGGGCCGATCGTGATGAACACCGAGGCGGAGCTGCAGCAGGCCTACGCCGAGCTGCACGACGGGACGTTCATCAAGCACGGCTGATCGGCGCGTCCCCGCGCTTGCGCGCCCGCGCCGCGGGCTGCACCGTAGGTAGGATGATGGCCTCGCTCGCGCGCCGCCCGGCGCCGACCGGCACGCCGTGAAGCCCCGCAAGGGCAAGCCGGCCGCGCGGCCGTCCCCCGGGCGGCGCAAGTCCGTGGCGGCCGGCCGGCTGCCCGGCGGCCGCGAGTTCTGGCACCAGCTGTTCGAGCACTCCCCCGACGTCGTGATGGTCATCGATCGCGGCCACCGGATCGCGTACGCCAACCGCCCGCTGGCGTCGCGCGCGGTGGGCGAACTGCTCGGCACCAACCTGTGCGAGCATCTGCCGGCGGAGGACTGCGACCGGGTCCGCGCGGTGCTCGAGCGCGTGTTCCGCACCGGCCTCCCCGGCCGCTACGAGGTGTCGTTTCCCGACGCCGGATCCCGGAACACGGTCTACGAGTCGCGGCTCGTGCCCATCGCGCGGGGCCGCCGCGTGGCGTGGGCGCTGGTGGACGCGGTGGACGTCACCGAGCCCCGGCGCGCCGAGCGGATCCACTCCGCGACGCAGCGCATCTCCGAGGCTGCGCACACGGCGCCGAGCCTCGAGGCGCTGTACACGGCGATCCACGGCATCGTGAGCGAGCTGATGCCGGCGCGGAACTTCTACATCGCGCTGTACGACGCGGCCACCGGGCTGATCTCCTTCCCGTACTTCGTGGACGAGCTGGACCAGGCGCCGGAGCCGAAGCGGCCGGGGCGGGGGCTCACGGAGTACGTGCTCCGCTCCGGGCTGCCGCTGCTGGCGACGCCCGACGTGATGCAGGATCTGCGGCGGCGCCGGGAGGTCGAGCTGATCGGGTCGGACTCGGTGGACTGGCTCGGCGTGCCGCTCCAGACCGACGGGCGCACCATCGGCGTGCTGGTGGTGCAGACCTACACCGAGGGCGTGCGCTACACCGAGACCGACCGGAGCATCCTGCAATTCGTGTCGACGCAGGTGGCGATGGCCGTCGAGCGCAAGCGCGCCGAGGCGGCGCTGCGGGCGAGCGAGGAGCAGTACCGCCGACTGGTGGACGTGGCCCCCGACCTGATCGCGGTCCACAGCGACGGGAAGATCGTGTTCATGAATCCGGCGGGCGTCCGGTTGCTGGGCGCGCGCTCGGCGGAGGAGCTGATCGGCCGGCCGATGCTCGACTTCGTGCACGCCGACAGCCGCGAGACGGTGGTCGACCGCGTCCGCACGATGATGGGGCGCGGCCGGCCGGTGCCGCTCGTGACCGAGCGGTTCGTCCGGCTCGACGGGACGCCGATCGACGTCGAGGTCGCGGCCTCGCCGCTGCTGTACGGCGACCGTCCGGCGATCCAGGTCGTGGTCCGCGACATCGGGGAGCGCAGGCGTGCCGAGGTGGCGCTGCGCGACAGCGAGGAGCGGTTCCGGTCGTTCGTCGAGTCCACGACCGACTGGGTGTGGTCGATCGACCCGGCCGGCGTCCATACCTACTCCAACCCCGCCGTCGCCCGCATCCTCGGCTACCGTCCGGAGGAAGTGGTGGGGCAGCCGGCGTTCGAGATCATGCACCCGGACGACCGGTCCGACGTCGAGCAGCAGTTTGCCGCGCTGGCGGCCGAGCGCCGGGGCTGGCGGAACCTGGTGGTCCGGTGGCGGCGCAAGGACGGGGAGTACCGGTTCCTGGAGAGCAGCGCGGTGCCGATGCTCGGTCCCGACGGGAGCCTCGAGGGATACCGCGGCGTGGACCGCGACATCACCGAGCGGGTCAAGGCCGACGAGGCGCTGCGCCGGAGCGAGGTGCGCCTGTCGCAGGCGCAGGCCATCGCGCACCTCGGCATCTGGGAGCTCGGCCTGGCCGACGCCGCCGACGTGGACCGCAATCCGCTGTGGTGGTCGGACGAGACCTACCGGATCTTCGGCTACCGGCCCGGCTCGGTCGGCGTCACCAACGAGCTGTTCTTCAGCGCCGTGCACCCGGACGACGTGGCGCGGGTGCGCGCCGCCGTCGCCGAGGCCCTGAAGAGCGGGACGGCGTACCAGGTGGACCACCGCATCCGGCGCCCCGACGGCTCGCAGCGGGTGGTCCGGGAGCAGGCCAGCATCGAGCGCGACGCCCGCGGCGCGCCGGTGCGGATGACGGGCACGGTGCTCGACGTGACCGAGCAGCGGCGCCTCGAAGATCAGTTGCGGCAGGCGCAGAAGATGGAGGCCGTGGGCCAGCTCGCGGGCGGCGTGGCGCACGACTTCAACAACCTGCTCACCACCGTGCTCGCCTCCCACGAGCTGCTGGCGACGCTGCTGCCGGCCGACGGTCCGCACCGCGAGGACCTCGAGATGATCCGGCAGGCCGCGGGCCGCGCGGCCGAGCTGACCCGGAGCCTGCTGGCGTTCAGCCGCCAGCAGGCGCTGGAGCCGCGCGCCGTGTCGCTCGAGGCGCTGCTGGCGAACTTCGTGCGGCTGGCGCGGCGGGTGGTGCCGGAGGACGTGGAGGTGTCGGTGCAGGTGGACACGCCGCACTCGGTGATCCGGGCCGATCCGGTCGCCGTCGAGCAGATGCTGATGAACCTGGTGACTAACGCGCGCGACGCGATGGCCGGCGGCGGCACCCTCCGCCTCACGGTGGGCCGCGGCCGGCTCGACGAAGAGCACCTCCGCACCTACGGCTGGGGCGAGCCGGGCGAGTACGTGACGATGTCGGTCAGCGACAGCGGCGTCGGGATGGACCCGGCGACGGTGCAGCACATCTTCGAGCCGTTCTTCACCACCAAGCCGGTCGGGCAGGGCACCGGCCTCGGCATGGCGATGGTGTACGGCCTGGTGAAGCAGCACGGCGGATTCATCAGCGTGTACAGCGAGCCCGGCCGCGGCACGACGGTGCGGGTCTATTTCCCGGCCGTGGCGGAAGCGGCGGGCGAGCACCGGGTGGAGCCGCCGCCCAAGCCGCGCGGCGGCACCGAGACCATCCTGCTGGTGGAGGACGACGCGTCGCTGCGGCGCACCGCGACCCGGGTCCTCGAGAAGCACGGCTACACCGTGGTCACGGCGACCGACGGTCAGGACGCGCTGAGCGTGGTCCGGTCCCGGCCCGCCGCGCCGGACCTGATCATCAGCGACGTCGTCATGCCGCGGGCCAGCGGCCCGCAGCTCCTGGAAGCGCTGCGCGCCGCGGGCACCGAGCCGCGGATGCTGTTCACCAGCGGCTACACGGCGCGCGACGTGCACGAGCGCTCGCTGCTCGAGCACGACGTGCCGTTCCTCGCCAAGCCCTGGACCATCGACGACCTGCTCCGCAAGGTGCGCGAGGTGCTCGACCTGCCGGCCGCGAGCTGACCGCCCGCGACGACGAAGCCCCGGCGGGTCGCGGCGACCGGCCGGGGCTACGTGCGTCCGCGCCCGGGGCTACTGCTGGCAGGCCCCGTTCGGATCCGGCTTGGGGTGGTCCACCACGAGGCGGTGGTCGAGGTCGGCCACGTGCACGGCCACGTCCTCGATGAGGTTCGCCACCCGCGCCATGTGCTCGTAGTCGATGTACTCCGGCTCGTCGGTCACCTGGTGGTAGTCCGCGTGGCCGCCCGTGGTGAAGAACACCACCGGAATGCCGTAGCGAGCGTAGCTCGCGTGGTCGCTGCGGCAGTAGATGTTCTGCGGATGGCCGTTGGCGTCGAGCGAGTAGTCGAACACCAGGCCGTGGTGGTCGTCCGCGTTCACCCTCTCCACCAGGTCGCCCAGCTCGGTCGACAGCCGGCGCGAGCCGATGAGCTGCAGGTAATTCGGGTTGCCGTGGATCGGCGCGCCGTCCTTGGTCAGGCCCGTCTCGTCGGCCGAATCGCCGCGGCCGATCATGTCGATGTTGAGCTGCGCCACGATCGAGTCGCGCGGCACGGTCGGGTGGTCGGTGAACCAGCGCGAGCCGAACAGGCCCAGCTCCTCGCCGGTGTGCCAGACGAAGATGATGGACCGCTTCGGCTTCACCCGGTCGGTCGCCAGGCGCTGGGCGATCTCCAGCACCGACACCGTGCCGGACCCGTCGTCGTCGGCGCCGTTGTCGATCGAATCGGCGCGCTGGGTGCCCGGGTGCGCCGCGCGCCACCGGGCCAGCAGGCTGTCCACCCGCGCCTGCTCGGCCGGCGTGGCCTGCTTGCCGAACTGCTCCGCGCCCTGCGGGCGCACGACCTGGTTGAAGATGCGCATCGAGTCGTGGTCCACCGGCGGCAGCGTGAGGCCGATGTGGTCGTTGTGCGCGCCGATGGCGACGTACTCGCCGCGGAGGTCCGGATCGCTGCCGCGCAGGATCGCGACGACGTTGCGCGCCGGCGCCGGCTCGGTCGTGGTGGTGATGCGCGCCTGGATCGTCGGGCCCACGGTGCCCGCGGCCGCGCTGTCGAGCAGCGTCCCCAGCAGCCTGGCGGCGGCCGGCGTGGTCAGCTGGAGCACCACCGGCGTCGCCGGCCCCGACGCCGCCTCCGCGAAGCCGTACGAGGGCTGGCGCAGGAAGCCCTTGAACTGCGGCGGGATGCGCTCGAGTCCGGTCACGGCCAGCCCGGCGGCGTCGCGGAACCGGGCGAGGATCGCGCCGCCGTTGATGGGCGCCTGGGGCGAGGTCGGGGGCCCGAACACCACCAGCCGGCCCGCGGCCTGTGCGACGGGGAACGAGTCGGTCCGGTCGAGCGGACCACCGTACACGGCCGTCACGCCGTCGATCGAGCGCGGCTCGCCGGCGCCGACGCGCTGGGTCACGAAGTCGTCGAAGATCCTCAGCGTCGCGCCTCCGGCGGTGAGCGTCGAGGTGCTGTCGATCGTCCGCCGTACGAGCGGCAGGTTCTGGAAGTACCCGCCGCTGTCGCCCGCGGGCACGAGGCCGAGCTTGCGCACCTCCGACTCGATGTAGGCCGTGGCGCGCAGGTTGTTGGGCGTGCCCGCGCGCCGGCCCATCATCGAGTCGTCGGCGTAGATGTAGAGCCGGGTCATCAGGTCGGCGGCGGTGATGGCCGGGACCGTCGGCCGGGGGGCGTGCTTCAGGGGGAGGGCCGTCTGCGCGGCCAGCGCGTTCGGCGCGAGCAGGGCCAGCAACGCCACGCGGTTCACAAGGCGCATCGGGGCTCCGGGCTGACGTGGGAGATGCCGCGCGCGCCGCCCACGCCGCGGCTCGGGTGGCCCGCGAACGGCTCGGCGGCGTGGTCGGAAAACGGGTCTCTTTACGCCCGCGCGCGGGGGGAAGTTTCAGGGCGAGCGGCGAGCAGCGCTTCCACCTCGGACCGGACCGGCATCGAGCGCGAGGTGCCGTGCCGGGTCACCGAGACGGCCCCCGCCGCGCAGGCGAACCGCGTGGCGGCCACCAGGTCGCGGCCCTCGGCGAGGGCCACGGCGAGCGCGCCGGTGAACGCGTCGCCCGCTCCGGTCGTCTCCACCGCCGGACCCGCGTGGAACGCGGGCACGTGGCCGGCGCCTTCGGCGTTCTTGGCGAACGCGCCGCGGCGGCCGAGGGTGATGACGACGTTGCGGGCGCCGCGGCCGAGCAGCACGTCGGCCGCCCGCTCGGCGTCCGCGCGCGTCCGCACGGGCCGCCCCGTGAGGGCCGCCGCCTCGACCTCGTTGGGCGTGAGGACGTCGCACAGCGAGTACACGCGCCGCGGCAGCCGGCGCGCGGGGGCGGCGTTGAGGATGGTGAGCACGCCCCGGCCGCGGGCCAGGGCGAGTGCGTGCTCGACCACCGGCAGCGGCACCTCGAGCTGCACCACGAACGCCGCCGAGCCCGCGATCAGCTCCGCCGCGAGGTCCACTTCCGCCTCGGTCAGCGCCGAGCTCGCGCCCGGCACGACCACGATCGCGTTCTCGCCGCTCGCCGGATGGACGACGATGGCGGCCGCGCCGCTCGGCTCCTCGGGAGCCTCGAAGCAGAACCGGGTGTCGATGCCTTCGGCAGCCCAGGTCTCCCGCGCCAGCGCGCCGAACGGGTCGCGGCCGATCTTGGCGACCAGGCTCACCGGCACGCCGAGCCGGGCCGCGGCCACGGCCTGGTTCGAGCCCTTGCCGCCGGGGCTGAGGCGGTACTCCGCGCCCAGCACCGTCTGCCCCCAAGCAGGCAGCGTCCGGCTGCGGAACGCCAGGTCGGCGACGAAGATGCCCATCACCGTGATGCGACGGTCGGTCACGCCCGGCCTCCTTCCCCGCGCTCGCTTGCGCGGTCGGGGATTCTACTGTAACGTCGGCGGCCATACCACACAGGCTGTTCGGCTCTCACACCGCCACACACGAGGGGGGATCGCATGTCGTTGGCCGCATCCAGGGTGCGCCGGCTCGCCGGCGCGGGGCTCGGTCTGCTGGTGGCCGGAACGGCCGCGTGCTCGAGGGAGCGCGTGGTGCAGGGCGAGTGCCGCTCGTACAACGGCGCGGACGTGTGCACATGGGGCCGGATGCAGGGCGACGCGGTGGTGGCGTTCGGCGCGACGATCCCGCTCAGGTCGGTCGAGAACGTGCCGGCGGAGATGCCGATGGCGTGGCCGCCGAAAGCGGACCTGGTGGTGGCGCTGCCGTCCGCGGTGCAGGCCGCGACGGGCTACGATCACCTGAACGTGTTCTGGGAGCCCCACGGTCACCCGCCGGGGCCGTATCTCGCGCCGCACTTCGACATCCACTTCAACAATCTCTCCGTGGCCGACGTCGCCAGGATCGACTGCGCCGACTCGACGAAGCCCGCGGTCCTGCCGGCCGCCTACGAGCTGCCGGACGTGACGATCCCGGATGTGGGCACGCTGATCGGCATCTGCGTGCCGGGGATGGGCATGCACGCGCTCCCGTCGGCGGAGCTGCACTCGACCGCCGTGTTCGAGAGGACGATGCTCGTCGGCTACTACCACCAGAAGCCGGTCTTCGTCGAGCCGATGATCACGCGGGCGACGCTGCTCGCTCGCAGGAGCTTCTCGCTCGACGTCCCGGCCGTCCCCGGGGCGCCCGCGAACCTGAAGCCGCCGGCCGCCTTCGAAGCCGTGTACGACAGCACGGCGCAGGCGTACCGGTTCACCTTCCGGGCGACGCGCAGCTAGAAGAGCAGGGTGTAGGGTGTAGGGTGTTGAACTCACATCTCCCACACCCTACACCCCGCACCCTCCACCCCCTTCAGTTCACCGCCACAGCTTCGAAATGGTGTAGATCGCGAGTCCGACGAGCCCCCCGACCAGCGTGCCGTTGATCCGCACGAACTGCAGGTCGCGGCCCACGGCCAGCTCGAAGCGGTGCGACGTGGCCGCGGGGTCCCAGCCGGCCACGGTCTGGGCGATGAAGTCGGCGATCTCCTGGCGGTACTCCTCCACCACCGACGCCGTGACGTCGATGACCACGTCGTCGATCTCGTCGAGCGTCGACCGGTTCGCGAGCAGGGCCGTGCCGAACGCCGCGATGCCGCTCTCGAGCGGGCCGGGGGCGGCGCCGTCCGATCGGGTGGCGAAGCGTGTCACGGCGCCCCGCATGGTCTCCCACACCCGGCCGGTGAGCTCGGCCACCGACGGGTCGGCGAGCCACTCTTCCTTGAGGACCTCGGCCCGCGCGATGGCCTCGGGGGAGTGCTCGAGGCGGTCGATGAAGTCCCGCAGCGCCGTGTCGAACGCGGCGCGCAGCGCGTGATGCGGGTCGGCGCCGATGCCCTGGAGCATCGCCTCGATCGCGGCGACGATCCGCTGGTAGAGCATGTCGTCGACGACGCCGGGCACCCACCACGGGCTCTCGGCCTTGACCTGCTCGCGGATCAGCTCGCGGTTGTCGTGCACGGCCTGCGCGGCGAGCCGAACGGCTTCGTCGAGCAGCTCCTGGTGGCGGTTGCCGGCCACCACCAGCGAGAGGGTCTTGCCGAGCGCGGGCGCGACCCGCGTGGCCCTGAGCTGGGCGATGAGCCCCTGCTGTACCAGCGTCCGCATCTCCTCGTCGGGCAGCGCGTCGAGCGTCCGGGCGACGCCGCTCGCGACCTGCTGCGCGATGCGCCGGCTGTTGTCCACCCGGCTAAGCCACCGCGCGGCGCGCTCCGCCGGCCGCACCTCGCGCAGCTTCGCGGCGATCACCTCGCGGGTGAGGAAGTGGCTCTGCACGAAGTTGCCGAGCACGCGCCCGATCCGCTCCTTGCGGGTCGCGACGATGGCCGTGTGCGGGATCGGGATGCCAAGCGGATGGCGGAACAGGGCGGTGACGGCGAACCAGTCCGCGAGCCCGCCCACCAGCGACGCCTCGGCCGTGGCGCGCACGAAGCCCAGCCACGGATAGCGCGCCTCGAACGAGCGGGCGGCGGCGAAGACGGCCGCGGCGGCCGCCAGGAGGCCGGTGGCCCGGCGCCGCATCGCGTCGAGCTGCGCCTGCCGGGCGTCGTCGTCGGGCCGCGACCAGAGCGAGGCGGGCGTGGTCATCGCGCCCCAAGATAACGCGCCGTCGGCGGCCCGGCGTATCTTACCGCGCCCACGGGGAGCCGAGCATGGACCGAGCGATCCTGAACGCGAACCAGCAGCGCCGGGTGGGCACGCACCTGCGGCTGCTCGGGGAGGACTTCGACGACCTGGCCGCGTGGCCCGAGCTGAGCAGGCCCGGCGAGCCGTACCAGTCCCTGCGGGCGCTCATCGCGCGGCTCACCGGAGCCGTGGCGGCCCTGGCCCGCGCTCTCGCCCTCCCGCCGCACGAAGCTCCGCCGCTGCGCCGGCGCGTCATGGCCACGGCGGAGGTCTGGGCGAGCAGCATGGAGGACATCAAGTCGCGGCATCTGAAGGCGTACGGCCGGGTCCACCCGGACCTGGGGCCGGAGCTCGATCCCCGCGTGGACGAGATCGTCGCGATGCTCCGGGAGGCGGCGGACCTGGCGGACCGGCTCCCGGATCGCTAGCCGGTCAGCCGAACTGCACCGACCGCTTGGTCAACGACCCGAAGTTGTACCCGGTGATGGGGAAGGTGACGGGCCCGGGCTCCTCGACGGCGCTGCCCGCCGCGGCGATGACGGGCACGAAGTGCTCGTGCGTCGGCAGCGCCATCCGCACCCCGGGAGCGAGCCGCCGGTAGTCGAGCAGCGTGTCCACGTCCTGCCGCGCGAGCACGTCGGCGGCCCAGGCGTCGAACTCCGAGGCCCAGGGGGGGGTCACGGCGTCGGGCGACCAGTCCATCGCGCGCAGGTTGTGGGTCAGGAATCCGCTGCCCACGATCAGCACGCCCTCGCGGCGCAGCGGCGCCAGCGCCCGGCCGAGCTCGAACAGTGTGGCGGGATCCAGGTTCGGCAGCGACACCTGGAGCACCGGCACGTCCGCGTCCGGGTACATCGCGATCAGGGGCACGTAGGCGCCGTGGTCGAGGCCGCGATCGGACTCGATCACCGGCTGGGTGCGGCCCAGCAGCTCGCGCAGCCGCCGGCCGAGCTCGGGCGCGGGCGGCGCCGGGTACTGCACCCGGTAGTACTTCTCGGGAAAGCCGTAAAAGTCGTACACCAGCGGCACCGGCCGCGTGGCGGAGAGCGTGATCGGCTTCTGCTCCCAGTGCGCCGAGAGCATCAGCACGGCGCGGGGCCGGGGCATCGCGCCGGCCCACCGCCGGAGCTGGGCGACCCACTCCTCGTCGTCGAGCAGGAACGGGGATCCGTGGGCGAGAAAGATCGCCGGCGCGCGATCGGGCATGGACGACTCCATCATATGGAAGAGTAAGGATAACCACGTGATACCCGATGCAACTGCTCCAAATTGCCGCAGGCCTTGCTGCGCGGGGTTTCCGTGGGATATTTGAGCGACTTGCGGGGACCGGCGGCCCCGCGACGGTTTGCGGTGACGTGGGAGCGCCGGCGCGAGGGGCGGGGGCCCAGGTGACGGGAGTGACGGCATGACCGATCCGGGGACGAGCGAGCAGCAGTCCCGCTGGACCGTCGAAGTGCTGCGCCGGGCCGGTGCCGCCCTGAACGGGCGGATGGTGGGCGTGTGGGTGGTGGAGGAGAACGGGTCGCTGAGGCCGCTCGCCAGCAACGGGACCGAGGCGCAGGCCTGGGAAGTGACGCCTGACGTGAAGGTCGCGGTGACGCACCTGGCGATGCCGGCTCCGCCGGGGAGCCGCTGGGTCGCGGGGCGCCTGGCCGACGACCAGTGGTGCGTGGCGCCGGTGCGCGACAGCGTGCCGGATCCTCCGCCGGTCGAGCGCGAGCGTCGCAGCCGCGAGCGGCTCGCGCTGGAGCTGGCGGGCCTGTGCCTCGGGCTCTCCGCCCGCGTCCTCGGCGAGGGGATGCCGGCGGACCTCGACCTGTTCGAGCGCTTCATGGAGCAGCTCGGCAGCTTCGCCCAGGACATCGGCGGCCCCCTGGCCGTGGCGCGCACCGCGGTGGTGCGGAGCGGCGCGGTGCTCGCCGAGGCCGTGCCGACCGACGAAGCGGTGCGCGCGCGGCTGATCGAGGACCTGCGGGCCGCGGGCCGGGCGCTCGAGCAGGCCGTCTCGCTCGTGCGCACCGTGCACGACCGGGCGCGCGCGGTGCTCGAGCACGGCGGGGAGTTCGACGTGGTACAGGTGGTGTGGTCGTGCGTGGACGCGGAGCGGCCGCAGGCGGCCCTGCGCGGCGCGTCGATCGAGCTCAAGACGCTGGCGTACGTGGTTTCGGTTCCGGGGAGCGCCGACAGTCTGCGCATGGCGGTCTCGTCGATGCTGCGGCTGGCCGTCCGCGGGCTGCAGGGCCGGGTCGGCGCGGTGACGGTCTCGCTCGAGAACGTGGGACCGGTGGTGCGGCTCGTCGTGTCCGCACCCGGCGCCGAGGTGACCGACGGCCAGAGCGCGGTGGCGGACGCGCGCCGCGTGGTGGAGACCGCGTTCGGCGGCACGCTGACGGTGACCTCGGTCGCGGGAGAGGGCGCGACGCTCACGCTGTCGCTGCCGGCCCCGACGCACCGGTTCCGGGACCCGGCGCTGTGGTGGGAGCGGTAGCGGGATACATCGCGTACCGCTTCTGACTGAGGACGACGACCTCCGCGTTGCACTAGCTGGCTCCGCGTGTCGCGAGGTTTCGCCCGTCACGGCGACCGCGGCCGTGGGGATCTTGATGCTTCCTTGACGCCGCGCGGTGCTTTTCTGACCCCATCCTGACGCCCGGCCCGTTACTCTCCGGCCATGCTCGACCTCGTCTACATCGCCGTCACCGTGGCCTTCTTCGGCCTGATGCTCGCGTACGTCGCGGGCTGCGAGCGGCTGGGGAGGGACGGCACCGGAGAACAGGAGCGCCCGTGAGCGCCGAGACCGTGGTCGCGGGCCTCGTCTCGCTGGTGCTGCTCGGCTACCTCGTGTACACGCTGCTCAAGCCGGAGCGGTTCTGACCGTGGGCGGCATGTCGCAGGCGCGGTCGGGCCGTCCGCGCCGCCGGGCGGCTTCGCCGAGGGTGCGATGACGCTGAGCGGCTGGCTCCAGATCCTGGTGTTCTCGGTGGCGGTCCTGCTCGTCACCAAGCCCGTGGGCCTCTACATCCTCAAGGTGTACGACGGCTCGCTGCGCTGGCTCGCGCCGGTGGAGCGGGCGATCTACCGCCTGTGCGGCATCGATCCGGCCGAGGATCAGCACTGGACCCGCTACGCGGCGGGGCTGCTGGCCTTCAGCGCGGTCTCGATGCTGGCGACCTACGTGGCGCTGCGACTCCAGGCGCACCTGCCGCTGAACCCGTTCCACCGGGTGGCGGTGACCGACCGCCAGGCCTTCGAGACGGCCGCCTCGTTCACGACCAACACCAACTGGCAGTCGTATTCCGGCGAGACGGTGATGAGCTACCTCTCGCAGATGATGCAGCTCGCCTTCCACAACTTCACCTCGGCGGCGAGCGGGATGGCGGCGGCCATGGCGCTGGC
>DASPTN010000070.1:0-8331 GCA_035623395.1 Gemmatimonadales bacterium | reverse complement strand
CCGCGGGTCCGCATCAGCACGGGCCACCACGGACTGGTGTCGATGTCCGGCTGTCCGGTGAACACGACGATGCGCACGGTGCGAGCCTGGTCCCCGTGGGAGTGCCGGACCAGCGACGCCCGGCCCCTAGTTGCCTGTGCGAACGGAGGTAAGCTACTCATTAAGGGGTCCATGCCCAAGCAACCCGTGCTGCAGGCGCCGCCCTACCGAACCGGGCGTCCGTTGGGCGTCCGCGCCGACCGGACGGCCGCTCCAGCCGTGCCCGGACAGAAGCTCAGGCTGACCGGTGCGGTGCTGTTCCTGTACGTGATGTGGTTCATCATCCTGTTCGATCCGCAGTGGCTCATCGCCAGCTTCGGCCCGCAGATCGTGCTGAAGGTGCCGACCTTCCTGTTCGCCGCGCTGCTGGTGATGACCGTGTTCGCGGGGCCGCGCCGCTTCCTGGTGCCGCTGCTGGTGTTCGTCGTCTACGTGGCGCTGTCCCTGCCGCTCGCCTACGCGCGCGCCCTGGCGCTCGACGTCGTCAAGACCGTGCTGGCCTACTACGCGCTCACCCTGGCCACCCTCACCCTGGTGCGCCGGGCCAAGGAGGCGGTGCCCATCGTGGTCGGCGCGATGGCCGTGCAATACGGCACCTGGGTCGTGCTCGGCGCGCGGACGGGGCAGATCAGCTGGGACTACGCGCTGTTCAACTACGACGCCTATGGGCCGATCATGGTGCTCGGGCTGGCCAGCCTGTTCTACATGGGGATGGCCACCAGGAGCCGGCGCTGGCGCCGGGTGCTGTTCGTCCTGGCCGCCGGGTGCATCGTCGGCCTGGTGGTGTCGTTCGCGCGGGGCGCCGTGCTCTCGGCGGGCGTCGTGGCGGTGTGGATCTGGCTCCGCTCGCCCCACAAGCTCAAGAACGCCGTCCTCGGCGTGGCCGCGATGATCGTGCTGGCCATCTCGGCGCGCGCCTTCGAAGGCGCGAAGTCCGCGGTCGAGGCCGGCAAGACGTCCACCAACTTCTGGACCGAGATGCAGTCGAGCTTCAACCCGAACGACCCGACTCGCGAGGACCGCGAGGTGCTGTGGCACCTGGCCACGCAGGTGTACCTGACGCATCCGGTCTTCGGCGTCGGCCCCAACGGCTTCGGCGCCTACGCCGCCGACAACTTCGAAGCGGGCACCACCGGCGGCTCGTACAACGACAACCCGCGGCGGCTGTGGGGCCGGCGGCTCCACAACACCTACTACCAGATCCTGTCCGAGCTGGGCACGGTCGGCGCGGCCATCTTCCTGTGGATGCTGTGGGATTTCTTCCGCCGCAACCGCAAGCTCCGCGACCCGCAGCGCCTGCAGGCCTGGGCGCAGCGCACCGGCGGGCGCCTCGACCTGAAGTACGTCTCGCTCGGGCTCGAAGCCAGCATGCTCGGCTTCATCCTCACCGGCTATTTCTACAACGAGCTGTTCGACGTGCACTGGCTGTACACCCTCCTCACGATCAACGCCCTGCTGTTCTACGTGAAGCGGCCCGACCCCAGGCCGGCGGCGCGGCCCGCGAGGTGACGGACTCGCCGGCGCCCGCGGCGCGGCGCGCCGCGGCCGCGGGCGCCCTCCTCGGTCTCAGCCTGCTGGTCGCCGCCTTCCTGGCCGAGGGCGCCCTGCGCGTCCTGGCCGCCGCCGGCAATCCGCTGGCGCGCCGGGTCGCCGCGGTCGATCCGGACGCCGTGAAGGTCGAGCCGCACGGCCGGTTCGGTTACCGGCAGCGCCCCGGCGCCGTGCTGGTCTACGCGAACGGCACCCGGGCCTCGGCGAACCGGCAGGCGTTCCGCGGCCCCGAGGTCGCGGTGCCCAAGCCCCGCGGCACCTACCGCGTCGTCCTGCTCGGCGAGTCGTCGACCCACGGCTGGGACGTCGACGACGACCAGACCGTCGACGGCTACCTCCGCGCGCGGCTCAAGGCCGAGCGCCCGGACCTCGACGTGGAGGTCGTGAACCTCGCCTACGACGGCTACGACGCGTACCAGATGTGGCAGCGGCTCGTCGACGACGGCGCGCCGCTCCAGCCCGACCTCGTGCTCGCGAACGCCGGCGTGAACGACGTGCGCAACGCGCGCCTGCCCGACCTCGCCGGCGACCCGGACCCGCGCACCCTCATCTGGGAGGGGGAGATGCGCCGCCAGCGGCGGGCCCTGGCGCTCGGCCGGCCCGCGACCTGGGACCGGGTGAAACACCTCTCGTTCCTCGCCCGCCTGCCCGGCGTCCTCGAGGACGACGTCGCCGCGCGCCGCCAGACGCGGCAGGACGCGGCCGGAGGCGGCTCCCTCGCCGCGGCCGCCGACAACTTCGCCCGGAACATGGAGCGGATCGCGGACGTCGCCCGCAGCCTCGGCGTCCCGCTGCTGCTGGCGACGCCGCCGTCCGCGCTGCTCCTGCCCGACGCCCCGTCCGGGATGATCCGGCGCAGCTACTGGATCGGCGACGCGGCCACCACCCAGCGGTACCGCGACACGCTGGCGGCCCGGCTGCGGGGACTCGCCGGGCGCCTCGCCGCCGCCGGGCAGCCGGTCACCTACCTCGCGCCCGCGCTGCCGGGGCGCATGTTCCTGGACGACGTGCATCCGACACCGGAGGGCTACCGGGCGCTGGCGGAAGTCTTCGCATCCGCCGTCGTCCCCTACCTCCCCAGGAGCCGCTGACCCCCGCCGCAGAGCGGGCGGAGGCCGCGCCCCTCCCGCCTCACTGCCTGGTCTTGAGCTTCGCCTGCACCAGCGACACGATGTCGGCGACCGAGTTGAAGTGGGTGACGCTCGCCTCGTGCGCCTGGATCTCGATGCCGTAACGATCCTCCAGGGCCGCCACGACCTTCACGGTCCCCAGCGAATCGAGAATGCCGCCGGTGATGAGCGGGGTGGCGTCGGTGAGCTCGCCCGGGTCCGTCCCGGGCAGGAACTCCTCGAGGATGAGCTTGCGCACCTCGGCCTTGACGGCCTCCGGTGTCGCCTTCGCGTCTGCCACGGGTCCTCCTCCGCTCACTTGGGGACGGCGAGTTCCGGGTCTTCGGTGAGATCCCGGTAGAAGCGCTCCGCGATCAGCCGATGGCCTTCGGCGTTGGGATGGAAGTCCCACGGCGAAGCCTGCAGCGTCTTCAGGTCGTGGCCGGCGTACACGTACTCCCAGTCGAGCGTGACGAATCCCTGCGCCCGCGCCTGGGCGGCCATCGCCGTGCCCACGCCCGTGTCCGGCGAGGGCTGCGGCAGCGAGAGGTAGATCCACACCGGCTTCACGCCACGCTGGCGGCACTCGGCGACGATCTGGGCGTAGGTCCAGTCCACGATCGAATCCGAGTAGGGGCGCAGCCGGATCAGCGCCGCGTTCTCGCGCATCGACGCGTTCACGCCCGCCCGGTCCAGCAGGCCCTGGAGGTAGGGCCACGGCGGCGGCACGCCGCGCCGCAGCTGCTGCACCAGGTGGAGCCGCGCCCGGCCCGGGTCGCCCGGGCCCCCGACCAGGTACACGGCGTCGGGATGGAACGAGAACACCCGGTCCATGATCAGGAGCTGCTGCAGGAGGCTGTACGAGCCGACCGCGAAGTTGAGGATCTCGACGTGGGTGCGGCGGCCCGGCTCCCTGGCCAGCCGGCTCTCGGCCAGGGCCTCGAACGTCTCGCCGTCGCTCACGCCGTCGCCCGCGACGTACGACTGGCCGAGCAGCGCGATGCGATAGGTGTCGGGCGGCGGATCCTGCGCGTAGTCCTGGTCGCGCATGCCCCAGCGGTTGGTGCGGAAGGTCAGCCCGCGCTGGTAGATGCCGAACAGGGGGCGCATCTCCTTCGCCAGGAAGTCGGGCCGGTCCTTCAGCACACCGGCGCTCCAGATGTCGGCGCCCTCGGTCGGCCGCTCCGCGTACAGCTTCCACAACTCGCCGTTCTGCGCGCTGACGTTGATCAGGTTCTCGTAGTAGCCCCGCTGCATGGTCGCGAGGTCGCGGCGGCTGAGCTCCGGGAAGCGGAACTCGCGCATGGCGCGCTGGGCGCCCGGGCCGAGCGGCGCGGTGGCCCACGGCGAGCCGGCGAGCCACAGCACGACCAGGCCGGCGGCGGTGACCGCGGCGCGCGGCCCGAACGCCAGCGTGCCGCTGGCGGCGCGGCCGGCGGCGCCGAGCCGGCGCTCGCGGCGGTCGGCGAGGACGGCGGCGGCGCCGATCGCGAGCAGCACGCCGAACACCAGCGCCAGCTCCGCCGGCGTCGGCGTCGGCACCCGGAACAGGTCGAGCCAGTCGCCCGGCGTCGGGCTGCCCCACATCGACCACAGCAGGCAGATGACGGTGAAGGTCCCCGCCGTGCGGGCGGCGAGCAGCGCGGCGCCGCGGAAGGTCGCCGACGCCGAGCCGGGAGGCCGCCTGCGTCCGGCGCGCTTCTCGAGCAGCGAGTTGGCGACCAGCAGCACGCCCAGCGCGGCCCAGAACAGGCCGTCGGTCCACGACAGCAGCCACCGGCCCAGGATCCAGAACCACTGGTACGAGTGCGTCATCCAGGTGATGCCGAAGACGATCAGCGTTCCCGTCACCAGCGCGGCGGTGTCCCCCCTCTTCCGCAGGCGGAAGTACACGGGGTAGAACACCACCTTCATCATGAAGTCCTTCCAGTAGATGTTGATGCGCCGCCAGAAGTCGGTGAAGCTCGAGGCCAGGTAGTAGAGGTGGTTCGTCTCCGGCAGGCCGAAGCCGAACAGGTGCAGCATCCCGACGACCAGGTGGAAGTCGCCCGAGACGCGGAGGTACAGGCCGAAGGTGGCCAGCAGGTACCGCACCAGCGCGCCGAGCGAGACCACGTCGGTGGGCGCGATGGTCCCGTACTGGTAGATGAGCCGGTAGATCAGCAGCTGGACGAGGCCGCGCAGGATCCACTGCAGGCCGCGCTGGTAGGTCGCGACCGCGTCCTGGTCGTAGTAGGTGCGGCGGAAGGTCGCGAAGTCCACCACCGGGAACAGCGGGAACACGACGTTCGGCAGCAGCAGGAAGTAGGCGAGCGTGAACCGCACGTCGCCGGGGCCGGTGGCGTGGCGCAGGTCGTACAGGTACACGATCAGCCGGAACATCAGGATCGAGCCCAGCACCGGCCAGATGGCGATCGACCACGGCGCGCGCTGCGGGTGCGCGCGCAGCACCGCGAGCGCGACGGCCGCCGCCAGGATCAGCGCGACGCGCAGCCAGAACCGCACCGGCAGGTGGGCCAGCGACACCACGGCGAGCACCAGGGCCAGCAGCCACAGCGCGTTCGTGAAGCCGAGCACCATGACCACGCCCACCACCGACAGGGCGATGAAGAAGCCCAGCCGCTGGCGCGCCGGCAGGAAGTGGTGCACCACGAACCCGAAGACGGTGAGCGGCACCAGCAGCTGGTAGAACGCCGGGGACTCGACCTGGAACAGCCGGACGACGAGGGCGAACAGCACCAGCTGGCCGAGGACCGCGGCCAGCCGGGCCGGCGCCTTGGTCAGCGGGCCGACGAGGGCGTCCCGCCATTCCCTCGCGCGCTCGGCGCCGGCGTCCGACGCCAGCTCCACGCCCGCGACCGCCAGCACCAGGCCGACGAGGACCACCGCCGCGCGCGCGAGGCCGAAGCCGGTGCCGTGCCCCGCGAGCCGGTCGGCCGCGACGCCGCCGGCGAATCCCGCGATCCCGACGGCCGCGAGCGCGAGCCCCGGGAGCCGCGCGCGCAGGGGCCGCCCCCCGGCCGTAGCCCCGGGCGCGGCGCTCACAGTCCCAGCCAGCGGGCGATGATCGTCCGCTGCATTTCCGAGGTGCCCGAGTAGAGCGTGGCGCCGAGCGCGTCGCGCACCGCCCGCTCCACCTCGTACTCGACGCAGTAGCCGTAGCCCCCGTGCACCTGGAGGACGTCGAGCGAGGTCTGGGTCAGCGCCTCGCTCACGAACAGCTTGGCCATCGCGGCGTCGAGCGAGACCGCCTTGGAGCGCTCGAGCTGCCACGCGGCGCGGTAGGTCAGCAGCCGCGCGGCCTCGAGCCGGACCTTCATGTCGGCGATCTTGTGCGAAATGGCCTGGAACTTCCCGATCGGCTGGCCGAACTGCGAGCGGGTGCGCGCGTACTGCACCGCCTGCTCGAGCAGCCGCTCCATCGTCCCGACGTGGCTGGCGAACAGGCACACCCGCTCCCAGTCCATCGAGTTGGTGAACATCCCGGCCCCGCCGCCGACCGTGCCGAGCACGGCGGTCGCCGGGACCCAGGCGTCCTCGAACACCAGCTCGCCGAACGGCGAGGTCCGCAGGCCCATCTTCTCGATCTTCTGCGAGGTCCGGAACCCGGCCGTGCCCTTGTCCACCAGGAACGCGGTGACGCCGCCGTGGAACCCCTTCGTCTTGTCGGTCACGGTGAACACGATCACCACGTCGGCCACCGGCCCGTTCGAGATGAAGGTCTTGGTGCCGTTGATCCGGAACCCGTCCCGGTCCGCGACCGCGCTCGTGGCCAGGTTGAACGCGTCGGACCCCGAGCCCGGCTCCGTCATGGCGTGCACGCCGATGAGGGTGCCGTTGCACAGCCCCGGCAGGTAGCGCCTGCGCTGCTCCTCGTTGCCGTGCTTCCAGATCGGCACGACGCAGGAGAGGAGGTGGGCGCACACCGAGAACACCAGCCCCGAGTCGCGGCAGCCGTAGCCGAGCGCCTCGAGCGCGATGGCCGTGGTCAGGGAGTCCATCCCGGCGCCGCCGTACTCCTCCGGCACCGGCAGGCCCTGCAGGCCGATCTCGCCGCACTTGAGCCACAGCTCGCGCGAGAACGTCTGCTCGCGATCGCGCTCGATGAGCCCCGCGTTGAGCTCCTTCTGGGCGAAGCGCACGATCTCTTCGCGCAGCGTGCGCTGCTCCGGCGTCGGCGAGAAGTCCATCACACCGTCTCCATCAGCCGCTGGTAGTCGATCTTGTCGGTGGAGGTCTTGGGCAGCCCGTCGCGCACCGAGAACACGTCGGGCACGAACGCCGCCGGGAGGTTCTCGGCGCAGAACCGCTTCAGCTCGATGACCGACGGCGCCGCGCCCTCCCGGCACACCAGGAAGGCGGTGATCCGCACGCCGCTCTCCTCGTCCGGCCGGGCGATCACCGCCGCCTCCTTCACGGCCGGGTGGCGGTACAAACCCGCCTCGATCTCGCCGAGCTCCACCCGGTTGCCGCGCCGCTTGACCATCCGGTCGCGCCGGCCGACGAACAGGTAGTCGCCGGCCTCGTCGGCCACGACGATGTCGCCGGTGCGGTACCACCGGACGCCCTGCGCGTCGACCACGAACGCCTTCGCGGTGCGCTCCGCCAGGTTCCAGTAGCCCTGCATCACGTTGGGCCCCGCGATGATCAGCTCGCCCTCGGCGTCGGCGGCGACGTCGCGCTCGTGCTCGTCGATCACCCGGCCGTGGAGGTTCTCGCACACCTTGCCGATCGGATACGGCACCGTGCGGTCGGCCGGGATGCTCGGCGGAATCTCGTAGTAGGTGCAGACGTTGGTCTCGGTCGGGCCGTAGAGGTTGAAGTACCGCGGCGCCGGCCACAGCGCCTTGAGCGCGCGGAGGTGTTTGACCGGGAACACCTCGCCCGCGAAGATCACGGTCCGCAGGGCCGCGTAGTCCTGGCGGTCGAGCTTGCCGTACTGCGCCAGCATCGAGAGGATCGACGGCGCCGAGTACCACACCGTGATGCGCCGCTCGGCGATCAGCGCGCCGAGGCCCAGCGGCTCCCGCCCCGCCTCCGAGCCGATCAGCACCAGCGTGGCGCCGTGCTTGAGCGGCACGTACAGGTCGAGGATGGACAGGTCGAAGTGGAAGGGGGCGTGCGATGAGAAGCGGTCGGCGGCGTCCGGCCGGAACACGCCGGAGCACCAGTCGACGAATCCCATCGCGTTGCCGTGGGTGAGCATGACCCCCTTGGGCTTCCCGGTCGAGCCCGACGTGTAGAGGATGTACGCCAGGTCGTCCGGGCCCACCGCGGCGCTCGCCGCGGCCGGAGCGCGACCGGCCGCGTCGGCGCGGTCGAGCGCCGCGCGCAGCGGCTCGCCGCCGTGGGCCCCGTCCAGCTCGAGCAGCGTCGGCGCCGGAGCGCCGAGCTTGGCCACCTCGGCCAGGAACGGCGCGGCCAGCCGGCGCTCGATCAGCGCCGCCTTCACCGAGCAGTCGGTGAGGATGTAGGCCGCGCGCCAGGCGGGCGCCGCCGCGTCCACCGGCACGTACGCCGCGCCGGCCTTCATCGCGCCGAAGATCCCCGCGACCGCGTCGATCGACTTGGCGAGGTACACGCCGACCCGGTCGCCGCGCCGCACGCCGAGCCGGACCAGCCGGTCCCGGAC
>DASPTN010000069.1:0-10000 GCA_035623395.1 Gemmatimonadales bacterium | reverse complement strand
GCCGGCCGCGCGGTAGCGCCCGAAGCCGTCGCGGCCGCCCGCGAGGCGCTGGCGCGCGCCCGGACGGTGGTGGTCTTCACGGGCGCCGGCGTGAGCGCGGAGTCCGGCGTGCCCACCTTCCGCGGCGCGGGCGGCCTGTGGCGGACGTTCAAGCCCGAGGAGCTCGCCACGCCGGTCGCCTTCGGCCGGGACCCGCGGCTCGTCTGGGAGTGGTACGGCTGGCGCCGCGCGGCCGTGGGCCGCTGCCGCCCGAACCCGGCGCACCTGGCGCTGGCGCGCTGGATGCTCGCCCGCGACGGCGTCACCCTCGTCTCGCAGAACGTGGACGACCTGCACGAGCGGGCGGCGCTCGAGGCGGCGGGCGGGAGCGAAGCCGCGCGCCGCGCCGAGCCGATCCGACTTCACGGCTCGCTGTTCCACGACCAGTGCACCCGCTGCACGTGGCGCGCCCGCTCGCACGGGAGCGTCGATGCGACGAGCGTGGAGACGCTCCCGCACTGCCCCGAGTGCGGCGGCCTGCTGCGGCCCGACGTGGTGTGGTTCGGAGAGATGCTGCCGGTCCGCGAGGTCGAGCGCGCGTTCGCGGCGGCCGGCGCGGCGGAGGCCTGCCTGGTGATCGGCACGACGGGCGCCGTCTACCCGGCGGCCGCCGTCGTGCACGAGGCGAAGGCCGTCGGCGCGCGCGTCGTGGTCGTGGATCCGGGCGAGACCGAGTATGACGCCGTGGCCGACGTCAGGCTCGCCGGCCCCGCCGGTCAGATTGTGCCGCAGATCCTGCCCTGAAACGCCGGCGCGCCGGCGACGGGACCTCCGCCGCCGGCGCGCGTCCTGCGCCCGCTATTGCGTCTCGGAGTACTGCAGGACGGTCGGGAATCCGCCGTAGCTCGACGCGACGAGCGGACGGCCGGCGGCATCGAGCGCAACGGAGACCTCGCCCCGACCGAGGGGCGACACCAACGCGCTGGGCTGCCAGCTGCCCGGGTCGAGGCAGTCCGCCACGCAGGTCGTCAGACTCACGGTGCGCCAGCTCGTGGCGAGGAAGAGCCGCCCCTGCCGGTCCGCGGCGAGGGACACGACGGAGGCGCTGTCCGGAAGCGCCGTCAGGGACCACTTCGCGGGCGGCGTGCAGGGAGAGGCGCAGGTCGCGTAGCGGACCCGGTAGTCCACGTAGTGCGCGTAGGCCAACTGCAGGCGGCCGTCGGGGCCAAAGGCCAGCGACGCCGTGGCGACGAGCACGGAACTGGTGTCGTTGGCGAGCAGCTCCGAGCGCCAACTTCCGGCGTCGGTGCAGCCGGCCGAGCAGCTGGCGTGCATCCACCCCGCGTTCGTCTGGTAGAACGCGTGCGCCGTGCCGCTTGGCGCCACGGCGATCAGCCACGTCCACGGGTAGATGCTGGCCGTGTCAACCTGCACGTCGTGCCAGCTCGTAGGACTTGAACATCCGCCGGCGCACGACGTGTAGTGAAGTGTCGAATCGGCCGGGTCGTAGAACAGCAGGTGGAGCCGCCCGCTGACGTCGGCGGCGAGCGGCGTCGCCTCCGCATATCCGAGCTCGCCGCTACCCGCGAACAGTTCGGTGCCCGTCCAGTTGGCGACGACGTCGCAGGCGGCAGGGCAGGACAGGTAGTGCAGCCCTTGGCCGTCCTGGTAGACGAAGTGGATTCCCGCGGCGGTCTGGGCGGCGTTCCCGACCAGGTTCTGCCAGCCAGGCCCTGTCCCCACCTCGACCGTGCCCGCCTTCCAGCTCGCCGGGTTGGCGCAGGCGCCGGCGCACCCGTGATAGCGGAGCAGGCCGTTGAACGAGTCCCAGCCCAGCACGCTGACGAACCCGTCGGGCGAGACGAGCGCCGTGGTTCCGAGCCAACCGTTGGTGTACCGGTCGTTGTTCGCGCCGAAGTTGATCGTGTCGAGGACCACGGTCACGGTCGAATAGGTGGTCGCCGGCGCGGCGGGGTTCTCACGGCACGCGACGGCGGCGCCCGTCGCCACGGCGAGGAGCGCCAACCAGGAGGAGCGGGCGGTCACGGGACCTTCGCGACGGAAACCTGCAGGACCGTCGGGAAGTACCCATAGCCCGAGGCCACGCTGACACGGCCCGCCGAATCCACGGCGATGGCCACCTGTCCCCCGCCGCGCGCGGAGTCCACCGTCTGGGTCTGCCACGCGGCGGCTCCGGCGCAGCCAGCCGCGCAGCGCGACACCTGGACGGAGCGGTCGGAGGTCGCGAGGTAGAGCTTGCCCTGTCCGTCCGCGGTCAGGCTCACGTCGTACGCGGTGAGGGGCAGCGCCGCCACGGACCAGGAGCCTGGCGCGGTGCACGGTGCCCCGCACTTCGCGAACGTGACGGTCTTGCCGAAGTCCGCGTAGGCCGCGTACAGAGAGCCGTCGGTCCCAAAGGCCGTCGCTATGCTCTCAATGCCCTGGTACAAGAAGGTCCCGGCAATGGTCTCCCGGCGCCAGCTCGACGCGACGGTGCAGTCGGCGGCACAGGCCGCGTGTGCCAGTCCCTCGGTCGTCGCGTAGAGGACGTGCACCGCGCCGGTCGGCGACACCGCAAGAGTCTGAGCCGAGCTCCAGAGAGCTGACGCCGTGGAATCCAGGCCGATCTCCTGCCAGCTTCCCTGGCTCGCACAGTCGGCGGCACAGTGTGCGTAGTGGAGCAGCTGGTCCGCGGACCGCGAGAACAGAAGGTGTATTCCTCCGGTGGCGTCTACCGCGAGCGGCCGGAAGTGGATTCCATATGAGTAGAAGTCGACTGAGTCGTTCTGAAACAGCGTCGTTCCCTGCCAGTGGCTGGAGAACTGGCAGTCGCCCGGGCAGGAAACGTATCTGAAACCGGACGCCAGACCGTAGCTCGTGAGGGGGTACATCGCGACCACTCCGGCGGGTATCAGGCCTGCGCCGGACGGCCCGGTCCCGTAGAAAGCGGACAGGGAATCGCCCGTTCCCCCGAGCCAGTGGGCCCGATCTCCACACTCGCTGGCGCAGCCGTGATAGCGGACCACGGCATTGTAGATGTCCAGGGCGACGATGTGGAGGCTCTGGTCGGGCGCCACCAGCAGCGTCACGCCTCCCCAGGCGTCCCCCACGTCGGTGCCGCTCCACGCCGAATCGAGCACGAAGGTGGTGTAGGCGGGCTGTACCGGCGGCGCCTCAGTCGGTGCTTGGTGCACTTCGTTACAGGCCGCCGCGGCGCCGGTCGCAGCCAGCGCGGCCAGAGCAGTTCTCAGGAATTCGCGGGCAGATGTGTGTCGCATGGGTCGGCCGCCCGGGTCCGCCTACACCCACCAATCTCGCACCTTTGCGTCACGCGTGCGTCACTCGGGCTCTCCCGCCCAGGCGCGAATCCTGCGTCGTTCGGTCGGGATTCGCGGGAGGCCGCCCGGCCCGTGGGGCAGCGCCGCAGCAACGGGCCCTGAAACGCCGCGCGCCGGCGACGGGAATGCCCCGCCGCCGGCGCGCTCGGAGTCGTCCGGCGCGATGGTTGCGCTAGTGGCCTGACCGGTGCTGCTCGGTGCCGGTGGCGACGAACGTCACCGGGTTACCGGCGACGCCGGAGGCGCTGGCCGTGGCGACCAGGTAGTTCGTGCCCTCGGCGATCTTCCAGCTCCCGACGGTGGCGGTGCCGGTCGCGGAGGTCGTCTGGACGCCGCCGGTCACCGAGCCGCAGCCCGTCTTCGGCGTGAAGGTGACCGTGACGCCCGGCACGGGGTTGCCGTAGGCGTCGGTGACGCGCACCGACGGCGGTATCGCGACTGCGGTCCCCTCCGGCGCCGTCTGGTTGTTCCCCGCGGCGATCGCAATCGCGGCCGCCGCGCCGTTGGTCACGTTGAACGGCGCGCTCGGGGCGGACGTCAGCGACGCCCCGGTCGCGACCAGCGTGTACCCGGTGCCCGCCGTGGCCACCGTGAGGTTGCTGAACGTGGCGACACCGCCCGCCGCGTTCACGCCCGTCGTGCCGCCGAGACTGACTCCGGCCTGACTCGCCGCCAGCGAGACGGCGCCCGTGTAGCTCGTCACGGTGTTGCCCTGCCCGTCCAGAACGGTCAAGACGACCGCCGGGCTCATCGTCGCACCCGCCGTGATGCTGCTCGGCTGCTGCGTCCACTGCAGCTGGCTGGGCGTGCCCGGGCTCACCATGAAGCTCCCCGAGACCGGCAGCGTGGTCACCCCGCTCACGCTGGTGCTCGGCGTCAGCGTGTACGTCCCCACCCGGTTCACGCTCAGCGCGGCGAAAGTCGCCACGCCGTTGGTGATCGTAGCCGCACCGCCGCCCGTCAGCGTCACCCCGGCCGGCGAGCCCGTGAGGCCGAGCGTGATCGTCCCGCTCGCCGTGGTGACCACGTTGTTGTTGGCGTCCTCGACCGTCACCGTGACGGCCGGGCTGACCGGCGAGCCGGCCGCCACGTTGCTGGGCGACTGCGTCCACACGAGCTGCGTCGGAGTGCCGGCGCTGACCGTGAAGCTCCCCGAGGCGGGCAGCGTCGTCACCCCGGCCACGGTCGTGGACGGCGTGAGCGTATACGTCCCCGCCTTGTTGACGCTGAGCCCGCTGAACGTCGCGAGCCCGTTCGTGATCGTGGCCGCGGCTCCGCCGGTCAGCGTCACGCCGGCCGGCGAGCCCGTCAGACTCAGCGAGATGGTCCCGCTGGCCGCCGTGATCACGTCGCCGTTCTGGTCCTCCACCGCCACCTGCACGGCGGGCGCCATCGTCGCCCCCGCCACCACGTTCGACGGCGGGACCTTGAATGCGAGCTGCGTCGGTCCGAGCGCCGTCGCGCTGAACGTCGTCGGGTTGTTCAGGATCCCGGAGCGCGAGTACGGAGGCGTGGCCGTCGCGGTCGCGGTGTTGGCACCCGGCGTCGTGCCGAGCGCCCAGGAGCCCGCCGTCGCGACGCCGGTCGTGTCGGTCGTCGCGGAGCCGCCGGTGAGCGACCCGCCGCCCGCCGTGACCGCGAAGCTCACGGCGATGCCCGAGTAGTGGTGCCCCGCGGGCGTGGTCAGCCGCACCGAGGGCGCCTGCACGGCCGTGCCGATCGGCCCCGACTGGCTGGTCGGCGAGTTGGGCGTCATCGCGACGAGCGTGTCCACCAGCCCGAACGGGCTGAAGTTCTTGACCGTGCCGCCGACGCCGCCGGTCGCCGCCATCAGGCGCTCGGGGCTGAACAGCACCGCGAGGGCCGAGCGCGCCGCGCGCAGCCCGCCGAACGCCAGGTTGGCGAGCGGGTTCGACGAGCGCAGGCCGATGAGGTTCGCGTTGGTGCAGTCGACGAACGGGGCCGGGACGAGCGGCAGGATCTCGATGCTGCCCATCGTGTCCGGGGCCACGTTGTGTGCCACCCGCAGCCGCGTCGGGTCGGGCGGCGTCACGCCGTTCGCCAGGCACAGGCCGACCGTCACGGGCAGCGTGAAGCTCCCCGTGTCGGGCGTGACGGTGAACTGGTAGAAGATCGGGTACTGGTCGAGCTGGGTCAGCAGCGGTCCGGGCGAATCCGGCAGCCGCTGGATCGTCACCAGCACGGGCTGCGTCACGGATCCCGAATCCACCTTGAGGCCGGCGGTCTTGCTGCCCGTGACGACGGTCGTGTCGGGGGTGGACGGCGTCAGCACGGCCGCCGTGCCGTCGCTGCTCAGGCTGGCGAGCGTGAAGTTCTGCGGCAGGCCGACCCAGCACAGCAGGCCGTTGACCAGGTTCACCACTTCCTGCTGCGTGGTGGAGGAGAACCCCCCGTTCAGCTGGCCGGCCCAGTACTTCTTCAGCACGAACGAGATGAAGCCAAGCACGAACTTCTGGGCCACGGGCGAGTGCAGCACCGGAGTCGTCCCGACCACGACCATCGCGGCGCTGAGACTCGCCGCCGCCGCGACCCTGTCGTTCGTGGCGAACAGCGCCACGACGTCCGCGGCGAGGGAGCGCGCCGTCGGGCACGTGGCCGTCGCGATGGCGTCCGCCCGCGCCCCGGGCAATGCGGCCGCCGGGACGCTGGGTGCGAGGCTCCTGGTGGCCTGCTCACCGCACGACGCGAGCAGGACGGTAGCGCACAGCAGAACGCCTAGGGGGGTGCGGCGCATGCCACGTCTCCGGTTGGGTACACCACGCGCCGCAGGCACCCTGCGGCGCTGGATCTGGGTTATTGCTTACTATCGGATGAGACTGAGTCCCGGAAATATCGCAGCAAGACCTGGGCCCGCCAACCCCGCGCCTCGCGCGGGGCGCCTATCGTGCGGCGGCGACCGCCGCCCGGAAGGCCGGATCGTTCGCCAGGGAGGCGAGCTGCCACCCCGGATCCTGGGCTAAGCCCTGTCGCCTGCTGGGGTTGAAGGACAGGTACAGCTTGAGCTGGTCGATCGCGGGCCCCTTGTCCCCCAGGTACGCGTATGCCATCGACTTCACGTAGGCGACGTCCCGAGCCGGGTCGGTCACGGCATCGGCCACCGTGCGCTGCAACAGGTGTCGCGCGCTGTCCGCGGCCCCGGCACGCGCCAGGATCCAGCCCACGATCGCCTGCTCGTACAGCCCGGCGTACGCCCTCCCGCCGGGCGGGCTCAGGGCCACGACCGAGTCGCGCAGCCGCCAGGCGAGGTGCGGGTCCGCCGAGTCCTGGCGGGTGGTCATCATCCAGAGGCGGCATTCGGTGAAGTGGAAGTCCGCCGGAAAGCGCCGCCGGCCCTCGGTGCACCAGTGCTCGGCGTCGGGGAACTGCCCGAGGTCGTATGAGGAGAAGAACAGCCGGCTGAGGATCACGTCGGCGTTGTCGAGGAAGGCGTCCTCCTCGAGCGCGCGGCGCGCGGCGAGGTTCACGTCCACCAGGCTGCTGTTCGGGCTGTTGTAGTAGAGGTGGGACAGGGTCGCGTAGGCCCCGGCCTGGTGGCGATTCAGCTTGACGGCGGTCTCGAGGTCCCCCTTCGCCGCCTCCAGGAGCTGGCGGGCGCTGTCGGGGTTGCCCTCGAGGTTGAGCAGCCAGCGCCAGTAGCGGAGGTCGCCCCTGAGCTCGAGCGCGTCGGGATCGTCGCGGTCGATCGCGAGCGCCTCGTCGGCGTGAGCGAGGCCGGCGCGGATCCACCGGTCCGCGGCCTGCGGGTCGCCGCCGTACCGCCGCGACCTGAGGTAGGCGAGCTGGCCGCGCAGCACGGGCGGGTCGGTCCACTTGGGATCGGCCTTCGAGGCCTGGGCCAGCATCGAGTCGGCCGCCGCGAAGTCGCGGGCCAGCGTGGTCGAGTCGTCGGCGGCCGAACCGTCCTTCCTCAGTCGCGCCGCTTGCTGGTACAGCGACCAGGCATCGGGATCGCGGGCCTCGTTGCGGATCTGGCGCATCGCGATCTCCTCGCCGAGGCGCCGGCGGATCAGCAGGGCCGCCTGCGAGGCCAGCGTGTCGCCGATCGTGACGAGGTTCTTCGCCGGCTGCTCGAAGCTGGTGCGCTCGAAGTCCGCGCCGCTCGCGCCGTCGATCAGGCGGAGCGTGACCCGCAGCCGGTCGTCGTTGCGCTCCAGGTCGCCGAGGACGAGGGTCCCGACGCTCAGCGCCCGCGCGATGCTGTCGCGGGGCAGGTCCGAGCGGCGGTACGGCTCGACGCCGGTCGCCGAGACCACGGAGAGCGCCGGCACCTCGCGGAGCGCGCGGATGAGTCCCTCCGTGAGGCCGTCCACCACGTAGCCCAGCTGGCCGCCGCTCTGGTCCCGGAAGTACAGGACCGCGATGTGATGGGGATCCAGCGCGCCGGTCGCGCGAGCCGCCGGCGCACCACGGTGCCGCAGGAGCAGGGCGCCGCCCGCCGCCACGACGAGCACGGCCGCCGCGACCGCCCAGGCCAGCGGCCGCCGCCAGACGGGCGGGCGCCGCGTCACCGCCGCGGTGCGCCGCGCGGTCGTGATCCGGCTGCCCAGCCGCCGGGTGACGCCGGTGCCCGTCGGCGCCGCCAGCAGCGCGAGGAATTCCCCCGAGGTCTGCGGCCGGTCGGCGGGCACCTTCGCGAGCACCGCGAGGATCGCCTCCTCCACTTCCTCCGGCACGGCATCGCGCACCAGCCGGATGCTCGGCACCGCCTCCATGGTGTGACGCGCCATGATCGCCCGCGCGTTGGCGCCGGTGAACGGAGGCTGACCCGTGAGCATCTCGTAGGCGACGCAGCCGAGCGCGTACAGATCCGACGTGGGGCCGACGGTCTCGCCCATCGCCTGCTCGGGGCTCATGTAGGTCGGCGTGCCGACGGCCATGCCGGTCTGGGTCAGCTTCTCGCCCGCCTCCGACGCCGCGCGCGCGACGCCGAAGTCGGCCACCAGGGCGTGGCCGCCCGAGAGCAGGATGTTCTCGGGCTTGATGTCCCGGTGGACGATGCCGAGCGCGTGGGCGGCGCCGAGCGCGTCGGCGACCTCGTAGGTGATCTGCAGCGCGTCGTCGACCGGGAGCATCGATTCGCGCGTGATCCGGTCGCGCAGCGATTCGCCCTGGACGAACGGCATGACGTAGTAGAAGAGGTTGTCGGCTTCGCCGGAGTCGAACAGGCCGAGGATGTGCGGGTGGTTGAGCTTGGCGGCGAGCTTGATCTCGCGCTCGAACCGCTCGGCGCCCATCGACGCCGCCAGCTCGGGGTGCAGCACCTTGATGGCGACGTCGCGCTCGTGCCGGAGGTCGTGGGCGAGGAACACCGTCGCCATGCCGCCGGCGCCGAGCTGCCGCTCGATCCGGTAGCGGTCCTTGAGCGCGGCCTGGAGCCGCCCGAGAGTGTCGCCCTCCGGCTCCGGGGTGGGGGGCACGCCGGTCGGCGCCCCGCACTTGAGGCAGAAGGCGGCGCCAGGAAGGAGGGCTGCACCGCATTGCTTGCAGACGCCCGGCGACGTTGGGATGCTCACGGCAGTGGGACTAACATCACCTGCCCGGCGCCGGGGCCGCAAGCGCTTTGCTGGCAACGGGGTCCGGTGGACGGCCTGCGCCTGAGACTCGTTCTCGCGGCTGGCCGCTGCGGTCTTCCCGATGCCGGCAGGCGCCGGAGGCGTCGTCTCGCATCCTTTTTGCGGTACTCCCCATTCGGTACGGGGGCGGTCCCGGCCAGCTGGCGGGCCGCGTCGTGGCCCGGTACGTGACCCTCAGTGACGGAGAAGCCTCCCATGGCGATGAAGATCATCGAAGAGTGCATCAACTGCGGTGCCTGCGAGCCGGAGTGCCCCAACGAGGCCATCAGCCAGGCCGATCCGATCTACGTGATCGATGTCGAGAAGTGCACCGAGTGCGTGGGCCACTACGACAACCCGAAGTGCGTCGAGGTGTGCCCGGTGGACAACTGCATCATCCACGACCCCGATCACGCCGAGACGCACGAGCAGCTCGAAGCCAAGTACGCGCGGATGCACTAGCGCCCGCGTCCGCCAGCGGACGAAACACCCCGTCGCGGTCGTCCCGCGACGGGGTGTCGTCGTCTCCGGGGCGGCCTACCAGATGTGCGGGATGCTGTCGCCCGTCCGGACCATGGGGTCGCCGGGCCTGCAGCCGAACGCCTCGGCGAACGCGGGGATGTCGGACAGCGGGCCGTCGACGCGCCACTGCTCCGGCGCGTGCGGATCCACCGTGACCCTGGTGCGGAGCCGCTCGGGCCGGTTGTGCACCCGCCAGCTCTGCGCGTACGAGATGAAGAAGCGCTGCTCCGGCGTGTAGCCGTCGATGAGGCCGGGGCGCCCGTCGCGCTTCAGGGCCTGCTCCAGGGCGTCGTAGCCCGTGAGGAGGCCGCCGAAGTCGGCGATGTTCTCGCCCAGGGTGAGCTTCCCGTTCACGTGGAACGTGTCCACCTGCAGATAGCCGTCGAACTGCCGCGCGACGACGTCGGCCTGCTGGTTGAAGTGCACCGAGTCCGGCGCCGTCCACCAGTCCCGCAGGTTGCCGGCGGCGTCGTAGTGCCGGCCCTCGTCGTCGAAGCCGTGGGTGAGCTCGTGGCCGGCCCAGCTGCCGCCCAGCGAGCCGTAGTTGGCACCGTCGTCGGCCGACGCGTCGAACGTCTGCGGCACCAG
>DASPTN010000068.1:0-3918 GCA_035623395.1 Gemmatimonadales bacterium | reverse complement strand
CACGCGCTTGTTGCGGAGCGACTCGGGCACGTCGCCGTTCACGATGCGCTGCGCCAGCCCCTCGACGATCGCGGTCTTGCCCACGCCCGGCTCGCCGATCAGCACCGGGTTGTTCTTGGTGCGGCGCGAGAGCACCTGGATGACGCGGCGGATCTCCTCGTCCCGGCCGATGACCGGGTCGAGCTTGGCCGCGCGCGCCTGCTCGGTGAGGTCGCGGGTGAAGCGCTCCAGCGCCTGGTACTGGCCCTCGGGGTGCTGATCGGTGACCTGGTGCGCGCCGCGCACCGCCTTGAGCGCTTCCATCAGGTCGTCCCGCTTGACGCCCGCGGCGCTGAACAGCTCGTGCGCGGTGGTGCCTTTCGTCTGCGCGAGCGCGAGCAGCAGGTGCTCGGTGGACGTGAAGTCGTCGCCGAGCTTCTTCGCCTCCTGCTCGGCGCGGTCGAGCGCGCCCACCAGCTCGCGCGAGAACTGCGGCTCGCCGCCGCCCGACTGCTTCGGGAAGCGGTCCAGCTCGCGCGCGACTTCATCCTTCAGGCGCGCCACGTTCACGCCCACCTTGTTCACCAGCGGCGCGACGACCCCCTCGTCCTGGTCCAGGAGCGCGGCCAGCAGGTGCGCGTCGTTGACGACCGGATTGCCGCGGCGCCGCGCCTCGGCGCGCGCCGCCTCGAGCGCCTCGGCGCTCTTGATCGTGAGCTTCTCGTAGTTCGGCATATCGCCACCTGGAATGGCAAGGCACGTGCCTCACCGCGCATGCCTCACTGGCCGGGAATCTGCCAGAGCGGCATCGAAAGGCAAGGACCCAGGTGGGCAGAAAGGCAGAGCACGGAACGGCCGCCAGAACGCCCCCAAACGCAGCGCGCCGGCCACCTGGGCCGGCGCGCATCTCGCTCGTCCGGGCGAACGCCCTACCTCACTTCGTCACCACCATCTTCCGCGATTGGCGGACTCCGTCCACCACGAGCTGGTAGACGTAGATGCCCGACGCTGCTTCCCGACCCGTGTTGAGGTAGTTGCCATCCCAGTACGCAGAGAAGTTGCAGTACCCTCCGGACTGATCCAGGCAATCCAGCGGAATGCCGCTCAACGGCTGACCCGAGCCCTGCAGGGTCGGGATCGCGACCAACTGTGCCAGGATGTTGTAGATCCGGAGACTGACGACGGGGCGATGCCCGTTGGCGAACAAAGCTGCGCTTAGACGAAACGGGATCGTTGTCGTCGGATTAAACGGGTTCGGATAATTTTGAAGCAGCTCGACCTGACCGCCTCGCCGCGTGCTGTCCTGCGCTCTTGCCAGCGACGGAGTGGCCAGGGCCAGTCCTACCACGAGCCACGCTACCGCGTAGCACCGCATCCCTGACACTCCAATCCTAACGAAAAAGGGTCCTAGGCGACTGCTCCTGTCGAGAGGGGACGTAGTACCGCGTTTCACCGTCTATGTTACGGGCGGGCAACGAAGACGTCAAGCGCCAGGCCGCTTTCCCGGCACCCGGCCATCGCCCTTCCTGACCGTAATTCCTTGCGCGTCACACCATTCCAGGAGCGGGATCAACCACTTCCGCGAGCGGCCGAGCCGGTCGCGGATGGCCGCCGGCGTCGCCGGGTCCAGCTCGGTGACCGCGCTCACGATCCGGTCCTTCTCCCGCTCCAGGGCGGCGGTCTCGTAGTACCGGTCCTTGCCCACCGGGACCACGGCCCCTTCCCTGGCCATGAGCCGGAGCAGCCCGGCGACGTCGGCCCCCGGGTGCCGGGCGGCGAGCTCGGGCACGGACGGCGGCTCGGCGTCGGCGTCCTTCAGCTCGCGCAGCAGCTCGGCGTGGAGCCGCGCCGCCGCGTCGCCGAGCCGGGGCGCCCAGGTGGCGCGCCGCACCAGCGCGCCGTCGCGCGTCACCAGCTGCAGGTCCGCCAGGTGCCGCTCGGCCAGGTCCACCAGCGCGGCGGGCGCGGTGCCGGCCGCCGCGCGCCACGACTGCGCCGGCATCCCGGCCTCGAGCGGACGCTCCGCGTGGAAGCGCTCGAGGGCGCCGGCGAGCCGCTCGGTGAGGTCGGCCACGTCGGCGGCCGCGAACAGCCGGCCGTCGGACTCGACCAGGCCGCCGTCCAGGGCCGTGGCGAGCGCCGCGGCGAGCCGCGCGCCGTCCATTCCGGCGGCGACCTCGAGCTCGGTCCTGAGGAGGCCGTGACCCGCGCGCCGCGAGACGAGCAGCACGAGCAGCGCGGCGTCGCCCGCCGGCGGCGACGGGAACTCGCCGCGGGCGCGCGCCAGGGCGCGGTCGTCGGCCCACGGATCCACGACGACGCCGCCGCCGATGGTGGTGACGGGCGAGTAGGAGCGCACCACGAACCGGTCGCCGGCGCGCGCCACCAGTGGCGCCTCGAGCCGCAGCCGCGCCGGCACGCCGGCCGCCGGGTCGGCGGGCACCGCGCCGCCCGCCGGATCGTCGCCGGCGCCGCTCGCCGGCGCGACGCGCGCCAGCACCTCCGCGGTGCCGTGGTTCACCCGCACGCGCAGCCGCGGCTTCAGCTTCGCCGCCGCCTGGGGCAGCAGCACGAGGATCACGTCCATCGCGCGGCTCGCGCGCCAGCCCTCGCCCGAGACGGCCACTTCGCCGCGCGCCACCTTCTCGTGCGGCGGGCCCACCAGGGCGAGCGCGGTGCGGCGTCCCGGCACCGCGCGCGCCGCCGCTCGGCCGTGCGCCTCGATGCTGCGGACGCGCGCCTCGAGCCCCGAGGGCAGCAGCACCAGGCGGTCGCCCTCGGCCGCGGTGCCGCTCCACACGGTCCCGGTCACGATGGTGCCCGCGCCCGGCAGGGCGAACGCGCGGTCCACCGGCATCCGGAACCGGTCCGCGGCCGGCCGCGCGCCGATCGCGCGGCCCTCGGCGGCGAGCGCGGCCCGGAGCGCGTCGAGGCCGGCGCCGGTCACGGCCGAGACCTCGACCACGGGCCAGTCGGCGCCGAAGGCGGCGGCGATCTTCTCGCGGATCTCGTCGGCCACCAGGGCACGCCACGCCGCGTCGGGCGCGAGATCCGTCTTGGTGAGCGCGACGACGCCGCGGGTCACGCCGAGGAAGCGGAGAATGGCCAGGTGCTCGGTGGTCTGCGGCATCACGCCTTCGTCCGCCGCCACCACCAGCAGCGCGAGGTCCACGCCGGTGGCGCCCGCCACCATGTTCCTGACGAAGCCCTCGTGGCCCGGCACGTCGACCACGCTCGCCTCCACGTCGCCGAGCGGCAGCGGCGCGAAGCCGAGGTCGATCGTGATGCCGCGCCGCTTCTCCTCCTCGAGGCGGTCGGTGTCCACGCCGGTCAGCGCCCGCACCAGCGCGGTCTTGCCGTGGTCGATGTGACCCGCGGTGCCTATGACGAGGTGGCGGTCCACTCGGACTGGTCCCAGAACGCCATGGCCGGCAGCGGCCGATCCTCGGCCAGGTGGTAGCGGATGAAGGAGAGGAGCAGCCGGCGGTGCGAGGCGGCGTGCCGCGCGTCGAGCGGCGGGTCGGGCAGCAGGCCGGCCACCAGCGCCGCCAGCGCGTCGCGGTCGGCGTGGACGAGCTTCGTCACGCCGCCGGCGCCGCTCCGGTGCGAGGCGCACAGCGCGCCGCCCGCCGCGGCCGAGAAGTGCACGGCGCCCTCCACCGGCACGCCGCAGCTGACGCAGCGGTCCAGCGAGGGCGAGAAGCCGAGCGCCACGACCAAGGCCCAGCAGGCGGCGAGCGCCGTGGCCTCGAGGTCGCCCTCGGGCGCCGCGGCCAGGGCCGAGAGGCCGCCGGCCACCGCGGCGAACACGCCGGCGTGCGGCTCGGCGGGCGCCGCCTTGAGCGCCAGCTCGGCGAGGGCGCAGGCCGAGGCGAAGCGCGCGACGCCGTGGGCGAGCGCCGCGTGCGCGTCGCCGATCTCGAACGCGGCGCTCGCCCA
>DASPTN010000067.1:0-2632 GCA_035623395.1 Gemmatimonadales bacterium | reverse complement strand
GGCACGGCGAGCGCGGCGCGCACCGGCTCGATCCACACCGCCGGCAGCAGCGCCGACCAGGGCCGGCCCGGGAGCGCCGTCACGGGGGTGGCGGCCAGGGCGGCGAAGGAGCGGTTCGCCCGGCGCACCCGGCCGCGCCCGTCCACGATGCAGATGGCGTGGCCGATCGCGTCCGCCATCTCCTCCCACTCCCGCTTGCCGACGGACAGGAGGGAGAACAGCTGCGTGTTCTGGAGCGCGAGCACGACCTGGGCGGCCGTCGCGGCGATGACCGGCTCCATCTCCGCTTCGTAGGCGCGCGGCCGCTTGCCCCACACCGCCAGCAGGCCCATGGTGTGGCCTGCCGCCTCGAGCGGCGCACCGAGCCGTGCCGGGGTCACCGTCCGCAGCACCTTGCCGGTGTGGCGCAGCTTGGCGAGGAACGGGTCGTCCTCGGCCGGCGCCGGCTGCCCGCGCAGCGCCACCGGCACCATGCTCGTCGGGTCGTCGAGGGCGGGGAAGAAGACGGCGAGCGCCGCCGGATCGAACAGGCGCTCCAACAGGTCGGCGGCACGCTCGGCGACCGACTCCCGGCGGGCGGCGCCGCTGAGGCCCCGGGTGAACCGGGTCAACTCGTCCAGGACCGACAGCGCATCCGTCAGACCGAGACCCTCCGTCCCGGGACAGCCGGCGCGAACGCCGGCGCGCGGCCCTGCGCCGGCGCGCGCACGACCGGCAGTCCGCGCTGCCAAGTCAACAGCGGTGTGCGGCTCCCTGTCAACGTGCGGCCTCCGCGCGGCCGCCCCCTGCGCGCGACGTACCGGCTGCTCACTGCTCCACCGTGAGCGCCAGCGAGTAGGTCCGCGGCGGCTCCAGCGTCCGGGGCACGAGCGTGTAGATGTAATCGAACACGTTCGCGACCTTGGCGACGAGCGCGACGCGGTTCCGGCGCCACACGGCCCGGAGGTCGACCGTGCGCTGCGGCACCCGGCGGTCGCTCTCGAAGATCTCCACCCGGGCCGGACTGCTCGCGAAGTGCGCGTCGAATCCGGCGGTGACGCTCCCGGCGCCGCCCAGCTCCGTCGCCCAATCGGCGCTGAGGGTCGCGAGATGCCGCGGGCGGAAGGCGAGCGGCTGATCGGCCGTGAGGTCGCGGGCGTCGAGCCACGTCCAGGCCAGGGAGGCCGTCAGGTGACCCTGCACCAGGTCCGCGGCCCGCGCGGTGAGATCCAGCCCGCGCACCCGCGCCCGGGTCACGTTGGTGAACTGGATCTCCGTGCCGCCGGTCACCAGCTCCGGCTCGATGAGATTCTGGTACTCGCCCCAGAACACCGCGGCGTCCACCTGGAAGTGCCGCGCGACCGGTGCCGCGGCGCCGAGCTCCCCCGACCACGAGGTCTCGTTCGCGAGGTCGGGGTTGGGAATCACCTGGATGCCCTGCGCCGCCGTCGACGTGAACCGCTCGGCGAGCGACGGCGCGCGGAACCCGCGCCCCAGGCTGGCGCGGAGCTGGAGCGGCGACCACAGCCAGGTGGCCGCGACCCGCGGGCTGGCGACCGCGTTCCACGCGACGCCGTCCACGGCGATCGCGTCGATGCGCGCCCCCAGGGTCACGCGCGCGCCGTGGCCGGCGTCGGTCTCGTCCTCGGCGTACCAGGCGAGGTCGGTCTCGCTGTGGTCGCCGAACAGGTCGCTGGTGACGGTCGAGTACGCGACCTCCGCCCCCGCGTCGATGACCCGCCCCTCGGCCGGATGCCACTCGACGCCCACCTCGCCCCCGACCCGGTCGGCCATCGCCGACTGCGAGTCGGCGGTGGACGTGCGGTCGGTGTCGAGGAAGTAGGTGCGGTACCAGGACAGCCGCCCGCGCAGCGCCAGCGCCGGGCTGAGCGCGCTCCGCGCCGTCGCCAGCACCAGGATCTTGTCGGAGCGCGTCCGGTCGCCGAGCGTGGTCGAGTCCACGCGGAACGGCTGGTAGGCCTGGCCGCGGTCGGCGCACTGTCCTTCCTCGCACCAGAACAGGACCTGGCCGTGGTCGTCGCGCGCCACCGAGCCCTCGAGCGTCGCCTGGAGCTGGGGGTCCGGCGCCAGGACCAGCTTGGCCAGCGCGTGGATCCGGCCGTCGTCGTTGTTCTCCCGGTAGCCGCCGTCGCCGAGCACCCCGCCCGAGAGCAGCACCTTCACCGGGCCGACCCGGCGCGACAGGCTCAGGTCGGCGCCGCCGAACAGGGCCGGCGTGGTTCGCCACCGCCACACGGCGTCGGGCGGGTCCGCGTACCCGCCGCCGAGGAGCCGCAGGCCGATCCGCGGCGCGTCAGGGATGTCGCGGGTGATCACGTTCACCACCCCGCCCAGCGCCGAGGAGCCGTAGAGCGCGCTGCCCGTGCCCTTCATCACCTCGACGCGCTCGATGCTGGTGACCGGCAGGAGGTCCCAGTCGATGCCGTCACGGTCGCCCTCGTTGGCGGGGACGCCGTCCACCAGCAGCAGCACTCGGCTGCCCAGGCCGCGCGCGTAGCCCGAGGAGCCGCGGATGCCGATCTGGCCGTCGAGGATCTGCACGCCGGGCACCAGGGCGACCGCCTCGTCCACCCCCACGGTGGCCCGCCGCTCCAGGTCCTCGGTGGTCGCCACCGAGACCGACACCGGGGCT
>DASPTN010000066.1:0-28109 GCA_035623395.1 Gemmatimonadales bacterium | reverse complement strand
CGCGCGTAGTCGGGAAACAGGCCCGTCCCGCGCGCCGCGGCGGTGCGCAGGAAGGCGCGGCTGGCGCGGGCGATCTCCCGCCAGGCGTCGTTGTCGCGCGCGGCCCACCGCGCGAACAGCTCGTAGAACGCCGGCAGGTGGTACGACGGATCGGTGAACCCGGCACCGGGGCCGCGCGGCACGAACACCACCAGCCTGGTGGCCGGGTCGAACATCGGTCCCACGCCGGAGGCGCGCTCGGCCCAGCGGTCCTGGTGCAGCATGTGGTCGAGGATGTCGTCGGCCGCGGCCCGGTACGTCGTATCGCCCCAGCGCTTCCAGGCGAAGAACAGCGCCATCGCGAAGTACTGCTCGCCGTCGGGCGCCGGCCCGTGGTCGCGGATGGTGCCGTCGGGGTTCGCCTCCCACGCGAAGTAGCCGGCGAGGTCGCCGGCCGGGTTGCGCATCCGGCGGCGGGCGAAGTTCCACAGCCGGTCGAACTGCGGCCGCAGGTCCGCCTGCACCGCGAGCATCATCCCGTACGACATCCCCTCCGAGCGCACGTCGCCGTTGCCGCTGTCGAGGATGTAGGCCTCGTCGGCACCGAGGGTGTCGTAGTTGCGGATGGTCGAGTCGCCGAAGAAGAAGTCGTGGATCGCGCCGTTCACCTTGGCGTCGATCTCCGAGTCGGTCCGGCCGATCTCGCGGAACAGGTTGCGGTAGGCGCCCGTCGCGGCGACGGGGAGCTGCTGCGCCGCGCCGGCGGCCGGCAGCGCCGCCAGCGCGACGGCCAGGACGGGCCTCAGGATCCGGACCATGGTCACTCCACCGCGTTGCGCAGCGTGCCGATGGCCGGAACGCGGATCTCGATCTGGTCGCCGGCGCGCAGGGCGAAGTCGTTCGGCGGGACGATCCCGGTGCCGGTGAGGAGCACGCACCCGGCGGGGAAGCTCGTCTCCCGGAACAGGTACGCCACCAGCTGCTCCGGGGCGCGGCGCATCCTCGCCAGCGTCGTGCCGCCCTCGAACACGGCGGCGCCCGACCGCGCGACGGCGAGCCCGATGGGCGTGTCGCGCGGCAGCGGCTCGTCCCGGACCAGGATCGCGGGGCCGAGCGCGCAGGCGCCGTCCCAGATCTTCGCCTGCGGAAGGTAGAGCGGGTTCTCGGCTTCGATGTCGCGCGCGCTGAGGTCGTCGCCGATGGTCCAGCCCACGATCTCGCCGCGGGCGTTGGCGACCAGCGCCAGCTCCGGCTCCGGCACGCTCCACCGCGCGTCGCGGCGGATCCGCACCGGCTGCCCGGGGCCGCGGGCGCGCCAGCCCGCGCACTTGAAGAACAGCTCCGGGCGCTCCGCCTCGTACACGCGGTCGTAGAACGAGGCGCCGCCCGCCTTCCCCGATTCCTCGAGCCGCGCCGCGCGGCTCCGGTCGTAGGTGACGCCGGCGCCCCAGATCTCCTGGCCCTCCGCCGGAGCGAGGGCCGGCTCCTCGAGCCGCGGCGCCGACGGGCCGCGCGCCACGGCGGCGCGCAGCCGGGCGGCGAGCGCGGGACGGTTCACCAGCTCGTCCCAGCCACCGCCGACCCGCACGAAGGCGCCGCCCTGCTCCGCGACCGGGCCGCCGGCGGTGCGGAACAGCCGGAGCGGCTCGCTCACCTGCCCCCCCGCGTGCGGCGCTTCGGGCGCGCCCTCTTCTTCGCCCGCCGCGGCCGCCGCCGGGCGCCGCGGGCGGCGCCACCCGTCCCGCCGTCGGGCGCCCCGCGCGCGCCCGCCTCCAGCAGCTCCACGATCCGGTCCACGTCGAACACGCAGCCCGCCCAGGTGCCCCCGCTCGCGCGCTGCAGCGCCGCCCACAGCCGCGTGTCGTCGGGCAGCCCGGGATGCACCCGGAGATCCGGGTGCGGCTCCCGCCCGGCGAGCAGCGCCGCGCACCGCTCCGGCGGCAACGCCTTGCCCGCCGCGCCGATCAGGTCGACCGATCCGGTGAGCGCGTCGCGGTCGATGACGATCTCGATCACGTCGCCGTCGCGCACCCGCCCGAGCGGGCCGCCGACCAGCGCCTCGGGGCCGACGTGGCCCACGCACGCGCCGGTCGAGACGCCGGAGAACCGGCCGTCGGTGACCAGCGCCACGTGCTTGCCCCACGGCAGGTACCGCAGGGCGAATGTGATCTGCGCGGTCTCCTGCATCCCGGTGCCCGACGGGCCGTTCCCGATCAGGACCACCACGTCGCCCGGCCGGACCGGCTGCCCGTTCTGCCCCTTGATCGCGCGGATCGCCTCCCGCTCGTCGGCGAACACGCGCGCCGGCCCGCGGTGGCGGAACACGCCGTCCTTGCCCACGACCGACGGGTCGATCGCGGTCGCCTTGATGACCGAGCCCTCGGGCGCCAGGTTGCCGACCGGAAAGACCACGGTGCTGGCGAGCCCCGCGCGGCGCGCCGCGTCCGGGCCCATGATCACGTCGTCGGGCGCGACGCCGGCCGCCGCCAGCCGCGACCGCGCGGCGCGCCGCCGCTCGCTCGCCTCCCACCAGTCGAGCGTCGCGTCCAGCGTCCCGCCGGTCGCGGTGAGCACGTCGCCGTGGAGCAGCCCCATCTTCCGGAGGTGCAGCATCACCTCGGGCACGCCGCCGGCCATGAACGCCTGCACGGTCGGGTGGTTGCGCGGCCCGTTGGGCAGGCAGTCCACCAGCCGCGGCGTGGCGCGGTTCACGCGGCTCCAGTCCCGGACGGTCGGCGGCACCAGGCCCGCCGCGTGCGCGATGGCCGGGACGTGCAGCAGCAGGTTGGTGGAGCCGCCGAACGCGGCATGCACCAGCATCGCGTTCTCGAGCGCGCGGGGCGAGAGGATGCGCGCGACCGGGATCGCGAGCGCGCGCAGCCGCAGCAGCGCCAGCGCCGAGCGCCGCGCCAGCTCCAGCCACGCGGGCTCGCCCGAGGGCGCGAGCGCCGCGTGCGGCACCGCGAGCCCCAGCGCCTCCGCCACCACCTGCGACGTGGCCGCGGTGCCGAGGAACTGGCAGCCGCCGCCCGGCGAGCCGCAGGCGCGGCACCCCATCTCGGCGGCGTAGTCGAGGCTCACGAGGTCGTGCGAGAAGCGCGCGCCGAGACTCTGCACCTGCCCCGCGTCCTCGGCGCCGGCCGCCGGGAGCGTGACGCCGCCGGGCACGACGACGCCGGGGAGGTGCCGCGAGCCCGCGAGCGCGAGCATCGTGGCGGGCAGGCCCTTGTCGCAGGTCGCGACGCCGAGCACCGCCGCCGCGGTGGGCAGCGAGCGGATCAGCCGGCGCATCACGATCGCCGCGTCGTTGCGGTAGGCGAGGCTGTCGAACATCCCGGGCGTGCCCTGGGTGCGGCCGTCGCACGGATCGCTGCAGTACACGGCGAACGGGATCGCGCCCCGCTCGCGCAGCGCGAGCGCCGCCTCGCGCACCAGCAGGCCGATCTCCCAGTGCCCGGTGTGGTAGCCGAGCGCCACCGGGCGGCCGTCGTCGCCCCGCAGGCCGCCGAGCGTGCTCACGATCACGACCTCGGGGCCCGACAGCCCGGACGGGCTCCATCCCATGCCGACGTCCTGCGTCAGCCCGAACAGATCCCCGCTCGGCCGGTCGCGGAGCATCGCCGGCGTGAAGGGCAGGCGGCCGGCGGGACCCTCGCCGGCCAGCCGGCCGGCGGACACGGCGTCGGCCGTTCCGAGGACGTCCTCGAGCCGCGGCGGCGAGGGCGGGAGCGGACCGTCGGTCGGCGCGTTCATACGACAACCTTGCGGCGGCCGGGGCGGAACCGCCAGTTGCGGCTTGCGTCCGTCCGGCGCGCGTGTAAGGTGTGCGGCAAGGAGGAGCGATGGACCTGACGGGCGAGAACCTCGTCGGCGACGAGCCGGTGAAGGGCGAGGGCGCGACCTTCCGCGCGGTGAACCCCGCGACCGGGGCGGAGCTGGAGCCGCCGTTCCGCGAGGCCGACGGCCCCACCGTGGACCGTGCGCTCCGCGGCACCCAGGCCGTGTTCCCGGCCTACGCGGCGACGCCGCCGGAGGTGCGGGCCGGCTTTCTCCGCGGCATCGCCGAAGAGATCGAGGCGCTCGGGCAAGATCTGCTCGACCGCGCGCACGCGGAGACCGCGCTGCCCCCGGCCCGGCTCGAGAGCGAGCGCGCCCGGACGGTGAGCCAGCTGCGGCTGTTCGCCTCGCTCCTCGACGAGGGATCGTGGGTCGAGGCGCGCATCGACCCGGGCGATCCGGCGCGCGCGCCGGTCCCCAGGCCGGACATCCGGCGGATGCTCGTCCCGCTGGGGCCGGTCGCCGTGTTCGCCGCGAGCAACTTCCCGTTCGCCTTCTCGGTCGCGGGGGGCGACACCGCGGCGGCGCTGGCGGCGGGCTGCCCGGTGGTGTGCAAGGCGCACCCGGCGCACCCGGGCACCTCCGAGCTGGCGGCCCGCGCCGTCGGGCGGGCGGCGCGCGGCGCCCGCCTCGAGCCCCACATCTTTTCGCTCGTGCACGGCTGGTCGCACGAGCCGGGCCTCGCCCTGGCGCGCCATCCCCTGACCCGGGCCGTGGCGTTCACCGGCTCGCGCAAGGGCGGCCGCGCGCTGCTCGACGAGGCCGCCGCGCGCCCGGTGCCGATCCCGGTGTACGCCGAGATGGGGAGCGTGAACCCGGTCTTCCTCCTGCCGGCGGCCCTGGCCGAGCGGTGCGACGCGATCGCCGAGGGACTCGCGCAGTCCATCACGCTCGGCGTCGGCCAGTACTGCACCAACCCGGGCGTCGTCGTGGGCGTGCGCGGCGAGGGACTCGACCGGCTGCGGCGCGGCCTGGCCGAGCGGCTCGGCGCGATGGCGCCGGGCGCGATGCTGCACGCGCGGCTCGGCGAGGCGTACGCCGCGGGACTCGAGCGGGCCCGCGGCCGCGGCGCGCTGGTGCTCACCGTGCCGGCGACCCCGCCCACGGCGGCGCGTGCGGGCGCCGCGCTGCTCGGGACCTACGCCGCGCGGTTCACCAGCGACGCGGAGTGGCAGGAGGAGATCTTCGGGCCGGCCTCGCTCGTGGTCGAGGCGCGCAACGTCGCGGAGCTGACCAGGGTGGCGGAGTCGCTCGAGGGCCAGCTCACGGCCTCGATCCACGGAACGCCGGAGGAGCTCGCGACCCACGCCGCGCTGGTGGACGTGCTGCGGCGCAAGGCGGGCCGCCTGATCTTCAACGGCTACCCGACCGGGGTCGAGGTGGGCCACGCGATGCAGCACGGCGGACCGTACCCGGCCACCACCGACCCGCGGTCCACCTCGGTGGGCACCGCGTCCATCGCCCGGTTCCTGCGGCCGGTCTGCTACCAGGACTTCCCCGACCCGGCGCTGCCGGCCGCGCTCCGCAACCGCAACGTCCTCGGGATCTGGCGGCGGGTGAACGGCGAGCTGACGAAGGACGACGTGCGGCCGGCGGCCTAGCGCAGCGGGACCAGCAGCGCCAGCAGCAGCGTCGTCGCCAGCGCGGCGGTGCCGACCACCGCTGAGAGCGGCGTCCACGACCGCAGGGTCTCGGCCTCGCCGACGCCGCCGGCGCGGCTGAACACCCAGAAGCCCGCGTCGTTCATCCACGAGCCCACCAGCGAGCCGCCGGCGATGGCGGTCGCGGCGTACACCGGATGGAACGGCAGCGGCACGCCGCGGATCATCGCCGCGACCATGCCGGCGGTGGTGATCATCGCCACCGTCGCCGAGCCCTGCGCGGTCCGGATCACCACCGACACGCCGAACGCCAGCAGCAGCAGGGCGACGCCGCCGCCCCTGGTGCCGCCGCCGAAGGCGCCCGCGACCAGCGAGCCGAGCCGCGCGGACTGCAGGGTCGCGCCGAACGCGCCGCCGGCCCCGACGATGAGGACGATCGCGCCCGCCCCGAGCAGCGACGACTCCACCAGCGCCGACAACCCCGCCCGGCCGGACCGCTGCGCGCGCCAGTAGAGGCGCAGCGCGAAGCAGGCCGCCAGGAACAGCGCCACGTCCGGGTTCCCCAGGGTCGCCGTCCACGGGGCCAGCGCGCTCCACGCCGCCGCGCCGGAGGGGGCGAGGGTGTTCAGCGTCTCGAGGACGGTGTTGGACGAGATCAGCCCGACCGGGAGCAGCACCGGCACCAGCGCGGGCACCAGGCCAGGCAGCACCGCGGGCGCGGCGGCCTCCGGCACGCCCGGCGCCAGCGGGGCCAGCAGGAAGAAGATCGTGTCGAAGAACACCGGCAGCGACAGCACGAACGCCGTCGCGCCCAGGGCCAGGGCCCCGCGCCGCTCGCCCAGCAGGTCGAGGAAGCCGCGCACGATCCGGTCCGACGCGCCGCTCCCGGACATCGCGCCGCCGATGATCGCCGCCAGCGCGACGATGACGCCCAGCTGCCCGGCGGTCCGCCCGTACCCCTCGGCCACCACCGTCATCTTGACCCCCGGCTCGCCGGGCGCCAGGATAGCCACCACGATCGCGGCCCCGACGAGCGCGAGGAACGCGTGCACGCGGAGCACGACGATACCCCCCAGGACCACGGCGAAGCCGGCCAGCAGAATCAGGAGTGGAGGCATCGGTTAAGCGGGGGCAGGCCCGGCGAGGGGGGTATGGACACGGTGATAAGATGATAGTATGAATTGCGGCGGCCGTTCAACGGGAGACGGGTCCCTCGCCCCGGAGCGCCCTCTGCCTTCGCCGCGCCCGCTCGCGCGGCCGCCGGACCGGCTTCGCGAGGCGTCGTGCTCCAACTCATGGGAGGTCGGAACATGCTTCACCACCGTCTACAGAAGCACCTCTGGCTGGTCCCACTGAGCCTCGCGCTCGCCGTGGCCAGTTGCGACGTATCGACCTCGCCTGGCAGCTGGTACGTCACCTACCGGGTCCACGCCGTGCTGCTGAAGACCAACGGCCTGGACTCGACCGCCGCGATCGCCACCATCGACTCGATCTACTACAGCCCCGGCAGCGGGAAGTGCAAGACCACCTGCACCGCGGACTCGACGTTCGTGCGGGTGCTCGCCGCGTCGGCGACCTACTCGACCGAGCTGACGGTGCCGGACGGCGGGACGCTCGAGGCGCACCTGTTCGGCACGGGCGTGGCGCCGGGGGGCACCGCGAAATTCGCCGCGATCTGGATGACCGCCACCGGCTCGGTGTTCGGCGACAGCGTGACGGCCACGACCACGGCCGGGACCCACTTCACGCTCGACATCGCGAAGCAGTCGCTGTAGGCAGCGGACGTTCCGGGCTTCAGGGGCCGGCCCGCCTCCACGGCGGCGCCGGCCCCTGTGTCGTGGCGTCCCGCTCCGTCCGGCCCGCCGCCCCGCGCGGCTCGCCCTAGTCCCCGCCCGGCGCCCCCGCTAGCTTCGGCGCCATGACCTCGACCAGCGTCGCCGTCGGCCTGGTGCAGATGGCGATGGGCCCGGGCAAGGCGGCCAACGTGGCCAAGGCCCGCCGGGCCGTCGCCGACGCCGCGAAGCGCGGCGCCCGCATCGTCTGCCTGCCCGAGCTGTTCGCCTCGCCCTACTTCTGCCAGGTCCAGGATCCGGCGCGCTTCGAGCTGGCCGAGCCGGTGGAGGGGCCGACGAGCCAGGCCATCGCCGCGGCGGCGAAGGAGCACGGGGTCACGGTGGTGACGCCGATCTTCGAGCGGCGCGCGGCGGGCGTGTACCACAACAGCCTGGTGGTGCACGGGCCGGGCGGCGAGGCGCTCGGCCTGTACCGCAAGATGCACATCCCCGACGACCCGCTCTACTACGAGAAGTACTACTTCACGCCGGGCGACCTCGGCTTCGTGACGGTGGCGACGCCGTTCGCGAGGATCGGGCCGCTCATCTGCTGGGACCAGTGGTACCCGGAGGCGGCGCGCCTGGTGGCGCTCCAGGGCGCGCAGGTTCTCTGCTATCCGACCGCGATCGGCTGGCACCCGAAGGAGAAGGCGGAGCTCGGCGCCGCCCAGCTCGCCGCGTGGCAGACGATCCAGCGGTCGCACGCCATCGCCAACGGCGTGTTCGTCGTGGCGGTGAACCGCGTGGGGCACGAGGGGCCCGCCGACGGCGGGCTCGACTTCTGGGGCCACTCGTTCGTCGCCGATCCGTCCGGCGTCGTGCTGGCCGAGGCCGGCGAGGGCGAAGAGACGCTGGTGGTGCCGCTCGACCTGGCGCGCGTCGAGGACGTGCGCCGCAACTGGCCGTTCTTCCGCGACCGCCGCATCGACGCGTACGGCGGCATCGCCTCCCGGTTCATCGGCGGGGCGGGACGCTGATGGCGCGCCGCCGCGCGCGGGCGCCCGGCGCCGGCACCGCTCCGGGCGCGGCGACGCCGCGCGACGGCGGCTGGCGCATGCCGGCCGAGTGGGAGCCGCACGCGGCCACCTGGCTCGCGTGGCCGCACGAGCCCGACGACTGGCCCGGCAAGTTCGACGCGGTGCCGTGGGTGATCGCCGACGTGGCGCGCCACCTCCAGGACGCGGAGCGCATCCGGCTGATCGTGCGCGGCCGCGCCGAGCGCGCCCGCGCCGCGGCGGCGCTGTCGCGGTCGGGCGTGTCGCTGCGGCGCGTGGACTTCGTGGTGGTGCGGACCGACCGCTCCTGGACGCGCGACTTCCTCCCCCTGGGCCTGGTGCGGCGCCGCGGCGGCCGGCGCGAGCTGGCGGTGGTGAAGTGGCGGTTCAACGGCTGGGCCCGCTATCCCAACCACCAGGCCGACGAGGCCGCCGGGCGCCGCATCGCGCGGCGGCTCGGCGTCCCGGCCTTCTTCCCCGAGGTCGCCCGCCGCCGCGTCGTGCTCGAGGGGGGCGCCATCGACGTCGACGGCGAGGGCACCCTGCTCGCGACCGAGCAGTGCCTGCTGAGCGGGCGCCAGGCGCGCAACCGCGCGCTGGGCCGCGCCGGCACGGAGCGCGTGCTGCGGGACTACCTCGGCGCCGAAAAGGTGATCTGGCTCGGCAGCGGCATCGCCGGCGACGACACCGGCGGCCACGTGGACGATTTCGCGCGGTTCGTCGCGCCCGGGCGCGTGGTCGTGGCGCAGGAGACCGACCGCCGCGACCCCAACTCCCGGCCGCTGCGCGCGGCCCGCAAGCGGCTCGCCGCCGCGCGCGACGCCCGCGGCCGCAAGCTCGAGGTGGTCCCGCTGCCCATGCCGCGGCCGGTGGTGTTCGCCGGGGAGCGGCTGCCCGCCAGCTACGCCAACTTCTACGTCGGCACCGGGGCCGTCCTGGTGCCCACGTTCAACGACCCCAACGACCGCGTCGCGCTCGGCATCCTGGCCGAGCTGTTCCCGGGGCGCACGGTGGTCGGCATCCACTCCACGGATTTCGTGCTCGGACTCGGCACGATCCACTGCAGCACCCAGCAGGAGCCGCTGGTCTAGCCGCCGGGTCACGCGATGCGACCCGCCTCAGCGCCGCGCAGACTCCGCGGCCGCGCCCGCGCGCTGCTGGTCGCGGCGACGCTGGCGGGCCTGCGGCCCGTGCCGGCGGCGTTCGCGCAGCGGGCGCCGCTCGCCGCCACCCCGCCGATGGGCTGGAACAGCTGGGACGCGTACGGCACCACCGTGCGCGAGGACCAGGTCAAGGCGAACGCCGACGTGATGGCGCGCGACCTGGCGCGGTACGGCTACCGGTACGTGGTGGTGGACATCCAGTGGTACCAGCCCACCGCCCGCGGCCACGGCTACCTCCCGGGCGCCGTGCTGGCGATGGACGCCTACGGGCGCCTGGTCCCCGCGGAGAACCGGTTCCCGTCGGCGGCGCACGGCGCCGGCTTCCGGCCGCTGGCCGACTACGTGCACGCGCTCGGCCTCGGGTTCGGCATCCACGTCATGCGCGGCATCCCCCGCCAGGCGGTCGCGGCGAACACGCCGATCCCCGGCACGCCGCACCACGCCGCCGAGGTCGCGGACACCACGAACGGCTGCGCGTGGAACCCGGACATGTGGGGCGTCGCCGTCGGGAAGCCGGGCGCCCGGGCGTACTACGACGCGATCGCGCGGCTGTACGCGTCGTGGGGCGTGGACTTCGTCAAGGCCGACGACATGGGGAGCCACCGCTTCCAGCCGGCCGAGATCCGCGCCCTGCGCCGGGCGCTCGCCAGGAGCGGCCGGCGCATCGTGCTGTCCATCTCGCCCGGGCCGGCGCCGGCGGAGTCCGCCGCCTTCCTCGCGCGCCACGCCGAGATGTGGCGGATCTCGGACGACTTCTGGGACGACTGGCGGCTGGTGCGCGCGCAGTTCGACCGCGCGCGGGACTGGGCGCGGTTCGTCGGCGTCCGCCACACCTGGCCGGACGCCGACATGCTGCCGCTCGGCCGGCTGCGCCTGACGGATTCGGCCGGCCGCGGCGCGCCCACCCGTCTCAGCCCGGACGAGCAGCGCACCGTGATGACCCTGTGGAGCATCTTCCGCTCGCCCCTGATCATCGGCGGCGACCTGCCGACGCTCGACTCGGCGACCCTCGCCCTGGTCACCGATCCCGAGGTGCTGGCGGCGGACCAGCGCGGCGAGAGGCCGCGCCAGGTCCTGGAGCGGCCCGGCCTGCGGGTGTGGCGCTCCGCCGTCCCGGGCGGCGGCGCGCGGTACGTCGCGGTCTTCAATCTCGATTCGCTCCCGCAGCGGGTGGACCTCGCGTGGGACGAGGTCGGACTCGGCAACGGCCGCCACCCGATCCGCGACCTGTGGGCGCGCCGCCCGCTCGGCGCCGCCGACCGGCTGCGCGTCGTGCTCGCGCCGCACGCCGCCGCGCTGTACCGCGTCGACGCCGCGCGCCCGCCGGGTCGCCAGGCCGGAGGAATGGTGATAAGATGACCGCCGTGCCGGAGCACGCAGCCCTCGCGCCGCGCCCCGGACGCACGGGCGCCGACGAGCCGCTCGCCTGGGGCGTGCTCGGCGTCGCCGACATCGCGGTCCGGCAGGTCATCCCGGCGATCCAGCGCAGTCCGGCGAACCGCGTCGTCGCCATCGCCTCGCGCGACCCGGCCAAGGCCGAGGCCGCCGCCCGCACGCTCGGCATCGCCCGCGCCCACGGCTCCTACGAGGCGCTGCTGGCCGACGCCGCCGTCGAGGCCGTGTTCATTCCGCTGCCCAACCACCTCCACGTGCCGTGGTCGCTCCGCGCCGTCGCCGCCGGCAAGCACGTGCTGTGCGAGAAGCCGCTGGGATGCAACGCGGCCGAGGTGCGCCTGCTGCTCGCGGCGCGCGACCGCGCCGGCGTGCAGGTGGCCGAAGCCTTCATGACCCGCACCCACCCGCAGTGGCGGCGCGTGCGCGAGCTGATCGCCGCCGGCCGCATCGGCGAGCTGCGGATGGTGACCGGCCACTTCAGCTACTACCGCCGCGATCCCGACGACGTCCGCAGCAGGGTCGAGTACGGCGGCGGCGTGCTGCTCGACATCGGCTGCTACCCGGTCACGATGTCGCGCTGGCTGTTCGGCGCCGAGCCCGTGGAGGTCGCGTGCGTGCTCGAGCGCGATCCCGGGTTCAAGGTGGACCGCTACGTCTCCGGGGTGCTGCGCTTCCCCGCGGGCCAGGCGTCGTTCACCGTCGCCGGCCAGGCGGCGCTGTGGCAGCGGATGGAGATCTTCGGCACCCGCGGCCGCATCGAGGTCGAGATCCCGTTCAATCCTCCGGCCACCCATCCGGCCCGCATCGCGGTGGACGACGGGCGCGACCTCACCGGCGGCGGCATCGAGGCGGAGACGTTCGAGCCGGTGAACCAGTACACGCTCCAGGCGGAGCGCTTCGCCGAGGCGGTGCGCGGCCGCGGTGCCGTGCCGGTCACGGTCGAGGACGCGCTCGGCAACATGGCGGTGCTCGACGCGCTGTTCCGGGCCGCGGAGAGCGGCCGGTGGGAGAAGCCGTGAGCGAGGTGCTCGAGGCGCTGCGCCGCCTCAGGATCGTGCCGCTGATCGTCATCGACGACCCGGACAGGGCCGACGGCCTGGCGCGGGCGCTGGTGGACGGCGGCCTGCCCTGCGCCGAGATCGCCTTCCGCACGCCGGCGGCGCTCGAGGCGCTGCGCCGCATGGCCGCGGCGCAGCCGCCGCTGCTGGTGGGCGCCGGCACCGTGCTCACCCCCGACCAGGCCGCGCAGGCGCGGGGCGCGGGCGCGCGGTTCGTCGTCTCGCCGGGCCTCGACCGCCGGGTGGTGGACTGGTGCGCGGCCCACGACCTCACGGTGTTCCCCGGCGTGTGCACGCCGACCGAGATCGCGGCCGCGGTCGCGCTGGGCCTCGGGGTGCTCAAGTTCTTCCCCGCCGAGCCGATGGGCGGCCTGCCGTTCCTCCAGGCGGTGGCGGCGCCGTTCACCGGCGTGGAGTTCATCCCCACCGGCGGGCTCACGGCGAGCCACCTGCCCGCGTACCTCGGCTTCCGCCGGGTGGTGGCGTGCGGCGGCTCGTGGATGGCGCCGCAGGCGTGGATCGCCGGCGGCCGGTTCGACCGCATCCGCGCCGCGGTGGAGGAGAGCGTCCGCCTCGCCGCGCCGCCGGCGGGGGCCTGACCGGTGGCGAAGCGCGTCGTCACGCTCGGCGAGATCATGCTGCGCCTCAAGGCGCCGGGGCACGAGCGGCTGTTCCAGTCGCCGGCGCTCGAGGCCAGCTTCGGCGGCGCCGAGAGCAACGTCGCCGTCTCCCTGGCGCAGTGGGGCCTCGACGCCACGTTCGTCACGGTGCTGCCGGCCAATCCGGTGGGCGACGCCGCGCTCGCCGAGCTGCGGCGCTTCGGCGTGGACACGTCGCTGGTGCGGCGCGCCGGCGCGCGGGTGGGGATCTACTACCTCGAGGCGGGGGCCGCCCAGCGCCCGAGCCGCGTGGTCTACGACCGCGCGGGCTCCGCGATGGCCGCGGCGCGCGCCGCCGACTTCGACTGGGACCGCGTGTTCGCGGGCGCCGCGTGGTTCCACCTGAGCGGCGTCACCCCGGCGCTCAGCGCCTCGGCCGCCGAGCTGTCGCTCGCCGCGGTGCGCGAGGCGCGCGCCCGCGGCGTGACGGTCTCGTGCGACTACAACCACCGCGCCAGCCTGTGGACCTGGGGCCGGAGCGCTCCCGAGGTGATGCGCGAGCTGGTGCGACACGTGCAGGTGGGGATCGCGAACGAGGAGGACTGCCAGCGCGCGCTCGGCATCGAGGCCGACCTCGACGTCCGCGGCGGCCGGCTCGACGAGGCCGCCGTGCGCGCGCTCGCCGAGCGCGTGCTGGAGGCGTTCCCCAACCTCGAGAAGCAGGTGATCACGCTGCGCGAGAGCCACGGCGCCGACCACAACGGCTGGAGCGCCTGCCTGCACGACCGCCGCCGCCTGCTCGCGAGCCGGCGGTACGACATCGCGCGCGTGGTGGACCGCGTGGGCGGCGGCGACGCCTTCGCCGCCGGCCTGGTCTACGCCCTGGTGACATCCGGCGACGATCAGCGGGCGCTGGAGTTCGCCGCCGCGGCCGGGTGCCTCAAGCACTCGGTGCCGGGCGACTTCAACCGGGTGAGCGTCGCGGAGATCGAGACGCTCCTGAAGGGGGACGCGAGTGGCCGGGTCCAGCGGTGACGCGGTGACGGCGCCGCCGGCGGGGAGGCAGTCCGGGTACCGGTGGACGATCGCCGCGCTGCTGTTCGGCGCGATGACGGTCAACTACGTCGACCGGCAGGTGCTCGGCCTGCTGGCGCCGACGCTGACCCGCGAGCTGCACTGGAGCGAGACCGACTACGCCACCATCGTCTCGACGTGGACGGCCGCCTACGCCGTCGGCCTGCTGTTCATGGGCAACGTGATGGACCGGATCGGCGTGCGGCGGGGCCTCGCGGCGGCCGTCACGGGCTGGAGCCTGGCGGCGATGGCGCACGCCCTGGTGCGGACGGTCACCGGCTTCTCCGTCGTGCGGGCGCTGCTCGGCCTCGGCGAGTCGGGGAACTTCCCGGCCGCCAACAAGGCCGTGGCGGAGTGGTTCCCGAAGAAGGAGCGGGCCCTCGCCACCGGGATCTTCAACTCGGGCCCCAACGCGGCGGTGGTGCTCGCCGCGCTGCTCGTCCCGTGGATCACCCTCTCGCTCGGCTGGCGGTGGGCGTTCGTGGCCACGGGCACGCTCGACCTGCTGTGGCTGGCGGCGTGGCTCCTGGTCTACCGCGAGCCGGCGGCGCACCCGCGGGTCACGGCGGCGGAGCTGGCGTACATCCGCAGCGACCCCGGCGAGAGCACGGCGGCGCTGCCGTGGCGCAGCCTGTTCGGCTACCGCCAGACCTGGGCGTACGCCGTCGGCAAGGCGCTGACCGACCCGGTGTGGCTGTTCTATCTGTTCTGGCTGCCGAAGTTCCTCGACGTCCGGTTCAACGTGCACCTCGCGGCGCTGCCGCTGCCGCTGATCGTGATCTACTCGGCGGCCAGCGCCGGCTCGGTGCTGGGCGGCTGGGCCTCCGGCGCCCTGATCGCGCGCGGCTGGACCGTGAACCGCGCCCGCAAGATCACGATGCTGGTGGCGGCGGTGGCGATCCTGCCGACGGTGCTGGCGCCCCGCGCGACCAGCATGTGGCTGGCCGTGGCGGTGGTGAGCGTGGCGGCGACGGCCCACCAGTGGTGGTCCACCACCCTGCTCACGACGCCGGGCGACCTGTTCCCCAGGCAGGCCGTGGGCTCCGCGACCGGGATCGGCGGGTTCGCCGGGATGCTCGCCGCGTTCCTGTTCCAGCGCGCCACCGGCGCCATCCTCGAGATGACCCACGGCGACTACGCGCCGGTGTTCGCCGTGCTCGGGTTCCTCTACCTCGCCGCGCTGGGCCTGATCCACCTGCTGGTGCCGCGGATGGAGCCGGCGCGGCTGCCCGCGGCTTGACAGCCCCCCGCCGCCGGCCCACCTTGGCGGCGGCAGGTGATAAGATCAGTTGATCACTGCCCGCCGGGGCGCCCTGCCCCGCGGACCGAGCAGGTGAGCGCACGATGAAGATCGCCGACATCCGGGCCACCCCGGTGAGCGTCCCCCTCCAGGCGCCCCTGCGCCACGCCAACGGCTGCCACTGGGGCCGGTTCGTGCGGACCCTCGTCGAGGTCGAGAGCGACGACGGGCGCGTCGGCCTCGGCGAGCTGGGCGGGGGCGGCGAGAGCGCCACGGCCGCCGTGGCCGGCCTCAAGCCGTACCTGGTCGGCCGCGATCCGGCGGGGCTCGAGGAGCTGCGGTTCCGGATCGCCAACCCGACGGCCTCGCTCTACAACAACCGCACCCAGCTGCTCGCGGCCGTCGAGTTCGCCTGCCTCGACCTCCTGGGCCAGCGGTGGGGCGCGCCGGTCAGCGACATCCTCGGCGGCCGGGTGCGCGACGAGGTGCGGTTCGCCTCGTACCTGTTCTTCCGCTACGCCAACCCGGGCGACGGCACCGGCGAGGTCCGCACCCCCGACCAGCTGGTGGCCGAGGCGCTGGCGCTGAAGCAGGAGCACGGCTTCACCACCCACAAGCTCAAGGGCGGCGTGTTCCCGCCCGACTACGAGCTGGCGTGCTACCGCGCGGTGGCCGAGGCCCTGCCGGGCGACCGGCTCCGCTTCGACCCCAACGGCGTGTGGTCGACCGAGCAGGCCGTCGCCTTCGCCCGCGCCATCGAGCCGATCGCGAACGACTACCTCGAGGACCCGGTGTTCGGGATGGACGGCATGCGCCGCACGCGGCAGCAGGCGCGCATGCCGCTCGCGACCAACACGGTGATCGTCGGCTTCGAGCAGCTGGCCGCCAACGTGCGCGATCCCGCGGTGGACGTCGTGCTGCTGGACACCACGTTCTGGGGCGGCCTGCGCGCCTGCGTGAAGGCGGCGGGCGTGTGCGAGGCCTTCCAGCTCGGCGTCGGCGTGCACTCCTCGGGGGAGCTCGGCGTCCAGCTGGCCACGATGCTGCACCTCGGCGCCGTGCTGCCGAACCTCGGCTTCGCCGCGGACGCGCACTACCACCACCTCCGGGACGACGTGATCGCGGGCGGCAAGCTGCGCTACCGCGACGGCGCCATCGCCGTGCCCACCGCGCCGGGCCTCGGCGTGACGCTCGACCGCGACAAGGTGGCCGAGTACCACGAGCTGTACCGGCGCCTCGGACCCTACCCCTACGACCAGGACCCGCTGCGCCCGGGCTGGGCGCCCCTCATCCCCAACACGCGCTGGGCGGATCCGGCCGACGCCCGCGTGCCCGCGTTGGCCCGCTGACGGAGACGACGATGCGAGGTCTCGCGCGCTGGCTTCCCGTCGTGCTCGGCTCGGCCCTCCTGGCGGCCGCGGGCCCGCGCCCGCCCGCCGAGGACGGCTACGAGCTGTGGCTCCGCTACCGCGTGGTGGACGACGCCGCCCGGCTCGCCGCGTACCGGAGCGACGTCGCCGCGCTGACGGTGGGCGGCGACTCGCCGGCGCTGCGCGCGGCGCGCGCCGAGCTGCTGCGCGGGCTCGGCGGCCTGCTCGGCCGGCCGCTGCCCGTGGATTCCACGGTCTCGCGCGACGGCACCGTCCTCATCGGCACGCCGGCCGGCTCGCCCGCCATCGCCTCGCTCGGCCTCGGGCCCGAGCTCGCCCGGGCCGGCCGGGAGGGCTACGTGCTCCGGACGGCGCGCGTCCGGGGCCGCCGCGTCATCGTGGTCGCCGCGAACCGCGACGCGGGCGTGCTGTACGGCGCGTTCCACCTGCTGCGGCTGATCCAGACCGGCCGGCCGCTCGACTCCCTCGCGGTCACCGCCGCGCCGAGGGTGAGCCTGCGGGTGCTCGACCACTGGGACAACCTCGACGGCACGGTGACGCGCGGCTACGCCGGCGCCTCGCTGTGGACGTGGGAGAGCCTCCCCGGGTACCTGGCGCCGCGCTACCGCGACTACGCGCGCGCCGACGCGTCGATCGGGATCAACGGCGTGGTGCTGAACAACGTCAACGGCGACGCGCGGTTCCTCACGGCGCCGTACCTCGAGAAGGTGGCCGCACTGGCCGGCGTGTTCCGGCCGTACGGGATCCGGGTGTTCCTCGCGGCGCGGTTCAGCGCCCCGGTCGAGGTCGGCGGGCTGCGGACGGCGGACCCGCTCGACGCCGCCGTGCAGGCGTGGTGGAGGGCGAAGGCGGACGAGATCTACCGGGCCATTCCGGATTTCGGCGGCTTCCTGGTCAAGGCGAACTCCGAGGGCGAGCCCGGCCCGCAGGACTACCACCGGACCCACGCCCAGGGCGCGAACCTCCTGGCGGACGCGCTCGCCCCGCACGGCGGCGTGGTGATGTGGCGCGCGTTCGTGTACGCGGCGGAGATCCCGACCGACCGGGTGAAGCAGGCGTACGACGAGTTCGTGCCGCTCGACGGGAAGTTCCGCGCGAACGTGCTGGTGCAGGTGAAGAACGGCCCGCTCGACTTCCAGCCGCGCGAGCCGTTCCACCCGCTGTTCGGCGCGATGCCCCGCACGCCGGTGATGCTCGAGCTGCAGGTCACCAAGGAGTACCTCGGCCAGGACACGCACCTCGCGTACCTCGGCACGATGTGGCAGGAGGTGCTGGACGCCGACACCTACGCCCGCGGCCCGGGCTCGACGGTGGCGCGGATCGTGGACGGCTCGCTGTTCGGCCACCGGCTGACCGGCGTCGCCGGGGTGGCGAACGTCGGCAGCGACCGGAACTGGTGCGGCTCGATCTTCAACCAGGCGAACTGGTACGCGTTCGGCCGGATGGCCTGGGACCCCGGTCTCGGCGCGGCCGCCGCCGCGGACGAATGGATCCGCCAGACCTTCTCCAACGACACCGCCGTGGTGCGGCGCGTGACGGCGATGATGCTCGCCTCGCGCGAGGCGGTGGTGAACTACATGACGCCGCTCGGGCTCGCGCACCAGATGGCGTACGAGCACCACTACGGCCCGGGGCCGTGGGTCTCGGGCGGCCGCCCCGACTGGATGAGCGTGACCTTCAACCGCGCCGATGCCGCCGGCATCGGCTTCGACCGCACGCCGGCGGGGAGCGACGCCGTCGCGCAGTACTTCCCGCCGCTGCGGCAGCGGTTCGCCAGCCCCGACTCGGTCCCCGAGAACCTGCTGCTGTGGTTCCACCACCTCCCGTGGACGGCCCGGCTGACGGGCGGGCGCACCCTGTGGGAGGAGCTGCTGCGCCACTACCAGATGGGGATCGACACCGTGCGCTGGATGCTGGCGACCTGGGACTCGCTGGCCCCGCGGGTCGACCCCGCGCGGTTCGACTCGGTGCGCGCGTACCTCGCGATCCAGGCCGCCGAGGCGCGGTGGTGGCGCGACGCGTCGGTCGTCTACTGGCAGAGCCTCAACCAGCTGCCGATCCCGGCGCCGTACGCGGCGCCGCTGCACACCCTGGAGTTCTACCAGCGGCTCGGCTGCCCGGCCGACGTCCGCAAGCCGCGCTGCCCCGCGATCGAGGAGAAGCCATGAGCCCGAAGTTCCCGCAGGACGCGTTCACGCCCCGCCCCGAGCACCACTTCACCTTCGGCCTGTGGACGGTGGGCAACACGGGGCGGGACCCGTTCGGCGACCCGGTGCGCGCGCCGCTCCCGCCGGTGCGCATCGTGGAGAAGCTCGCCGAGCTCGGCGCCTACGGCGTCAACCTGCACGACAACGACCTGGTGCCGCAGGGCGCCACGGCCGCCGACCGCGACCGCATCGTGCGCGAGTTCAAGGCCGCGCTCAAGGCGAGCGGGATGCGGGTGCCGATGGCGACGACCAACCTGTTCGGCGACCCGGTGTTCCGCGACGGGGCGTTCACGAGCAACGACGCCAAGGTGCGGGCCTACGCGCTGCAGAAGACCATGGCCGCGATGGACCTCGGCGTGGAGCTCGGCGCGGAGACCTACGTGTTCTGGGGCGGCCGCGAGGGGGTGGAGACCAACGCCGCCAAGGACCTGCGGGCGGCGCTGGGCTGGTTCCGGGACGCGCTGAACTTCCTGTGCGAGTACGCGCGGTCGCAGCGGTACGCGCTGAGGTTCGCGCTGGAGGCGAAGCCCAACGAGCCGCGGGGCGACATCTTCCTGCCGACCACCGGCCACATGCTCGCCTTCATCTACACGCTCGCCCACCCGGAGATGGTGGGCCTCAATCCGGAGGTGGCGCACGAGCAGATGGCGGGGCTCGACTTCTCGCACGGCGTGGCGCAGGCGCTCGAGGCGGGCAAGCTGTTCCACATCGACCTCAACGGGCAGAAGCCGGGGCGGTTCGACCAGGACCTGCGGTTCGGCAGCGACGACCCGCGCGCCGCCTTCTTCCTGGTGAAGCTGCTCGAGGACGCGCGCTGGCCCGGGATGCGGCACTTCGACAGCCACGCCTACCGGACCGAGGACGAGGACGGGGTGTGGGACTTCGCCCTGGGCTCGATGCGCACCTACCTGATCCTCAAGGACAAGGCGGCGCGGTTCGCGAAGGACGCCGAGATCCAGCAGCTGCTCGGGGAGCTCGGCGCGCGCGGCGCCGCGGGCGCGGCCCGGGAGGCCTTCAGCCCGGAGCGGGCGGCGGCGCTCAAGGGCGAGCGGTTCGACCTGCCGGCGCTGCGGGCGCGGGGCTACGCCTACGAGCGGCTCGACCAGCTGACCACCGAGCTGCTGCTGGGGGTCCGGTGAGTCCCGGGGCTCCGCGCCGCGGCCCGCGAGGGCCGGCGCGGGGCCCCGGCCTAACCCGACCGTGGTCCTCGGGCTTGCGTCCGGGACCCGGCGGAGGCCGCCCCGGCGGTTTCTTGACAGCGGCCTAGCGGAGCGTAGTATGGTGGCCCGTATGGTGATCTTATCACCCGATAACTGGCGCTATCCGGATTCCGCGTGACCGGGTGGCGGCCCGCGCCGAGTCGTGGCGCGCGCCACCGCCCATCGTGACGTCCCTCGGGAGGGTCCCTAGATGAAACATTGGATACTGGTCCTAGCCGCTCTGAGCGTCGGGGCCAACGCCAGGGCGCAGAACACCGGCCGGCTCACCGGTACCGTGACGGCGGCCGAGGACGGCCGGGCGCTCAACGGCGCGGTGGTGAGCATCGTCGGCACCAACCGCACCGCCTTCACCAACGCCTCGGGCGTCTACCTGGTCGAGCAGGTCCCGGCGGGCGCGCGGCTGGTGCGGGTGCGGTTCCTCGGCTACGCCCCGCTGCAGCAGACGGTCACCGTCGGAGCCGACCGCACCGACACGCTGAACTTCCAGATGGTGTCGGCGCCGGTGCAGCTCGAGGGCATCGTCGCGACCGCCTACGGCGAGCAGGAGCGGCGCGAGGTGACCGGCGCCATCACGTCGCTGAACCTCGGCGAGCTGCGCGACGTCCCGCTGCCCAACCCGGCCCAGCTGATCCAGGCGCGGGTGGCGGGCGTGGACGTGGTGAGCACCGGCTACCGTCCGGGCGCGCCGATGAACGTGATGATCCGCGGCGTGCGGTCCATCACCGCGGGCAACCAGCCGCTGTACGTGGTGGACGGCGTCCCGCTGGTGGGCGGCGGCATCGAGGACTTCAACCCGGCGCAGATCGCCTCGATCGAGGTCCTGAAGGACGCCTCGGCGACCGCGCCCTACGGGGCGCGCGGCGCGAACGGCGTGATCCTGATCACGACGAACCGCGGCGCGGCGGGCGCGAGCGGCGGCACCTCGAGCTTCACCTACGACTACCAGTACGGTGCGCAGAGCGCCCTGCACTTCGTGGACCTGATGAACGGTCCCGAGCTGGCCCAGGAGCGCATCGACGCGTACCGCCTGGCCGGCCGGACCGTGTCCTACGCCTCGATCTTCAACCCGCCGGAGCTGAACCAGGCCTACTGCGCCCTGAACGTCAAGACGAACCCGACCACGGGCCTGTACGACACGACCGCGGCGGGCACCTCGACGTGGCAGGCCGTGCATCCGGGGTGCCAGACGGGGACCGACTGGCAGCGCTCGATCTACCGCATCGGCAGCCAGCAGCAGCACCGGGTCAGCTACAACTCCATCGCGGGCAACGCCCGGCTCTCCCTGTCCGGCACCTACTTCAACCAGTCGGGCATCACCGTCGGCCAGGGGTTCAAGCAGTACTCCGGCACGATCAGCTTCGAGAACACCTACGGCCGCCTGCGCATCGGCGCCACCGCCACGGGGTCGCGGTCCGTCGCCGACATCGGCGGGGACTCGCAGCTGTGGGGCGAGGCGACCGCGAACAGCTCGCTCGGCCTGCCCTACGACAGCGCCGGCACGCCGTACGCCACGCTGTGCAGCGTCTGCACGCTGAAGATCAATCCGTCGGGCGACGCGCTGCGCACCAACCCGCTGCGGGAGGAGCAGGGCTTCATCCATCAGCAGATCAGCGACCGGCTGTTCGGCTCGCTGTTCGCCGAGGTGACGCTGCCCTTCGGCTTCGCGTATCGCGCCAACCTCGGCCCGGATCTCCAGAACGTCAGCGACGGCATGTTCCAGGGCGCCAACGTGGTGCTCGGCAGCACGCCCATCGGCAACTCGCAGGCGGGGCTGGCGACCCGGGAGGCGTTCCGCTACACGCTGGACAACATGCTGACCTGGAGCTACACGACCGGCGAGCACAAGGTGGACGCGACCGGCCTGTACACCATCACCCAGACGCGCTTCCAGGACGACTCCGCTTCCTCCAAGACCCTGCCCTACGACTACCAGCTCTGGTACAACCTGGGCACCGGCTCGGCTCCGCAGCCGCCGATCAGCCAGTACAACCAGACGGCGACGCGCTCGTTCATGGGCCGGGTCAACTACACCTACAAGAACCGCTACAGCCTCACGGTGACGGGCCGCGAGGACGGCGCCAGCGTGCTGGCCGCCGGCCACAAGTTCGCGTTCTTCCCGTCGGCGGGTCTCAGCTGGCAGATCGGCGACGAGCAGTTCATGAAGCAGTTCACGTTCCTCTCGGGGCTCAAGCTGCGGGCGAGCCTCGGCACCACCGGTAACTCGTCGATCAACCCCTACCAGACCGAAGGCAGCCTGAACCAGACGTTCTACAACTTCGGGAGCTCCACGGCGAACGGGTACGTGCCGGGCCAGATCCCGAACCCGACGCTGGTGTGGGAGAAGACGGCGCAGCTCGACCTCGGCGCCGACTTCGGCCTGTTGAGGAACCGGATCAGCGGCACGGTGGACATCTACCGGGAGAAGACCAGCGACCTGCTGCTGACGCGGGCGCTGCCTCCCTCGTCCGGCTTCGCCTCGACGCTCCAGAACATCGGGAAGACGGGGAACGCGGGCTGGGAGTTCTCGCTCACCACGGTCAACCTGACGGGCGCCGGCGGCGGGCCGCGGTGGACCACCGACTTCAGCTTCACGCACAACCAGAACTACATCATCAGCCTGGCCGGCACGACCGGCGACGACCTCGGCGACCGGTGGTTCATCGGGCAGCCGGTCAACATCGGTCTGAGCGGCCAGTCCGGCTACGATCCGCTCCACCAGGTGTTCTACGACTACAAGTTCATCGGGATCTGGCAGCTCGCGGACTCGGCGCTCGCCCGGCAGTACGGCGAGAAGCCCGGGGACCCGCGGGTCGCCGACCTCAACGGGGACGGCAAGATCGACGGGTTCGACCGCGAGATCGTCGGCAACAGCTATCCCCGCCTGATCGCCAGCATCTACAACCGGGTCACCTGGGGCGCGTTCGACCTGTCGTTCCTGCTCCAGGGCCGCATCGGCTACACCTTCATCGACGGGTTCCGCGAGAACACGGACCTGTTCGACCGCTACAACAACCTCAACGTCCAGTACTGGACGCCGGAGCGCTGCGACGGCGGGCCGGACCCGACCAAGTACGATCCGCCGCCGGGCGAGACCGCGGCGCAGCAGGCCGCCATCCCGGGCTGCAACGTGTGGTGGGCCCCGAGCGCCGGCCGGCAGAATCCCCCGTACGACGACCTCCCGTCCAACTCGCTGGGCTCCGCCTCGCCGGCGTACCGCGTCGGCACGCACTGGCGGGTGCGCAACATCACCCTCGGGTGGACGCTGCCGCAGAAGTTCGTCAACCGGGTGCGGGGCGTGCACTCCGCGCGGGTGTACGTCGAGGCACAGGATCCGTGGGTGTTCACCAGCTACTACGGCTACGACCCCGAGAACGGAGGCTCCTCGGGTCCGCCGAGCTACCGCACGGTGCTCGTCGGGATGACCTTGGGCTTCTAGCGAGAACCACCTGAACCGAGGCTGACAATGATGAAGCCGAAATACATCCTCTTGGGACTGGCTCTCGCGGGACTCACGGCCTGTGTGGATCTCAACGAGAAGCTGGTCGGGACCGTCACCACGCAGTACTACGCGAACGGGGCCGGGCTCGACGCCGCCGTGATGGGCGACTACGCCCAGCAGCGCGGCTTCTGGGGACTCGAGCAGTCGTACGTCCTCACCGAGCTCGGCACGGACCTCGAGACGCTGGGCGACCAGACCACGTTCACGTGGTTCGGCACCTACGCCGGGGGCCTGGCCGCATCCGACGGCCACTTCCAGAACACCTGGAACCCGTTCTATCAGGCCATCAACACCTCCAACGCGGTGATCAACCGGGCACCGGCCGTCACCGACATGGACCCGGTCACCAAGGCGACCCGGATCGCCGAGGCGAAGTTCCTGCGCGCGCTGGACTATTTCATGATCGTCCAGTTCTTCGGGCCGGCGCCGCTCTCCACGACCGAGTCCCAGGGAGCCGTCACGACGGCGCACCGCTCCCCGGTGGACTCGCTCTACCTCCAGATCGTGAAGGACCTGCGGGACGCCATCGCGGTCCTGCCGGCCACGCAGAACAACCTCGGCCGGGCGACCAAGGGCGCCGCGCAGGCCCTGCTGGCCAGGGTCCTGCTGACCCGCGCGTACCATCCGTACCCGTACGAGGCGGCGTCGGCGTCGTTCTACCTGGCGAGCTCCTCGTTCCTGCGCGAGGCGGGCGCGACGTCGGCGACCGACTTCGCCGGGGCGAAGGCCGAGGCCGACTCGGTGATCGCCGGCCCGTATTCCCTGCTGACGAACTTCGTGGACAACTTCTGCGTCCCGATGGGCGCCCGCGGACCCGGGTCCTACTGCAACCTGCCGGCCAACGAGAACAACGCGGAGCTGATCTGGTCGGTGCAGTACTCCGCCGTTGCCGGCCAGTACACGGTGGGCCTCGGCAACACGAACTTCGTGCAGATGCTCTCCTACTACGACGACCGCCCCGGCATGACGCGCGACTGCAACAACGGCCGCGCCTTCCGCCGCGTGCGGCCGACGCTGTACGCCCGCAACCTGTGGCAGCGCTGGACGGACTCGACGCACACGATCGTGCTGGACACGCGGTACGACGGCACCTTCCAGAGCGTGTGGTACTCCAACGCCGCCAACACCGGGGCCTGCTTCCGGTCCGGCGGCGTCATGACGGGCTACAGCACCACCAACTGCTCCTTCCTGCCGACGTTCGGCGGCAACTGCACCAACGGCCAGAACTTCGTCCTCGGCGACACGGCGATGTTCCAGCCGGGCTACATCGTCGGCGGGGCGGCGTCGTGCACCGGACCGGGCGGCGCCTGCTCGCAGACCTACCGGCAGTCGGTGAAGTACGCCGTCGTCGAGCCGGCTTTGACGGAGCCGGGCGCGAACCCCACGGTGATCGGGCAGTACGACTGGTTCCGGTTCCCGACGATGAAGAAGTGGCAGGACGACCAGCGGCCGGACTTCAACAACACCGACGGCGGCCGTGACGTTCCCGTCCTGCGGCTGGGCGACGTCTACCTGATCGCGGCGGAGGCCACCTGCGCCGCGGCCTACGGCACGGCGGCGTGCACCGGCGCCCAGGGGACGATCCTGCCGTACATCACGACCCTGCGGACGCGCGCGGCCAACTGCCTGAACCGGTTCCCCGGCTGCACGGCGGCCGTCCAGACAGCCAACCAGGCGATGATCAACGACGCCACGCACCTGCCGGCCACGATCGATCTCGAGTTCATCCTGGACGAGTGGGGCCGGGAGAAGTACGGCGAGTACTGGCGCTGGCTCGACCTGGCCCGCACCGGGCTGTGGCATCGCATTCCGGACAACAACTGGCAGGCCTCGACCGCCCACGGCGGCTTCTTCACCGAGGCCAAGCACCACCTGCGGCCGATTCCGCAGAGCCAGATCGACAACACGCAGGGCGGCATCGGCGCGTTCCCGCAGAACCCGGGGTACTGACCCCGCGGACCAACCCAGCCACCGGCTGACCGGTGTCTGACCGCAAGAAGCGACCTCCGGCTGCGACGAAGGCGTCGCAGCCGGAGCGTTTCCGGGCCCGGCGTGCCGCCGCGGCCCCGCGCTACCGCGACCGCACGGCGCCCATCGACCGGCGCGTCCGCGACCTGCTGTCCCGCATGACGCTGGAGGAGAAGGCCGCCCAGATGGTGTGCGTCTGGAACGGCAAGGCCGAGATGCTGGTCGACCGCGCCGGGGACTTCGATCCGGCGAAGGCCGCCGCGGCGTTCGCGGACGGCCGCGGCCTCGGGCAGGTGGGCCGGCCCAGCGACGCCGGCGGGCCGCCGGGCCTCGGCGCCCGCCGCAACGCCGAGCTGACCAACGCCATCCAGCGCTTCTTCGTGGAGCGGAGCCGGCTGGGCATTCCCGTCGTCTTCCACGAGGAGTGCCTGCACGGCCACGCCGCGAAGGACGCCACCAGCTTCTCGCAGCCCATCGGCCTCGCGGCGACCTTCAACCCCGCCCTGGTCGAGTCGCTGTACGCCATGACCGCGCTGGAGGCGCGCTCCCGTGGCACGCACCAGGCGCTCACGCCCGTGGTGGACGTGGCGCGGGACCCGCGCTGGGGGCGGGTCGAGGAGACCTTCGGCGAGGATCCCTACCTGGTGAGCCGGATGGGCGTCGCCGCCGTGCGCGGGTTCCAGGGCGACGGCTCGTTCCGGGGCGCCGCCCGCCGGCGCCGCGTGATCGCGACCCTCAAGCACTTCGCCGCCCACGGCGCGCCGGAGTCGGGCCTCAACTGCGCGCCGGCCGAGGTCTCGCCGCACACCCTGCGCGACGTGATCCTGGTCCCGTTCCGGGCCTGCGTGACCGAGGGCGGCGCGTGGAGCGTGATGCCCTCGTACAACGAGATCGACGGCGTTCCCTCGCACGCCAACCGCTGGCTGCTCAGGGACGTGCTGCGCGGGGAGTGGGGCTTCGAGGGGTTCACCGTCTCCGACTACTACGCCATCTGGGAGATGGCCGACCGCCCGGACACCCACGGCCACCACGTGGCCGCCGACAAGAGGGCGGCGGCCGTCCTCGCGGTGCGCGCCGGCGTCAACATCGAGCTGCCCGAGGCCGACTGCTACCGCCACCTGGTGGAGCTGGTGCGGGAGCGGAAGCTCAGGGAGTCGGAGCTGGACGACCTGGTGGCCCCGATGCTGCACGCCAAGTTCCGGCTCGGCCTGTTCGACGACCCGTACGTGGACCCCGACGAGGCCGAGCGGGTGGTGGGGTGCGAGGCGCACCGCGCCCTCGCGCTCCAGGCCGCGCGCGAGACCGTCACCCTGCTCAAGAACGCGGACGGCCTGCTGCCGCTCGACCCGGCCCGCCTCAAGACGCTGGCGGTGATCGGCCCCAACGCGGACCGTCACATGCTCGGCGGCTACAGCGGCGTGCCGAAGGGGGTCGTGACCGTGCTCCAGGGCATCCGGGCCGCGGTGGGCGGCCGGGTGGACGTGCGCTACGCCGAGGGCTGCAAGATCACGATCGGCGGCTCGTGGACCGAGGATCGCGTGGTGCCGGGCGACGCGGCGGAGGACCGCCGGCAGATCGCCGAGGCGGTCGAGGTCGCGAAGGGCGCCGACGCCGTGGTCCTGGTCATCGGCGACAACGAGCAGACGTCGCGCGAAGGCTGGGGCAAGAAGCACCTCGGCGACCGCGCGAGGCTGGACCTGGTGGGCCGGCAGCAGGAGCTCGCCGAGGCGCTGGTCGCGACCGGCAGGCCGGTGGTGGTCGTGCTGTTCAGCGGGCGGCCCCCCTCGGTCGGGTGGCTCGCCGAGCACGCGGGCGCGATCCTCGAGTGCTGGTACCTGGGCCAGGAAGGCGGCACCGCGGTGGCCGACGTGCTGTTCGGCGCCGTGAACCCCGGCGGCAAGCTGCCGATGACGATCCCGCGGTCGGCCGGCCACCTCCCGGCGTTCTACAACTACAAGCCCTCCGCGCGCCGCGGGTACCTGTTCGACGACGTGACGCCGCTGTGGCCGTTCGGCTTCGGCCTCAGCTACACCAGCTTCGCCGTCGGGCGCGTCCGGCTCACCCGGGCCGCGATCCGCCGCACCGGCACCACCCGCGTCCTGGCCGACGTGACCAACACCGGCCGTCGCGCGGGCCACGAGGTCGTGCAGCTGTACCTCCGCGACCGGGTCAGCTCGGTCACCCGGCCGGTCAAGGAGCTGAGGGGCTTCGCGAAGGTGTTCCTGCAGCCCGGCGAGACCACCACGGTCGGCTTCGACCTCGGCCCGGCGTCGCTGGCGTTCCACGACGTCCGGATGCGCGAGGTGGTGGAGCCCGGCGAGTTCGCCGTGATGGTCGGCACCTCCTCGCGCGACGAGGACCTGCACGCCGTCACGCTCACGGTGCGCGCGTAGCGGAAGGACGACAGCCCGCCATGGCCGAACGCATCCAGAAGCTCTCGTTCGTCGAGAAGGCCGGCTACAGCCTGGGAGACGCGGCCGCGAACTTCGTCTTCATGACGATGATCCTCTTCCAGCTGAACTTCTACACCGACACGATGGGCATCGCCGCCGCGGCTGCGGGCACGCTGCTCCTGGTGGGCCGGCTGTGGGACGCGTTCTTCGACCCGATGATCGGGGTGCTGGCCGACCGCACCACCACGCGGTGGGGCAAGTTCCGGCCGTGGGTGCTGTGGACCGCCCTGCCCTGGGCCATTGTCATGGTTCTGGCGTACAGCGTGCCGGGCTTCAGCTACGGCCCCACGCTGGTCTACGCCGCTGTGACCAACATCCTGCTGATGACGCTTTACTCAGCCAATAACACACCCTACTCAGCAATGACCGCAGTCATGACCGGCGACGTCAATGAGCGCACGAGCTTGTCGTCGTTCCGCTTCGTGGCAGCGCTGCTGGCGCAGTTGATCGTGGGCGGCTTCACGCTGCCGCTGGTGGCCAAGCTCGGACACGGCAACAACGCCAAGGGCTGGCAGATGACGGTCGGTTTGTGGGCGTTGATCTGCATCGTCTGCTTCGTGATCACGTTCCTGTCCACGCGGGAGCGCATCCAGCCTAT
>DASPTN010000065.1:0-16309 GCA_035623395.1 Gemmatimonadales bacterium | reverse complement strand
TTCTCGCGCGCCGCGCGCGAGGCGGCCGCCCATTTCTCTCCGTCGGCGAGAAGCGCGAGCGCCCCGGCCGACAGTGCCTCCACGTCGCCTGGCGCCGCGAGGAATCCGCTCACCCCGTGCTCCACCACCTCGGGCAGGCCGCCCGTATTGCTTCCCACGACCGGCACGCCGGTCGCCAGCGCTTCGAGCGCCGAGAGGCCGAACGACTCCACGTCGCTCGGCAGCAGGTACAGGTCCGCCGAGCGCAACGCCTGCGCCACGTCCTCGACCTTGCCCAGGAACCGCACGTGCGCGCCGACGCCCAGCGCCTCCACCTCGCGCTCGGCCGTCGCGCGCTCCGGCCCGTCGCCCACCAGCACCAGCCGCGACGGGACCCTGGCGAGCACCCTGGCGAAGATGCGCACCACGTCCTGCAGCCGCTTCACCGGCCGCATGTTCGAGATGTGCATCAGGGTCTTCGGGCCCGCGGCCGCGCCCGGGTCCCGCGGCCGGAACTCCTCGAGGTCCACGAAGTTCGGGATGACCGAGATCTCGCACGCGGTGCAGCCGAAGGCGCGGTAGGTCTCGTCCCGCAGGTACGCCGACACCGCGGTCACCGCGTCGGAGTGCTCGATCGAGTACTTCGTGATGGCGTGGTAGCTCGGGTCCTGCCCCACCAGCGTGATGTCGGTGCCGTGCAGGGTCGTGACCACCGCGACGGTCTGGCCGCCGGTCATCAGCTGCCGCGCCTCGAGCGCGCTCATCGCGTGCGGGATCGCGTAGTGCGCGTGGATGACGTCGAGCTTGTGCTTGACGGCGACCTCGTGGAGCATCACCGCCAGCGCGAGCGAGTACGGCGGGTGCTCGAACAGCGGGTACGCCCCGATCTTCACCTCGTGGAAGGTGACGCGCTCGCTGAAGCCGCGGAGCCGGAACGGCTGCGCGTAGGAGACGAAGTGCACCTCGTGGCCGCGCAGCGCGAGCGCGAGCCCCAGCTCGGTGGCGACGGCCCCGGAGCCGCCGTAGGTGGGATAGCAGACGATGCCGATGCGCATGGGATCAGGACGCCGACACGATCGGGTTTCGGGCTCGGGCGGTCACGCCGCCGCGACGATCACGACGCCCGGGGCGCCCGATGCGCCGGGCCCCCTCAGGACGTCGCCGCACGATAGCGGGCCAGCATCTGCCGCGCCAGCGCCCCCGGCTCCTCGGCGGCGTCGAACCAGGCCACGGGGCCGCGCAGCTGGTGCCGCAGCCACGTCTCCTGGCGCTTGGCGTACTGGCGCGTGGACGTCGCGATCGCCTCGGCGAGGTCCGCCTCCGGGAGCGCGCCGTCGAGGCACTGCACGACCTCGCGGTAGCCGACGGTCTCGAGGCCGGGCGCGTCCTCCGGCACGTTGGCCGCGATGAGCCGGCGCACCTCGTCCACCAGCCCCGAGGCGAGCATCGCCTTGGTCCGCTCGGCGATCCGCGCGGCCAGCTCGGGGCGCGGCAGCCGCAGCACCGCGTACCACGGCGTCACCTCGGCCCTGGCCGGCGGCGCGGTGCGCTGCAGCTCCGAGAGCGGCCGGCCGGCGAGCAGCGCGACCTCCACGGCGCGCGCCGCCCGCTGCGCCCCGCCGCCCGCGAAGCCGGGATCGAGCCGCGCGGCCCAGCGCGCCAGGGCGCCGCCGCCCAGCGGCGCGAGCGCCGCCCGGAGCTTCGCGCGCCGCGCCGGGTCGAGCGGCGGCTCGGCGAACAGGCCCTCGAACAGTGCCCGCAGGTAGAACCCGGTCCCGCCCACCACGACCGGCATCCGGCCGCGCGCGGCGATCTCCGCGATCCACACCCGCGCCTCGCGCGCGAACCGGCCGGCCGAGTAGCGCTCGGTCGGCAGCACGAGGTCGAGCCCGTGGTAGGGCAGTCGCTCCCGCTCGGCCGGGCTGGGCTTCGCGGTGCCGATGTTGAGGTAGCGGTACGCCTGGCCCGAGTCGGCGGACACGATCTCGATCGGCGCGAGCTGCGCGAGCGCCGCCGCGACCCGCGACTTGCCGATGCCCGTGGGGCCGGTGACGACGAGGATGGGCGATGGGACGGAAGCGGCCGCCGCCGCCGGCTTCGGGGCGGAGGACCGGGTCCTGCGCGCCGCCACTCAGCGCCGCCCGAAGCGGCGTTCCAGCTCGCCCAGCGGCAGCTGGACGATCGTGGGCCGGCCGTGGACGTCGTGCGCGGGCAGCTCGGTGGAGAACAGCCGGTCCACCAGCTCTTCCATCTCCTGCGCGGTCAGCGCCTGCCCCGCCTTGATCGCGGCGCGGCACGCGAAGGTCGAGGCGAACCGCTCCAGCGGATTGGCCAGCCCGCCGAACCGGCCGCCGGCGAGGTCCGCCACCACGTCCTTGAGGCAGCGCTCGGCGTCGAACCGCGCGTGCGGCGCCGGCACCGCGTGCACGGCGATGCTGCGCCCGCCGAACGGCTCCAGCTCCCAGCCGAGCTTCGCCAGGGGCTCGGCGTTCGCCTCGATCGCGTCCAGCTCGGCGGGCGTGAATTCCAGCGTCAACGGGAACAGGAGCTTCTGCGCGCTCTCCGCGCCGCTCTCGAGCGCGCGCATCGTCCGCTCGTACAGGATCCGCTCGTGCGCCGAGTGCTGGTCCACGATCAGCAGCGCGTCGGGCGACTCGACCAGGATGAACGACTCGTGCACCTGCGCCAGCACGCGGACCTGGCGGCCGGCGTCCACCTCGAGCGACGGCTGGGACCACGCTTCCCGGCCCGCCGCGGCGACCTCGCCCTCGGCGGCGACGTCGAGGCCGTCCGAGTCCAGGAGGCCGAGGCCCTCGGTCTCGTCGCTCGTGAGCTCGGCCGACGGCGCGGCGCCGGTGCGCGCGCCGGTGGAGACCGCGAGGTGCTCCCACGGCATCTTCGCCGCGCCCAGCGGCGCCGCGCTCACCACGTCGCCCAGCGCGCGGTGCACCGCCTCCTCCACCGCGGCCTCGAGCGCGTAGCGGTCGCGGAAGCGGACCTCGAGCTTGGCGGGATGCACGTTCACGTCCACGTCGGCCGCGGGCAGCTCGAGCATCAGGATGACGCTCGGCCGGCTCCCCGACGGCACCGTGGCGCGGTAGCCGCGCTCGGCCGCGCGCACCAGGAAGTGGTCGCGGATCGGGCGGCCGTTGACGAACAGGTGGGCCACGCGGCCGGTGGGCGACGCCTCGGCGGGGCGCTGCACCAGGCCGGTGATCCTCGCCACGCCGGCCTCGTGCGCGACCGGCAGCAGGGTCGCGGCGAACCGGCGGCCGAGCACCTGCGCCGCGCGCTCGGCCAGCGTGGGCGCGGGCAGCGCCTCGACGACCTGCTTGCCGTCGGCGAGCAGCGCGACGCCGAGCCTCGGGAGCGCGAGCGCCAGCGTGGTCACGGCGTCGACCGAGGCGCGGGTCTCGCTGCGCGCCGAGCGCAGGAACTTCCGCCGCGCCGGCGTATTGAAGAACAGGGACCGCACGGTCACGGTCGTGCCGGGCTGGCGCACCGCGTCCTCGACCGTCGAGACCAGGCCGCCGGTGGCGACGAGCCGCGTGCCGACCGGGTCGCCGGCCACGGCGGTCTCCAGCTCGAAGCGGCTCACCGACGCGATCGAGGGCAGCGCCTCGCCGCGGAAGCCGAAGGTGGCGATCCCCACCAGCTCGTCCGCCGCGCGGAGCTTGCTGGTGGCGTGTCGGTCGAGCGCGAGCAGCGCGTCCTCGCGCCCCATCCCTTCCCCGTCGTCCGCGACGCGCACCAGGGTCTTGCCGCCGGACTCGATGCTGATCGCCACCGCGCTCGCCTTCGCGTCGAGCGCGTTCTCGAGCAGCTCCTTCACCACCGACGCCGGGCGCTCGACGACCTCGCCGGCGGCGATGCGGTTGGCGACGACGTCCGGCAGGATGGCGATGCGGCGCGCGGCCATCAGGCGGGTCCGATCGCGGCGCGCGGTGCGGCGCCGCGGCCCCCGGCGGCGCGTCCGCTCGGGCGGGTGCGGCGGCTCACGCCGCGGGGCCCTGGGCGGCGGAGCGGATCTCGGGATTCTTGTCGGCGCGGAACGGCTCGACCACGGCGAGCGCCTCGGGCGTGCCGAGGCTCACCAGCGCGCGGATGGCCGCCAGGCGCACGGCCAGCGGGCGGCGGTGGAACATCCCGCCCGCTTCGCGCGCCAGGTCGGCGAGGGCGGGCACCGCGCGCGGCTCCTGCACGCGGCCGAGCGCCTCGACCAGCGCGAGGCTCACGGCCTCGTCGCCCTCCTCCTTGAGGCGGCCGAGCAGGATCGCGCCGGAGCTGCGGTCGCCGAGCTGCGCCGCGCCGCGCGCCGCCTCGAGGCGGACGCCGGCGTCGCGGTCGCGCAGGGCCGAGATCACCAGGCGGCCGGCCTCGCCGCCGCCGAGCCGCACGGCCGCGGCGGTGGCCGCGCGCCGGACGCCGGGGTCGGCGTGGCGCAGCAGCGGCGCGAGTGCGGGCACGGCCGCCACCGGCGCGCCGGACGCCCCGAGCAGCGTCGCGGCCGCGCGCGCCGCCTCCACCCGGTCCGAGGTCGCGCGCTCGGCCAGGTGCCGCACCGCCGCGGCGCCCGCCGACTGCAGCGCCTTCGCCCACAACTCGCGCGCCGCGTCGTCGGGCGCGGCCACGTAGGCGTCGAACATCGCGGGCACCGCGCGCTCGCCCAGCGCGCCGAGCGCGCCGAGGACGGCCTGGCGCGCGGCGGCCGCAGTCCTGAGCTCGGCCACCAGCCCGATCATCGAGGCGATGGCGGCGTCGGTCACCAGCGGCGCGAGCGCCGCCCGCGCCGCCTCGGCCGCCGCGGCGTCGCCCGAAGCGGCCCAGCGCGCGAGCACCGACACCGCCTCGCCCAGGGTGGCGAAGTCGCGCGCCGCCGCCAGCTCGACCGCGACGGCGCCGAGCCGCGCGATCGGCGCGACGGCGTCCGCCGGCGCCGCGGTCTCGAGCTGGTTGGTGAGGCGGTGCGCCTCGATGTCGGGCGGCAGCGCGTTGGGACGGAACACGCCGGTGGAGCGGGCGCCGAGCGGACCCGCCTCGGCCGCGGGCGCGGGCGCGGCCGCGCCCGCCGCCGGAGCGCGCGGCGACGCGGAAGGCTTCCGCGCCGCGCCCTCGAGCTGGATGTGCGAGAACGGCGGCCGGGCCGCGCCCGGCGCGCCCCTGGTCGCGCCGGCGGTCTGGCGGATCAGCGTCACGAACTCGTCGGCCGTGACGCCGGGCTCCAGGCTCATCGCCCGGTGGCCCTGCGCGTAGAGCAGCGCGGCGAATTCCTGGACGGGAGGATTCTGCGGCAGCAGCGGCTTGTTGCCGAGCGCGAAGCCGGCGGGCCCGATCCGCAGCTCCACCAGGCCCACCGGCGCGAGCGAGGGCAGCGCGGTCGTCAGCTCGGCCATCGCCTGCTGCACGGCGGGGTGGCCGGTCGGGTAGAAGCGGCACACCCGGAACGCCTTGCCCACCTCGGCGAAGACCGCCTCGACGACCCTGGTGTCCATGCGCTCAGCGCTTGATGCGCTCGCCCCGGTCCTCGTGCCGGAACACCCAGGTGGCGAGCCGCCACGGCGCGATCTGCTCGACCGGGTTCACGCCGAACCACTCCTCGTCGCTGCCCGAGCCGCCGTTGGCGGCGAGCCGAGCCTCGGCCTGCGCCACGATCTTCTTCGCGCGCTCGATCCACAGCGTGCAGTTCGACGGGCGGAGGTCGACCCAGCCGCGCGGCGCCGCGCCGTCCGCGTCGCCGGGCTCCGGCGGCACCACCACGGTGGCGCCCCGGTACATCGACTTCCCGTCCCGGCACAGCACCGGGATCCCCACCGAGAGCATCTCGGAGCGCAGGCCCGCGTCGCGGTCCACCAGCGCCTGCGCGTCCGTGCTCACGTCGGCCGGCTCGGAGGAGGCCAGCTGCTCGATGCTCGGCGAGATCATCGCCAGGATGTGCGCCTCGAACAGCAGCTTGCTGAGGCGCGGCGGCCCCAGCATCTCGAAGGCGATCGACGACACGTGGTGGTCGGCGGTGAGGTCGCTCAGCCGCTCCATCGCCGCCTCGCGCAGGATGCCGCCGCGGTAGGTGGGGCCCGCGGTCGACGCGTCGAGCGCGGCCACCACGTCGCGGCCGGTGGGCCGCCCCTCGAGCTCCATCACCACGTGGTCCGCGACCTCCTCGGGCGTGATGAACTCCATCTGCCCCAGTGCGGTGATGGTCGCGAACTCCTCGTAGCTGAACAGCCCGTTCTCGCCCATGTCGATGAACGCCGACTCCAGCGGCTTGTTCAGCGCCGTCCAGCCCGACGCGCCGTCGCCGAACGCCTTCGCCAGCGGCAGCGGCTTGGGGCAGTCGAACAGCGGGATGGGGGTGCCGCCACGGCGCACCGGGCCGCAGGCGATCTCGCGCCACCCGATCGCGGCGGTCGGCTTGATCTCCAGCGTCGCCGGCGCCTCGGGCGTGCGGCCCAGGAGGAACAGCAGCAGCGTGTGCGCGCCGGCGACGGCCGACTTGGTCATCAGGGTGCGCGACGGCCGCTCCTCGGAGTGCGTGTAGGGGATGTTGAAGCCCATCCCGCCGGTGCCGCTGGTGCCGATCTTCACGTAGGCCCGCGTGCCGGCGCGGCGCATCCCTTCCATCAGGATCTGGATGTGCCGGGTGAGCTGGGGCATCGGCTCGGTGAGGAGATGCTTCTCGATCGCCGCCAGGTCCACCGTGCCCCTGCTGGCCATCGCGTGGAGGCCGCGCGCCGAGCGGTACACGTCCTGGTACGCGAACGCGGTCGCGGTGTTGATGCAGTCCACCACCGCGGCCGGCTTGTGGCGCGTCAGCAGCTGGACGAGGTGGCTGCGGGCGATCGTCTCCTCGGTCAGGTCGCCGTACACGTCGTCGATCAGCAGCCGCCGGTTCTCCGCCGACTCGGTGAGCTGCGCGCGGTCCGTCTGCGCCAGCGACGCCGGCAGGTACACGTTGCCGTGCTCGGTGACGATCCGGGTCGCGCCGGCGAACGGCGCGAGGGCCTTCGCGGCCTGCGACGTCTCGCGCTCGGTGAGGGCGACGATGACGATCGCCTTGGGCCGCCGCTCGAGCGTGCGCCGCGCCACCGCGTGGCCGACGAGGCCGCTGCCGCCGAGGATCATGATGGTCGTGTCTTGAAGCTCCATACGTTCGCTGGCCTACCCCGAGAGAGATGGTGGAAGCGGGAGATGCACCGCCGCGTACATGGCGGCGTGCTCCCGCGCATCGAGCCGGCGCGAGCGCCCCGGCTCGAGGTCACCGAGCCGCACCGGCCCGTAGGCGGTACGCACCAGCCGCCGCACGCCGAGGCCGAGCGCGGCCGCGATCCGCCGCACCTCGCGGGAGCGGCCCTCGCGGAGGGTCAGCTCCAGCGTGCCGCCCCGCGCCGCGGGCCGGAACCGCCACCGCTCGGGCCGCGCGGGTCCGTCCGCGAGCCGGACGCCCCCGGCCAGCGCCGCCTTCGCCGCCTCGGTCAGCCGGCCGGCGACGTCGACCCGGTAGGTCCGCGGCACCTGCCACCGCGGATGCATCAGGCGGTGCGCCGCGTCGCCGTCCGTGGTGCACAGCAGCAGGCCCTCGGAATACACGTCGAGCCGGCCCACCGGCACCAGCGACGGCGGCGCCCGTTCCAGCAGGGAGAATATGCTTGGGTACCGGGGGGTTCCGCACCTGCTGGTGACGTAGCCCGGCGGCTTGTGGAGCGCGATCCACGCCACCTCGGCCAGCACCAGCGGCCGCCCGTCCAGCGTCACGCGGTCGGCGGCCGGATCCACCGGGTCGCCCGGCCCGCGTGGCGCCGCCCCGTTGACGGCCACGCGGCCCGCCGCCACCAGGTCCGCCGCGCCGCGGCGCGACGCGACGCCCGCCCGCGCGAGGAAGCGCGCGAGGCGGACGGTGCTCACGGCTCGGCGACCTGCGGCGCGCGCGGCGCCACGGCGCTCACGGGGTCTCGGGTTGGGGCGTCCGGAGCGCCACGGCCAGCTCCTCGGTCCGCGGCAGGTCGGCGAGGTCGGCGAGGCCGAGCAGCTCGAGGAACAGCGGCGTGGTGGCGTAGAGGATCGGCCGGCCCAGGCCCTCCGACCGGCCGGCGACGTCCAGCAGCCCGCGCTCGAGCAGCATCCGCAGCACGCCCCCGCAGGAGACGCCGCGGATGTCCTCGATCTCCGCGCGGCCCACCGGCTGGCGGTACGCGACGATCGCGAGCACCTCGAGCGCCGCGGCCGAGAGCTTGGCGGGCCGCGCGGCGAAGGCGGCGCGCTCGATGGCCTCGGCGAAGATCGGGCGGGTGGTGATCTGCCAGCCGCCGGCGACCTCGGCCAGCTCCACGCCGTGGCCCTCGGCCTCGTAGTGGTCCCGCAGCTCGCCCAGCGCGCGGCGCCAGTCGTCCTCGGTAGCCTCGGCGTCGAGGAGGTTCAGCTCGTCGAGGGCGAGCGGGCGCGGCGCGGCGAACAGCGCCGCCTCAAGCAGCCTGGTACGTTGGTCCACGGGCCACTTCGAATGGGGTGAAGGCCTTGCGCTGCGCCAGCGTCAGGGTGCCGACGCGCGCCAGCTCCAGCAGCGCCACCAGCGAGGAGAGCACGTCCACGATCGTCGCCCCGGCGCCGAGCAGCTCGCGCCAGCCGAACCGATCGCGCTCGGCCAGCAGCTCCATCACCCGGCGGGTCGCGCCCTCCACGTTCAGCGGCCGCGGCATCACGCGGAAGATCACCGGGTCGGGCATCATCGCCAGCACCCGCTCGACCGCCTCGATCAGCTCGGTGAGGTCGAACTCCGGGGGCGGCGGCGGCACGTCGGGCGGCGTCGGGATCCAGCCGCGGCTGTAGCGCTCGGCGCGGCGCCGCGCCGCCGCCGTGAGCCAGTCGGTGATCTCGCGGATCTGCTGGTACTCCAGGAGCCGCCGCACCAGCTCGTGGCGCGGGTCCTCCCACGGCTCCTCGTCGCCGCGCCGCGGCAGCAGCATCTGCGCCTTGATCCGGAGCAGCCGCGCCGCCATCTCGAGGTACTCGGCCGCCTCGTCGAGCCCCAGCTCGTGGATCGCCACCAGGAACTGGTCCGCGATCCGCGCGATGGGGATGTCCCAGATGTCGATCTCCTCGCGCCGGATCAGCGCCAGCAGCAGGTCGAGCGGGCCCGAGTAGCGCTCGAGGCTCACCACGAACGCGCCAGAGGAGTTCGCCGCCGCGCCCGGCAGGTTCTTCGCGCCGCCCGCACCGTCTGACGCGGAGGCCACCGCGCCAGAGGAGTTCGCCGCCGCGCCGGGCAGGTTCCTCGCGCCGCCCGCACCGTCTGACGCGGAGGCCGCCGCGCCGGCCCCCGCGGTCGCGAGCGGCGCGCCCGCGGCCGGCACGCCGGGCGCCGTCACCGGACCGCCGCCGGGAGCGTGAAGGCGCTCACGGCCGCCAGGGTGAGACGGCTCGCGTGATCGGCCGGCCAGAGCAGCACGTTCCACACCACCCCGAGCGAGGGGACCATGAAGGTCAGCAGCAGCACCAGGAAGCCGTAGCGGCCGATGGCCCGGTAGCGCGCGCCGAGGGCCGGCGGCAGCAGGTGGTAGAAGATGTGCGAGCCGTCGAGCGGCGGCAGCGGGACGAGGTTGAAGACCGCGAGCACGTAGTTGAGGAAGATGCCGAAGAACATCATCCGCTGCAGCAGCCCCAGCACGCCGGCCGCGGGGGGCAGCGCCTGCCCCAGCACGCCGATGAGGACGAACAGCACGGTGCAGCTCAGGGCGATGATCAGATTCGTGACGATGCCGGCCGAGGAGACGATCAGGTCGCCGCGGCGGTAGTTGCGGTAGTTCCGCGGATTGACGGGCACCGGCTTGGCCGCGCCGAAGGTGAAGGTGCCGTGGCTCAGGACCCACAGGCCGATGGGCACGAGGATGCTCATCATCGGGTCGATGTGCGGCACGGGATTGAGGGTCAGGCGGCCGAGCATGTACGCCGTCGGGTCCCCCTGCCGGAACGCGGTCCAGGCGTGCGCGAACTCGTGGGCGACGACGGAAAACAGCAGCACGGGCAGGACGAGGAGGAAGTCGGTCACCGGCTCTCGGGCGTCTCCGCGCGTCAGGGGAGGCGCAACCTAACCCGCGCGGAAACCCTTGTCAAAGCACGCACTTCGCTTGACTGGCCGGCTCCGCGCCACTACTGTTCGCGCTCGCCATTCGCAGTGGTCAGCCGACCGGAGACACGTCGTGCCGAAGCTCAAGTCGTCGAAGAAGAAGATGCGTCAGGCCCGCGCGCACGCGGTCCACAACCGCGCGCAGCGCTCCGCCATCAAGACCGCCGTGAAGAAGGCCCGCGGCGCCCCGACGGCCGAGTCGGTGAAGGCCGCGATGCGCGCCCTCGACCGCGGCGCCACCCAGGGCCAGATCCACCGCAACACGGCCGCGCGCAAGAAGTCGCGGCTCGCCCGCCTGCTGGCGAAGCAGAAGACCCAGTAAGGGCTCAGTAGGGCGCCAGCTCGGCGCCGCACTTCTCGCAGTACCACTCCGACGGGAGATTCTTCGTCCCGCACTCGGTGCACACCAGCGTCTTGGTGCCGGGCTCCGAGTCGCGGCCGTCGCCGGCCTTCTGGGGCCTGGTGCCCGCGGCCGCGGGCCTGGGCTCCGCGCCAGGGGCCGGCCGCGGGGCCTCGGCCTTGGGCGCGGGCGCCTCGGCCTTGGGCGCGGGCGCCGGTGCAGGCGCGGGAGCGGCCGCGGCGCCCTTGTCGCTCAGGGAGCGCAGGAACGCCAGCTCGTCCACGGCCATCTGCGGCTGCGAGATGCGCGGCCGGCCCGGATCGGACGGGCGGCCGCGCGGCTCGGACACGGGCGACGGCGCAGCCCGCTCCTCGGCCAGCGGCGCGGGTGACGGCGCTGGCACGGGCGGCGGAGCCGGCACGGGCGGCGGGGGCGGCGGGGGCGGCGGCGCCGCCTTCCTCGCCGTGACGCCCTTGATCAGGCTGAGGATCTCCTCGTAGCGGTCGATGTCCCGCTCGACGACGCTGATCTCCTTGGTGAGGTCGGCCAGGGCCTCCTTGGACCGCGCCGCGATCTCTTCGTACTGCTCCTCCTCGAACTCGCCCACCTGCCGCCGCAGCCGCGCCTCGGCCAGCTCGTCGGTGCGGTCGGCGTGCTGCTTGGTCAGACCCTCGGCGCGCTCCTCGGCCTCCTCGAGCGCCTGGCGGACGCCGTCCTCGTGCTCGGCCAGGTCCCTGGTGACCTCGTCGAGCCGGGCGGCGTAGTCGGCGCGCACCCGCCGCGCCACGTGCGACGGCGCCGCGCCGGCGGCCTCCGCGTCGAGGCGCTCCAGCCATTCCTGGAACTGGCGCTGCTGGTCGAGCAGGCGCTCGACCGCCGACTGGCTCTTGGTGCCCTTGCGCGTCATGTCGTCCTCCCCGGCGGCATCAGCCTCGCGACCTCCTCCGGCGACAGCGGCCGGGCTCCTCCCAGCAGGCGCGCCACCAGTAGTATACGCGCCCCCTGCTCCAAACTCTCCATCCGGAAGCACGCGGCCTCCACCGTTGGCCCGAGGGTCACGGCGCCGTGGTTGGCGAGCAGCAGCGCGTCGTGCTCCCGGGCGAAGGGGCGCACCCGCTCGCCCAGCTCGGGCGTCCCGGGCGCGCCGAACGGGACGATCGGCACCATCCCGAACTGCGTGACCAGCTCCGCCAGCGACCCGTCGCCCAGGATCTTGCCGGCGACGGCGAAGCCGGTCGCCACCGGCGGATGCGCGTGCACCACCGCGCCGACGTCGGGCCGCTGGGAGAGGATCACCAGGTGCATCCCCAGCTCGGTCGACGGCGCCGCGCTCCCGCGCACCACGCGCCCGGCGAGATCCACCTCGACCAGGTCGCCCGGCTCCAGCTCGCCCTTGTCGCGGCCGGCGGGCGTCACCAGCAGGCGGTCGGCGCCGCAGCGCGCGGAGAGGTTGCCGTCGGTGCCCGCGATGAGGCCCCGCTCCGACAGCCGCCGGCCCGCGCGGCAGATCTCGCGCGCGATCCGGAGCCGGCTCGCCCCGCCGCCCGGTGCGCTCAACGGCCCGCCGGCGCGCCCGGCACGTCGCCCCGGCGGTGCACGATCTCGCCGCCCACGATCGTCCAGCGCACCACGCCCCGGAGCGAGCGGGCCGCGAACGGCGTGTTGCGGCTCTTGGAGAAGAACCGCGCCGGGTCGACGGTCCACCGCGCCGCCGGGTCGAACACCACCACGTCGGCGGGCGTGCCGGGCGTGAGCGTGCCCGCCGCGAGGTGCGCGATCTCCGCCGGCCGGCTCGCGAGGCAGCGCACCAGCGCCGGCAGGTCGAGCACCTTGGCGTCCACCAGCTCGGTCATCGCCACGCCCAGCGCCGTCTCGAGGCCCACCACGCCGAACGGCGCGTTGTCGAACTCCTGCTCCTTGGCGTCGTAGTGGTGCGGCGCGTGGTCGGTGGCGATGCAGTCGACGGTGCCGTCGGCCAGCCCCGCGCGCAGCGCCGCCACGTCCCGCGCCTCGCGGAGCGGCGGGTTCATCTTCGCGTTGGTGTCGTACCCGCCGCACGCCGCGTCGGTCAGCGCGAGGTGGTGCGGCGTCGCCTCCGCCGTGACCCGCACGCCGCGCGCCTTGGCGTCGCGGATCATCGCCACCGCGCCCGCGGTCGAGACGTGCGCCAGGTGCACGTGCCCGCCCGTCAGCTCGGCGAGCTGGATGTCGCGCGCCACCACCACGTCCTCGGCCGAGCGCGGGATGCCCTTGAGGCCGAGCCGGGTCGAGACCAGGCCCTCGTGCATCGCGCCGCCGGAGGACAGCGACAGGTCCTCGCAGTGGTCGATCACGGGGATGCCGAAGCTGAGCGCGTACTCGAGCGCGGTGCGCATCAGGTGCGCCGTGGCGACCGGCCGGCCGTCGTCGGAGACGGCGACGGCCCCGGCGCCCACCAGCTCGCCGAACTCCGCGAGCTGCTCGCCCTTCGAGCCCAGCGACACCGCGCCGATGGGATAGACGCGCGCGGTGCCCGCGCGGCGCGCCTGGCTCACGATGAAGCCTACCGCCGCCTGGTTGTCCGTGACCGGGTCGGTGTTGGGCATCGCGCACACCGAGGTGAATCCGCCCGCCACCGCCGCCCGGGCGCCCGTCGCGATGGTCTCGACGTCCTCGCGGCCCGGCTCCCGGAGGTGCACGTGCAGGTCCACGAAGCCCGGCGCCACCACGCAGCCCGCGGCGTCGAGCACCTCGGCGCCCTCGACACGGAGCCCGGCTCCGACGGCCGAGACCTTGCCGTCCGCGAGCAGCACGTCGGCCACCTGGTCGAAGCGCCGCGCCGGGTCGATCACCCGGCCGCCCCGGATCAGGAGCACACTCATCGCGCCGCTCCGGGCGTCCCGGCCCGCACGACTCCGCGATCGCGCCGCCCGCACTCTCGGGGAGCCCGGCTCGATCTCACCTTTCGGGCGCTCCCTTGGCGCTCTCGGCCAGCTCCGGCTTGCCGCCCGCCAGGAGATACAGCACCGCCATCCGCACCGCGACGCCGTTGGTGACCTGGTCGAGGATCACGGCGTGGGGGCCGTCGGCGACCCGCGAGTCGATCTCCACGCCGCGGTTCATCGGGCCCGGGTGCATGATGATCAGCTCCCTGGGAGACCGCTCGAGCCGCTCGAGCGTGACACCGAACACGCGGTAGTACTCGCGGGTCGAGGGCACGTAGCCGGCCTGCATCCGCTCCAGCTGGAGCCGGAGCACGTTCAGCACGTCGGCCCACTCGATGGCCTCCTCGACGCGGCGGAACACCGTCACGCCCAGCTCGCCGATGCCGAGCGGCAGCAGGGTCTGCGGCCCGCACACCGCGACCTCGGCGCCGAGCTTCAGCAGGCCCCAGATGTTGGAGCGCGCCACCCGGGAGTGCAGCACGTCGCCCACGATGCAGACCCTGGTGCCGGCGATGGGCCGGTGGTCGCGGATCGTGAGCAGGTCCAGCAGGCCCTGGGTCGGGTGCTCGTGCTTCCCGTCCCCGGCGTTGATCACGTTCGACTCGATGCGGTCGGCCAGGAACTTCGCCGCGCCGCTCGAGCCGTGCCGCATCACCACCATGTCGATGCGCATCGCCTCGAGGTTGCGGGCCGTGTCCACCAGGGTCTCGCCCTTCACCACCGACGAGCCGGTGCTGGCCACGTTCACCGTGTCGGCCGAGAGCCGCTTCTCGGCGAACTCGAAGCTGATGCGGGTGCGGGTCGAGGGCTCGAAGAACAGGTTCACGATGGTCTTGCCCCGCAGCACCGGCACCTTCTTGATCGCGCGCTCGCTGATCTCCTTGAACGGCTCCGCGGCGTCGAGGATCAGCCGGATGTCGTCGGCCGAGAGGTGCTCGAGCCCGATCAGGTCCTTGCCGAGGCGGGTCACCGGCCCTGCCCCCCGGGCGCGGCCGGCGCCTTGCCCTTCCCGGCCGGCCCCGCGCGGACGACTTCCACCGCGTCGCGCCCGTCCAGCTCCCGGACGAACACGTCCACGCGGTCGCCCGGCCCGGTCGCGATCTTCTCGCCCACCACGTCCGCCTGGATCGGCAGCTCGCGGCCGCCGCGGTCCACCAGCACGGCGAGCCCGATCCGCGCGGGGCGGCCGAAGTCGGCGAGCTGGTCGAGGGCGGCGCGCACGGTGCGGCCGCTGAACAGGACGTCGTCCACGATCCACGCGTGACGCCCGTCGAGCGCGACCGGCAGCGAGGTCGGGCCGATGAGCGGGCGCGGGCCCACGACCTCGAGGTCGTCGCGGTACAGCGTGATGTCGAGCGAGCCCCGGGGCACGTCCACGTGCGCCGCCGCCGCGACCGCGGCCGCGAGCCGCGCCGCGAGCTCGACCCCGCGGCGCTGGACGCCGATCAGGAGGAGCAGACGGGGATCGGGGGTTTGCCGCACGATGTCCTGGGCCATCCGTTGCAGCGTGCGTTCGACCGCACCGGCGTCCAGGACGAGCTGGCGCTCTTCAGGCGGCATATCGGCGGGGAAACGTAAGGCGGGCGCGCGCGGTTATCAACGCGGCCGCTCGGTCCGGGGATCCAGGGCTGGGCACCAACGGATGGGGTGGGATTCGAACCCACGAGGACCTTTTGGGCCCCACACGCTCTCCAGGCGTGCGCCTTAAGCCGCTCGGCCACCCATCCCGACGGCGACGACGGTTGTCAGAGCGGACAGGGTGGGATTCGAACCCACGGGACCCGCAAGGGCCCACCGGTTTTCGAGACCGGCCGTTTCAACCGCTCACGCACCTGTCCGGGCCGGGGGAAAAGTAGTCAGGGAAAGGCGGAGATGACAGTTACTCCGCAGGCGACGGTCTGCGCTCCCGGAAGAAGGTCTCGAGGACAGCCGCGCACTCGCCCTCGAGCACGCCGCCGGTGACCTCCGCCCGGTGATTCAACCTCGGGTGCCTCAGCAGGTCGTGCAGCGATCCCGCCATCCCGGCCTTCGGGTCCCACGCGCCGAACACCACGCGCGGCACCCGCGCCAGCACCAGCGCGCCGGCGCACTGCGCGCACGGCTCCAGCGTGACGTAGAGCGTGCAATCGGCGAACCCGTCCGGGCCCGCGGCCGTGAGGCCGGAGCGCACCGCGGCGTCGAGACAGTCCATCTCGGCGTGGAGCCGCGGATCCGCCCGCTCCCGCATCCGGTTGCGGCCGGATGCGAGAACGGCGCCGTCCCGCATCAGGACGGCGCCGACCGGCACCTCGCCCGCTTCGCGCGCGGCGCGCGCCTCCGCCAGCGCGAGCCGCACGCCGGCCTCGTCCCGCTCCCTCCGGCTAGCCACCGTCGCGGCCGGCGCCGGGCGCGCTCGCCAGTCCGGCCGGCGCCCCACTAGGCACGCGAGCCCGCCCTCGCCTTCTCGAAGCTCAACGCGCTTCCCGACGCCGCGCGGTCCACCCGGATCACGTCGCCCTCGGCGTACTTCCCCTCCAGCACCGCCAGCGCCAGCGGATTCTGCAGCAGCCGCTGGATCGCGCGCTTCAGGGGGCGCGCGCCGAACACCGGGTCGTAGCCCTCGCTCGCGAGCAGCCGCTTCGCCGCCGGCGTCACCTCGAGCGTGAGCTTCTTCTCGGCCAGCAGCGCCTCGGCGCGCTTGAGCTGCAGGTCCACTATTCTCTCCAGCTCCGCGGTCCCCAGCGGCCGGAAGATGATCGTGTCGTCCACGCGGTTCAGGAACTCCGGCCGGAACGCCTGGCGCAGCGCCTCCAGCACCCGCGTCTCGACCTCCTCCCAGTTGCCGGTGCCCAGCTCCAGGATCCACTGGCTGCCGAGGTTGCTGGTCATGATGATCACGGTGTTGCGGAAGTCCACCGTGCGGCCCTGCGAGTCGGTGAGCCGGCCGTCGTCGAGGATCTGCAGCAGCAC
>DASPTN010000064.1:0-2056 GCA_035623395.1 Gemmatimonadales bacterium | reverse complement strand
CCGGCCGATGAGCGCGCGCGCCGGAGGAGGCGGCCCGGACGACGCAGGCGTGCTTCGCGCCGCCCGCACGATCCAGCCCGGCACCAGCGACCACCGCAGCGTGGTCGGACGCCGGGTCCGCAAGGTCGACGGCCTCAAGCTGGTCACGGGGCGGACGGCCTTCACGGACGACATCGACCCGCCGGGCCTGCTGATCGGCAAGATCCTGCCGAGCCCCTACGCCCACGCCCGCATCAAGCGCATCGACACCCGCCGCGCGAAGGCGCTGCCGGGCGTGCACGCGGTGCTGACCTGGCAGGACGTGCCGCGCGTGCCGCACACGACGGCCGGCCAGGCGTGGCCCGAGCCGTCGCCCTACGACACCTACCTGCTCGACTCGAAGGTCCGCCACGTCGGCGACCGGGTGGCCGCGGTGGCCGCCGAGACCCGCGCCATCGCCGAGGAGGCGCTGCGCCGCATCGAGGTCGATTACGAGGTGCTGCCGGCCGTGCTCGACATGGAGCGCGCGATGGACGCGGGCGCCGCCGTGATCCACGACGAGCCCGAGTCGACCGGCATCGACGACGCGTCGCGCAACCTCGCGGGCGAGATCCACCGCGAGCTGGGCAACGTCGAGGAGGGCTTCAGGCAGGCGGACCTGATCCTCGAGCGCGAGTACCGCACGCCGCGTCAGCAGCACGCGGCCATCGAGCCGCACATCGTGATCGCCTGGCTCGACGCCGACGACCGCCTGGTGATCCGCACCAGCACCCAGATCCCGTTCCACGTGCGGCGCCAGGTGGCGATGATCCTCCAGATCCCGGTCGGCCGCATCCACGTGATCAAGCCGCGCATCGGCGGCGGGTTCGGCGGCAAGCAGGAGATGGTCATCGATGACATCTGCGCCGCGCTGGCGCTGGCCGCGCGGCGGCCGGTGAAGCTCGAGTACACGCGCGCCGAGGAGTTCACCATGGCGCGCACCCGGCACCCGCAGATCCTGAAGCTCAAGATGGGGGTGAAGAAGGACGGCACCGTGGTCGCGCACCACATGAAGGTGCTCGCCGCCACCGGCGCCTACGGGGGCCACTGCACCACCGTGCAGGGCAACACCGGGAGCAAGGTGCTGCCGCTGTACCGCTCGCCGAACCTCAGGTTCGACTGCGACGTGGTGTACGTGAACGCGCCGCCGGCCGGCGCGTTCCGGGGCTACGGCTGCCCGCAGGGGTTCTTCGCCCAGGAGAGCCTGGTGGACGAGGTGGCCCACGAGCTCGGGATGGACCCGATCGCCTTCCGGCTGAAGAACGCCATCCGCCAGGGCGACACCGACGAGCTGTCGGCCCAGCTCGGCGAGGGCCGCAAGGGGCTGCCGCGGCTGATCCGGAGCTGCGGGCTGCCGCAGTGCCTGGAGCGGGGCGCCGCGGCCATCGGGTGGAAGGACAAGCGCAACGGGGGCGTGCGCCGGCCGGGCGGGATCCTGCGCGGCGTCGGGGTCGCCTGCTCGATGCAGGGCAGCGGGATCGCGGGCGTGGACTTCGCCGGCGCGTTCCTCAAGCTGAACGAGGACGGCTCGTTCAACCTCCAGGTCGGCGCCACCGACCTCGGCACCGGCAGCGACACGGTGCTGGCGCAGATCGCCGCCGAGACCCTCGGGGTGAGCCTCGACAAGATCCTGATCTACTCCTCGGACACGGACTTCACGCCGTTCGACGTGGGCGCGTACGCCTCGAGCACCACCATCATCTCGGGCGGCGCGGTGAAGAAGGCCGCGGAGAAGACGCGCGACTCGGTGTGCTGCTTCGCCGCCAAGCTGCTCGACGCGAACCCGGAGGACCTCACCTGCCGCGACGACCGGATCTTCGCGCCCGGCGGCAAGTCGGTCACGATGTCCGAGGTCGCGATGTTCGCGTTCTACAAGGAGAAGACGCAGGTGATGGAGGGCTCGTCCCACTTCAACACCGACAGCCCGCCGCCGTTCTGCGCCACCTTCGCCGAGGTGGAGGTGGACACCGAGACCGGCCGGGTGAAGGTCCCGCACCTCGTGACCGCGGTGGACCTCGGCGTCGCGATCAACCCGATG
>DASPTN010000063.1:0-7971 GCA_035623395.1 Gemmatimonadales bacterium | reverse complement strand
CTCAACGCCCACCGAGACTGTGACGCCCGCCGGCTGCTCGCGCCGGATCACCTCGGTCAGCTCGGCGGCGCGCTCGTAGTTCACCCGCTGCTGGGTGTCGAGCGTCGGCTGCTTCAGGTCCACCAGGGTCGAGGTGTCGATGTCGACGTTGTAGAAGCCCGCCGCCACGGCCTCCTTGATCAGCGCCTTGATCGCGCCGATCTCGGCCTCCGGGTCGGCGGCGTACTTCTTCGCGTTGGCCTGGAAGTGGTCGCCCTGCACGAACAGCGGCCCGCGGAAGCCCTCGCGCAGCGCCGCGGCCAGCAGCACCGAGGTGTACTCGGCCGGCCGCTGATCGGTGTAGGCCATCTCGGAGCGCGCGATCTCGCAGATGAACGCCCCGGCCTTGAGGCCCTTCGCCGCCCGGAACAGGGCGCGGGCGGAGTCGTAGGCCAGGCCGCGGATGTTGATCGCCGGCACCGTGAAGCCGTGCACCTCGCCGCGGCCCCGGGCCATGTACAGGTCGTGGATGGACGCCGGCCGGACGCCGACCTCCTGCCCGATCTCCCACAGCAGCCACCGGGCCGCCTCGACCGTGGCGGCGTCACCGAACACCGCGGCCCAGGCGAGCTTGTCGGTCGCCGGAGCGGCGAGGGCGGCGGGCTTCGGCACCGCGAGCTTGCCCGCGGCGTCCAGGGTCACGGCACCGGCGAACGGCTCGAGCAGCTTGCGGGCGACATCCTGCATGACGGCTCCCGAAATCGAGGTGAGCGGCGAGTCCAGCCACAGCAATGTAGAGGTGCGCGGCGGACGCGTCAAAACGCGAAAACGGGCTCGGGGGCTCGGGTTGCGGCGGGGCCGCGCCCGGGTCGAGATTGAGCGATCCCGACGACACCGAACGCCGCCACCGCCGGAGAGGTCCGCATGGCCGACGCCGCGCCGTACCCCTACGACACGCACCTCGACATCCTGCACGGGCCCCTCGAGATCGTCGACGTCCCGCAGCTCGTGGCCGCGTCCCGCCACCCCTGGTACAACCAGACGCTGTGCCGGGTGAACGACGCCGTGGTGCGTCTCGGCGTGGTGCAGGGCGAATACCACTGGCACCACCACGACGTCGAGGACGAGTTCTTCTACGTGGTGAGCGGACGGCTGCTGGTGGATCTCGACGACCGGACCGTGGAGCTGGCGCCCGGCCGGGGCATCGTCGTGCCGCACGGCGTGCGGCACCGCACCCGCGCACCGGAGCGGACCGTGATGCTCATGGTCGAGCGCGCGACCATCGTGCCGACGGGGAGCTGAGCGCGGCGCCGGACGCGCCCCACCGGGCCGCAGACGCCGGGCGGCCGGGCGAGATCGTCGAAGACGCGGGGGTCTCAAGCTGACGGCGACCGCCGCACAAGTCCAGATTCCGGAAGGCGTTACGGAGACCCGATGCCCTGGGTCCCTTTTTTGCTGTTGATCCCTGGCGGGCGAGAACTCCGACGACCCGGAGGGGCGCAAGGATGGATGCGGTGCTCGCGGCCTCGGCTGTCTGGTGCGCGCTGAGCGTGCTGTTCGCCGGCGTGCACTGCCGCTGGGTGCACTACGCGCCGGCCTGGGAGACAGCCGGGCAGCGCCGGTCGAGCCCGAGCGCCCTGGTCCTGTGCCGCCGCCAGGCGGCGCCCGAGGGCGCCGACGTGTCGGAGTTCTTCCGCAGCTACGGGAGCGTCGGCGCGCCCGCCACGGCGCGGCGCGGCATCCGGCTCCCGGCCTCCGTCTCCTAGACCTCCACCACCAGCCCGTCGTAGGCGGGCTCGATCCCGGGCGGCAGCTCCGCGAGGAGCGCCGCGTGGGCGGTCTCGTGCGTCAGGTGGGTGAGGAACGTGCGCCTGGCGCCGATCGCCTGCGCGGTCTCCACGGCCTCCGGCACCGACAGGTGCGTCGGGTGCGGCCGGTGGAACAGCGCGTTCAGCACCAGCACGTCGAGGCCGCGGAGCGCCTCGCGCCCCGCCGCGGACACCTGCTTCGCGTCGGTGACGTAGGCGAGGCGCGCGAACCGGTAGCCGAGCACCTCGGTCGGCCCGTGGGAGAAGGCGAGCGGCAGCACCTTCACGCCGGCGACGACCGCCTCGACGCCGGGTGCGAGCGCCGTGACCGTCACGTCGGGCCGCGACGAGCCGGGGATGGGCCGGGCCAGCGGATCGAAGATGTAGTCGAACCGCTGCCGCATCCGCTGCAGCGCGTCGGCCGGCCCGAACAGCGGCAGCTGGCCGCGCCCGTGGCCCGAGAGGGCGCGGAGGTCGTCGATGCCGTGCACGTGGTCGGCGTGGTCGTGGGTGAACAGCACCGCGTCCACCACGCGGACGCCCTCCCGGAGCAGCCCGAGGCGCAGCTCGGGCGGCGTGTCGATGAGGATGGTGGCGCCGCCCTCCCGGATCACGGCCGCGGTGCGGTTGCGCTTGTCCCTGGGATCGGTCGACGTGCAGACCGCGCACGTGCACCCGATCTGCGGGATGCCGAACGACGTTCCCGTCCCGAGGAACGTGAGCCGCACGGCTACACTTCCTCGACCTTCACGAGGTTGGTCGTGCCCGGCACGTCGAACGGCACGCCGGCGGTGACGACCACCCGGTCGCCCTTCCTGGCCAGCCCGCTCGCGAGGATCCGCTCGCGCGCCGCGTCGAGCATCGCGTCGTAGCTGCGCGGGCCCTCGGCCAGCATCGGCACCACGCCCCAGACCAGCGCCAGCTGCCGGACCGTGGGCGCGTTGTCGGTCACGCCGAGGATCGGCATGGGCGGCCGGCTCGCCGCCACCATCCGGGCGCTGAACCCGCTCTTGGTGAAGGTGACGATCACCGGCACCTGGAGCATCCGGGCCGCCGCGACGGCCGCGGCCGCCACCGCGTGCTCGGTGCGCGCGGGGGCGTCGGCCCGGCGCTCCAGCCACTCCGGACAGGCCCGCCACCCGGGATCGCCCTCGACCGCGCGGATGATGCGGTCCATCGCCTCCACCGCCCCGCGCGGGTACTCGCCGATCGCCGTCTCGGCGGAGAGCATCACCGCGTCGGTGCCGTCGAGGAGCGCGTTGGCCACGTCGGACGCCTCGGCGCGGGTGGGCCGCGGGCTGTGGATCATCGACTCGAGCATCTGGGTGGCGGTGATGACCGGGCGGCGGCGCTCCACCGCCGCGCGGATCACCCGCTTCTGCGCCAGCGGCACCAGCTCGTAGGGCAGCTCCACCCCGAGGTCGCCCCGCGCGACCATCACGGCGTCGCTCGCCTCGGCGATCACCTCGAGGTTGTCGAGCGCCGTGTCCTTCTCGATCTTGGCCACGATCCGCACTCCCGCGGGGAGCAGCGCGCGGAGCGCCGCGACGTCGTCCGCCTTCCGCACGAACGACAGCGCCAGGTACTCGACGCCGTGCGCCACGCCGAAGGCGACGTCCTCGCGGTCCTTGTCCGTGAGCGCGGGCACCGAGGTGGCCGTGCCGGGGAGGTTGATGCCCTTGTGGCTGGTCAGCTCGCCGCCGTACACCACCCGCGCCTCCACCTTCGGCGCCGCCACGCGCACGACGTCGAGCGCCATCATCCCGTCGGCGAGGAGGATCTCGGTGCCCTCCCGCACGTCGGCCGAGAGGTCGAAGGTGGTGGGGATCTCCCCGGGACCGGCCCGGCCTTCCGGGGCGAGCACGACGCTGCGTCCCGGACGCAGCGGCACCGGCGCCGCCAGTTCGCCGACCCGGATCCTCGGGCCCTGCAGGTCGAGGAGCAGCGCCACGGGTCGCCCGCAGTGGCGCGCCGCGGCGCGGGCCGACTCGATCAGCGCGTGGCGCTCCGCCGGCGTGCCGTGCCCGGCGTTGATCCTGGCCACGTCCATCCCGGCCTCGATGAGCGCGGCGACCTGCTCCGGCGACGACGTGGCGGGCCCGAGCGTGGCGACGATCTTGGTGCGGCGGACGTTCAGACGGGAACCCTCGCAGGCGGGGTGAGCGTCAAAAGATAAGCTCCACCCCCAGTCTCACCAGCCGCGGCGGCCCGTACGAGAACAACGGCTGGTAGAAATCCCGGGCCGCCGCGATGTACATCGGCAGCAGCTCGCTCTGGCCCGAGATCACGCCGTCGTGGTTGGTGTCCGCCCAGCCCCGGTAGCGCGAGGACTCGTAGGGGATGGGCTCCGGGTGCGCGTTGTACGCGGCCAGCGCGGCCGCCTCGATGCCGGCCTCGCCCAAACCCGGAGCGCCGGTGTCGCGGCGCACCGAGATGATGTTCTGCGTCCCGAGCAGGTTGCGCACGTCGAAGTACACGCTCCCCGTGACGGGGCCCAGCCGCACCGGGCGCCGCAGCAGCGCGTCGAGGGTGCTCTGCGACGGCAGCCGCTCGGCGTTCGGGGGCCCGAGGAGCGAATCGCCGGTCGCGTTGGTCCTGGTGTACGGCAGCCCGCTCGAGTACCGGAAGATCGCCGCGCCCTCGAGCCCGCCGAGCGGCCGGAATCCCTGCACGTCGGGGCCGAACACGTCGGGCGCCTTGGCCTGGAAGACGGCCACGAGGCCGTGACGCCGGTCGTAGTCGAGCGGAAACTCGATCCGGCCCGGGTAGATCGTGTCCCCGCCCACCACCTGCACCTGGCGGAGCAGCGCGAAGCCGTTGCTGGACGACGCGGTCGCGTACTGGAGGGTGTACGACAGCTTCAGGCCCCACCAGTCGTTCATCTCCCGCTCCCAGAGCACCTCGACGCCCTTCACCGAGCCGTAGTCGGCGTTCCCGAACACGGTCGAGTCGGGGTTCACGCCGAACGGCACGCTGGCCACGAGCCCGGTGAGCTGTTTCACGTAGCCGTTGACCCGCAGCGTCGTCTGCGCCGTCGGGCGCGCCCGGACGCTGAACTCGTACTGCGTCGACTGCTCGAAGCCGAGGTCCGGGTTGCCGACGCGGAACCGGCCGGTGCGCATCGTGTCGGAGAACGCGGCGTCCACCATGTACTGGTAGTCCGGCGCCTGGCTGAACTTGCCCCAGCTGGCGACGAAGGTCGCGCCGTGCAGCACCGCCGACATCGCCAGGCGGGGGTTCACGCTCGCGTGCGCCGTGATGTGCCCGCCCGCCAGCGTGGCGTGTGGGTCGAACGCGTCGTACCGCACGCCGAGGGTGATGGCCACGTCCTGCATCCGGAACCGGCTCTCGGCGAATGCCGCGCCGCTGGTGGGCGAGAAATCGGCCGCGACCGCCGGCGGGACGCTGTCGCCCCACCCCACCGGCAGGAACGCCAGCGCCCGCTGGAAGGTCTCCACGCGCTGCTTCACCACCTCGCCGCCAACGTGCACGTCCGCCTCGTGCGACAGCCCGATCCCCACGTCCACCTGGCCCCGGTACTCGCGGAAGCGGTTCCACGCGATCGTGCCGTCCGGCGCGTCGCCCATGAAGAACGCCGGCACGCCCCACGGCGTGTTCAGGCTGAAGTCCGGCTGCGCGAAGCCGGGCACCGCGCCGCGCGCCGCGGCGGTGTCCCGCGCACGGGCGATGTCCTCCCCCAGGAAGTGGAAGTTGCGGAAGGTGAACGCGCCGAAGCGGTAGGAAACCGGCACGTCGAGCGCGCCGCGCTCGAACTCCCGGCCGAAGTACCCGAAGCGCAGGTTCGCCTCCAGCGGCGTGGCCGCCGACGGCGACGTGGCCAGCTGGAGCTGCCCGGTCACGAGGTCGCCGGCCACGCGCTGGGCGGGCGCGAACGACAGGTCGTACTTGTAGGCCGGGTCGAACAGCAGCTGCTGGCCGATCGAGTGCAGCACGAACACGCGGAACGCCTGCCGGGCCCCGAAGGGCACCGTGAGCTTGCCCGCGGCGTCCACCTCTTCCCCGCCGTTGTGCGGCAGCATGTACGGGTTGGCGGTCCGCGGATCGCGGCTGTCGGTCGGCGCGGGCGCATTCACGGGATCGGCGTCGAGGCGCCCCGTGGCGTCCACCGCTCCCAGGAGCCGGATCCCGCCCGGGAGCGGCCCGTCCGCCTCCAGCACCACGCGGTCGAGCCCGTGGTCCAGCGCCTGGCCGAAGCCCCGGTCGGACTCGTACGCGGCGCGCCCGTGCCAGCGATCGCCGCCGTCCTTCGTCACCACGTTGATCAGCCCCGACAGCGCCTGGCCGTAGCGCGCCGAGAAGCCGTTGGTCACGAGGGAGGCCTCGGTGAGGATGTCGGGCGGGATGTTGAGGCCCAGCGTCCCGGTCGAAGCGTCGAGCTGGTTCTTGAGCCCGAGCCCGTCGATGATGAACGCCTGCTCGCCGAGACGCCCGCCGCGATAGCTCTCGCCCACGGCGCCCGCCGAGAGCGCCACGGCTTCCTCGACGCTGCTCACCGGCAGGTGCCGCAGGTCCTCCTGGGTGACGCGCTGCGCGTCCGCGACCCCCAGCGGGTCCAGCAGCGTGTCGGGCGGTGCCTCCACGGTCACGGTGCCGAGCTGGATCGCCTGCTGGTCGAGCAGCAGATCCAGGTGGGTCGTCTCGCCCGCCCGCACCGGCACGACCGGAGCGGTGAGGGTGGTGTAGCCGATCCGGCGCACCGCCACCTGGTGCGAGCCGACGGCCACCCCCTGCACCCGGTAGACGCCCGCGGTGTCCGTCAGCGTGGCGAGGTGGCCGTCCACCAGAATCTGGGCGCGGTGGATTGGCAGCCGCGACGAGCGGTCGCGGACGCTTCCCGAGATCGCGCCCGTGGTCTGGGCCGCGAGCGGCGCCGCGGCACCCGCCAGGCACGCGAGCGCCAGCGCCGCGAGGAGCGAGCGCAGCGTCACCGGGCCTGAAGCAGCCACAGGTCCGAGCTCTTGCCGAGCAGGGTGTCCAGCGGCCCGCTCTCGTACAACGCCCGTATGGTGACCGGGTGCTGCTCCGCCACCACGATGGTGGCCGAGGGATCGAGCGCCGGACGCTGGTAGTAGGCGTCCGGCGAACCCAGGAGCGCCGCCACGCTGTCCGTGGTCAGGTCCGCCTCGTACACCAACCCCGCGCGCTGGGTGGCCACCACGCCGCCGGCGAGCACGAGCAGGTGGTTCCCGACGACCTGCGCCTCGCCGACCGGACCGAGACCCGCGAAGGTGAACACCGGCGTCCTGGTCCCGAGGTCCGGCTCCACGGAGTACACCACCGAGTCGCCCTGCAGCGTGACGTAGATCTTGCCCGCGGGCGAGACGGACACCGAGGTCGCCCCCAGCGTCGCGGGAACCACGGAGACGGTGCCGGTGAGGCCGCCCAGGTCGAGGCGCATGACCTCGATGGGCGTGAGGACCGTGTCCGGGGGGATGGTGGGGTACGTGGCCCGTTCCGCGAGGAAGATCAGCGACCCGCTGCTCAGCCAGTGCAGGTGCGAGAGGGTGATGACCAGCTGCCCGTCCGGAGCCAGGAACGGCAAGCCCAGCACCGCGCGCCCGGGGTCCGGCTGGCTCAGCGTGGCCACGACCAGCTCCCGGCTGCTCGGCAGCACCGCGTCGATCAGGGAGCCCTCGCGCAGGTACGCGATCAGTCCGCCGGGACCCGCGGCGGGATTGGAGAGCGCGTTGGTCGAGTCGTCACCGGAGTCGGCGGGCTCGTGGCAGATAGTCTGCAGCCAGCGGCCCCCGTACGCCGGCAGGACGGCGAGGCACTGGTCGTTGTCGGGCCGGAACGGCGAATACGCGTAGATGAAGGCCGAACCGTCGGGCAGCCAGGCGGGATCGCGATCCGGCGGGGCGTCGAAGGTCAGCTGGATCGGGAAGGCGATGTTGCGGGGACCGTTGGGTCCGGGGTTGTAGGCGCCGAAGGGCAAGGCGTGCTCGCACGCTCCCGCCGCGGCCGCCAGGCCCAGGCACGCCAGCGCCGCCGTGCGCCTCACGCCGCCGCCCCCGAGAGCGGCTCCCAGCCCCGGCCGCGATGCCCGAAGGCGAACGCGGCGGGGTGCAGCATCTCGGCGAGGATCTCCAGCGACTCGACCAAGCGCGGCCCCGGCCGGTGGAAGTACGCGTTGCCGTCGCCGACATATACGCGCCCGGCTCGC
>DASPTN010000062.1:0-12538 GCA_035623395.1 Gemmatimonadales bacterium | reverse complement strand
GGCCACCGCAGCCCGGGCCTCGGCCAGAGAGGAATCGAACAGCTCCCGGGCGTGCGCCGGGTGGGCCGAGTCGGCCGCGGCCGCGGCGCCGAACCAGTTCGAGATGAACAGCTGCCCGCGCCCGACCGTCGGCTGCAGCTGGATCAGGTGGCGCATGGCGTTCATCGCACCGGCGGTGTCCTGCCGGGTGTACAGGCCGTTGGCGTAGTTGAACCAGCAGTCCGCGTTGTTCGGCGTCCGCACCGTGCAGAGCTTCTGCCAGGTGAACACGTCGGCGCTGTCGTGCGCCGCGTCGTAGAACGCCAGGGTCCGGGCGATGAACGCGGAGTCGATCTTGTTGGAGTCGGCCGCCGCCGCCGTCGCCATCGAGGCCCCCGCGTCGGCGAACTTGCTCTGCGCCCCCAGCGAGATGGCCCGCAGCACCAGCAGGTCCACCTGGTTCGGATTCCGGTTCAGCGCGTCGTCGAGGATCATCACCGCGCTGTCCGGGTGCCCGCGCGTCACCTCGATCTGGACCGCCACCTTCTTGATGTCGTTGTCGTTGACGTCCACCTGCATGATGTGGTGCAGCATGTGGAGCATCTGCGTGGTGTCGTGCTTCGCGTCGTAGATCAGGTACAGCTGGCGGCCGACCAGCGTGTTGAGCGAGTCGGCGTCGTGGGCCCGCTCGTAGGCGGCCTGCACCGAGTCCGGGTTGCCGTTGCTGGCCTGGAGCACCTGCGCCAGGCACAGGTACGCCCCGCCGCTCTCGCGGTCGTAGCGCAGCGCCCGGTTCGCCGCGTCGGTCGCCTTCACGAAGTCCTTGCCGTCGAGCGCGGTACGGCAGGCCGTGATGTGCTCGAACGAGCGGAACTTGTCCGACAGCCGGTCCGCCAGCTGGTTGCCCGCCTGCTCGACCCGGGCGCGCGCCACCACCAGGGACGCGCTCGCGGCCAGCGGGTTCTGTCGCACCGCCTGCAGCAGCCGCGCCAGCGCCAGCACCGAATCGGGGCCGCGCGGGAAGATCATCCCGTCGACCATGAACCGCGCGTTGAGGAGGTGCGCCAGCTGCCCGATCTGGCTCGGCTCCAGCGGCGCGGTGCACGAGAAGCCGCTCTCCTCGAGCGCCTTGCACACCGATTCCTTGGTGATCGTGTTGAAGTCGCCGGTGTGCGACGTGAGCATGCGCTGGCGCACGGCGTCCGCCGCGACCGTCGCGAGGCTCGAATCCTGGGCCACGTCGCGGCCGAACGGAGCCACGAGCAGCTTGGGAGCGTTGGGGGACGCCGGCAACCGCGCCAGCTGCGCCCGACCCGGCGCCGCCAGGGACGCCCCGGCCAGCACGCCGAGACCGATCGCCCGCACCCACACCGGGAGCCGCATTCCACGCCGCATCATGCGCAAGATCCTCCGATGGCCTTCACCGTGCTCAGCCCCGCCGTTGCAAGAAGTGGGCGAAGAGGGATTCGAACCCCCGACTTCCTGCGTGTAAGGCAGGCGCTCTGGACCAGCTGAGCTATTCGCCCGCGCGAGCCTACAGTATGAGACCCAGGGGCAGCAGGATACAGTAGCCCACCACCAGCAGGATGGGCGCCGCCGTCGTCGAGCCCCGGGCGAGCAGTACGTATCCCGCCCCCAGCACCACCGCCGCCCCCGCGAACAGGGCGGCGTTCACGGCTCCGAACTGGAGCCGGGCCTCAGAGTCGGAACTCTGCACGGGGGTTGAGGATAGCCGCAGCTTCCGGGCCCGTCAAGCGCGGCGCTAGGCCGCCGGCGGCTGCTTGCCGGCCGCCACCGCCTCGAGCGCCTCGCGGCACTTCTTGCCCCAGGGATTGAACTTGTTGGCGGCGAATCCGGCCTGCCAGGTCGCCTGGGCCGCCTCGTGCCGCCCGGCCAGCCACTGGGCGCGGCCCTGCTCGAAGTACGCCTCGATCAGGTTCGGCCCGAGCTCCAGCGTCTTGCGGAAGAAGTTCTCCGCGTCCTCGTACATCTCCCGCTCGAGGTACACCAGGCCCAGGTAGTAGTTGGCGTACAGCGTGGCCTTCTTGTCGTTGGCCATCCGGATGGCCTTGGACAGGTGCTCGATCGCCTCGCCGAAGATGCGCTTCTTGAGGCAGATGTAGCCGAGGTTCACGCGGGCCAGCGAGTTGGACGGGTCCTTGGTCAGGACCCGCTGGAAAGTGCCGAGCGCGTCGTCGTAGTCCTCGCGCAGCATCTGCGCCCATCCCAGCAGCGACTCGGCCTGCACCTCGCCGGGCGACAGCGCCAGGGCCCGGGTGAGCGACTTGATCGCCCCGTCGTAGTCGCCGAGCGAGATCAGGCTCCAGCCCTTTTCGATGAAGGTGGAGGCGCCGATGTGGTCCGCCTGGACGACCGGGTGCGCCGAGTCGAACGCGAGCGCGGTCGCCGGGCGGCTCTCCCCTTCGCGCTCCTTGTAGCGGTCCACCAGCTTCTTGATGTCGTCCTTGAGGACGCCCAGCTCGCCGATGGCGCCGTCGACGTGCTTGAACAGCGCGATGATGTCCTGCTTCACGGCGGCGAGCGCCGCCGCGCCCGCGGCGGCGTCCAGCGCGCCCGCGATCTGGTCGCGGCGCTGCTTCAGCGCCAGCACGAAGTCGTCAGCCATGACGCTTCTTCTCCGCGCCGATGTCCTGGAGCGCGATGCGCTCGGCCGAGTTGAGCAGCCGTCCCGCGTGCAGCAGGACCACCGTGCGGGACGGCTGGGTCACGATGCCCTGCACGTAGGCCGCCGCGAGCCCGCGCACCACCGGCGGGGGCGGCGTCACGGCGGCGGCGGCCACCCGGAGCACCTCGCTCACGGCGTCCACGACCGCCCCGACCACGCCGCCGTCGGCCTCGACGACCATGATCCGGGTGTCGGCGCCGAGCGGCGCGTGCGGCAGCTCGAAGCGCTTGCGGAGGTCGATCACCGGCACCACGGCGCCCTCGATCTGCAGCACGCCTTCGAGGAACGGCGGCGCCTTGGGGAGCGCCGCCGGCCGCTCGTAGCGGAGGATGCGCTGCACCTGGAAGATGTTGAAGGCGAACTCGTGCCCGCCCACCCGGAACACGACGATCTGGAAGGTCTCGTCCTGGCTCGTCATCGCTCGTGCTCCTCGAGCGTGTTCACGCGCTCGGCCAGCTGGGCGACGTCCAGCACCGTCACCAGCGCGCCGTCCCAGCGCCACACCCCGCGCGCGGGCAGCGACCCGATGGCGGCCCCGCCCACGAACTCGGCGCCGCCGTCCGCCACCGACTCCACCTCGTCCACCTCGAGCGCCATCTCGGCTCCGCCGTGCGTGACCACCAGCGCGGTCGGGCCGGGCTCCATCGGCGGCGCGGCGCCCGAGAGCAGCGCCGACAGCGAGACGACCGGCAGGAAGCGGTCGCGGTTCGGGATGAGCCCGCGCACCGCCGCCGAGCGCGCCGGCACGCTCGCCAGGTACCCGACCGCCACCACCTCGCGCACCGCCGCGACGTCGAAGCCGTAGCGCTCCGCACCCACGCGGGCGACCACGAACGGAAACGGTGCCGGCGCCTTCACGCGCGCGGCCCGTCCCGCCGCCGGATCTCCGCCACCACCCGCTCCGCCAGCGCGCCGAGCGGCACCACCTCGCACACCGCGCCGGCCTGCACGGCCGCCTGCGGCATCCCGTAGACGACGGACGACCCCCGGTCCTGCGCGAAGGTGGTCCCGCCGGCGCGCCGGATGGCGGCGAGGCCCTCGGCGCCGTCGCGGCCCATGCCGGTCAGGACGGCGCCGAGGGCGGCGGGCCCGAACGTCTCGGCGACGCTGCGCAGCAGCAGGTCCGCGGCGGGCCGCACGCCCCACAGCGGCGGGTCCTGGGTCAGCTCGACGACCGGGCCGCCCGCCGCGGCGCGCACCCGCATGTGGTAGTCCCCGGGCGCCACGTAGACCGTGTCGGCCTCGACCCGCGCGCCGTGCGTGGCCTCCAGCACCCGCAGCTGGCAGATGCCGTCGAGCCGCTCCGCCAGGCTGCGCGTGAATCCCGCGGGCATGTGCTGCACCACCAGCACCGCGGCGGCGAGGCCGGGGGGCAGCGACGGCAGCAGCTCGACCAGGGCGCGCGGCCCGCCGGTCGAGGCCGCCACGGCCACGACGAAGCGGACCGCACCCGGGGCGGCCACCGCCCGCCGGTGGCTCGGCGGCCGAGCCTGGAGCGCGCGGAGCTGCGCCCGGTCGGCCTGCGCGGCCGCCCGCAGCGCCGCCAGCAGGCGCGGACCCAGCAGCGCCGCCTGGCCCGCGGCGCCCGGACCGGTCGGCTTCTCGACCAGGTCCACCGCCCCGAGCTCGAGGGCCCGGATCGCCTCGGTCGAGTCGCGCCCCGCCTTCGCCGAGACCACGACGACCGGGCGCGGCGACTCGCGCATGATCCGCTCGATGGCCCCGAGCCCGTCGAGCTCAGGCATCGCGAGGTCCATCGTCACGAGCTCGGGCTCATAGGTGCGGATCTTGGCCAGCGCGTCCAGCCCGTTGCGCGCGATCCCCGCCACGCGGAAATCCGGCGACGCGGCGATCACGTCGCTCAGCACGCGGCGCATCAGCGCGCTGTCGTCCACCACCAGCACGCTGTGCCGCGGCGAGCCGACCGGTCCCTCGCTAGAGGACGACGGTGCCACGCGCCACCGTGCGCACCTCGACGCGGCCGTCGCCGAGGAAGAAGTAGACCGAGCGGCCGTGGCCCTTGAGCACGTCCTCGCCCACGACCGGGACGCCGGCGGCGGCGAGCACCTGCCGCGCGGCCACCACGTTCCGCTCGCCCATCGCGACCGTGCCGGGCGCGGCCCCGGCGCCGAACATGCTGGCGCCGCCCACCAGCCGCGCGGTGAGCCGGCTCCGCTCCGCCCCGACGCTCGCCAGCTTCGCCAGCAGGAGCGGCAGCACCGTTTCGGGAAACCGCCCGGGGTTCGACGTGTCGCGCGCCAGCGTGGGCGAGGGCAGCAGCAGGTGGGCGAGACCGCCGGCGCGGGCCACCGGGTCGTACAGCACGATGGCGACGCACGAGCCGAGCCCCAGCGTCACCAGCGTGACGTCGCCGCTCTCCACGGCCCAGTCGGCGACCCGCACCAGGCGCTCGGTCACCGGCGCACGTACAGCCGCTCGCGCGGCTCCTCCAGCCCGAAGCGGTCGCGGGCCGGCCCCAGCAGCGTCTCCACCTTGCCCAGCAGCAGCAGGCCGCCGGGATCCACCGCGGCCGCGAAGGTCAGGAACAGGCGCTCCTGCGTGGCGCGGTCGAAGTAGATCACCACGTTGCGGCACACGATCAGGTGGTAGGGCGGGTGCGGCGCCGGCTCCCAGGTGAGGTCGTGCGAGACGGGGTGCACCACCTGGGCCAGGCCCTCGGCGACGCGGTACGGGGGTCCGGCCGTGAGGAAGCGCTCCCGCAGCCCGGTCGGCACGTCCTCCACGGCGGCCGCCGGGTACTCGGCCCGCCGCAGCGTCTCGAGCGCGTCGGGGTCGAGGTCGGTCGCGTCGATGCGCAGCCGCGCGCGCAGCCCGGCCATCGTCCTGGCCTGCTCCGCGAACAGGATCGCGAGCGAGTACGGCTCTTCGCCCGACGCGCACCCCGCGGACCACACGGCGATCGGCCCCGGCGCGGCCCACAGCCGCGGCACGACCCGCTCGCGCAGCAGCGCGAAGGTCTCCGGGTTGCGGAAGAACTTGGTGACGTTGATCGTCAGCGCGTCGAGCAGCAGATCGTACTCCTCCGGCGTCCGGTCGAGCACCGTGGCGTAGGCCGCGTAGGTGTGGACGCCGCGGGCGCGCATCCGCACCGCGAGCCGCCGCCGGAGGCACGGCTGCTTGTAGCTCGACAGCACCAGGCCCCGCTCCCGCTCGACCTTGCCCATCAGCGACCGCAGGCCCGCGTCGTCGGCCGCCGCCTTCAGATCCGCTCCAGCGTGTCCAGGTTGGCGCGCGCGAGCTCGTGCGCCGGGTTCAGCGTCAGCGCCTCCCGCCAGTAGGCCCCGGCGCGCTGGGTGTCCCGGTCGCGGATCGCGAGATTGCCGAGCTTGAAGTAGATGTCGTCCCCGAGCCGCGGGGCCACCTTGATCGCGCGCTGGTAGGCCTGGCGCGCATCGTCGGCGCGCCCACTCCGGTAGTACAGGTCGCCGAGGTTCTTGGACACCTGGGGCAGCGAGGGATCCTCCTCGAGGGCCGCCGCCAGCAGCTGCTCGGCCTGGTCCAGCTCGCCGCGACGCTCGCGCAGCACCGCGAGATTGTTGCGGAGCGGCGCGGCGTGCGGGAAGCGGGCCAGGCCCTCCTCCGCGATCGGCAGCGCGTCCTCCTCGCGGCCGGCGAGCACCGCGGCGAGCGAGCGGGCCCAGTACCAGACCGCGCTGGGCGGCTGGCCGCCCGGCACCAGCGTCTTGACCCGGTCGAGGCGCTCGAGAGCCTGGGTGCCGTGGCCGCGCTTCAGGGCCACGATGCCCCAGCCCATCGCCACCCGCCAGTCCTGCGGCGCGCGCTTGGCGGCCTCGGTGAAGGCGGCGTCGGCCTCGGCGAGGCGGCCCATCTGCTCGAGCGCCACCGCCAGGTTGTGCAGCACCGCCGCGTGCCCGCCGCCGTGCTCGGCCGCGTGGCGGAAGGCGTCCACGCCGTCGGCCCAGCGGCCCTGGCGCAGCGCCACGAGCCCGAGGTAGAAGTGGGCCTCGCTCTCGCCGGGCCGGAGGTCGAGGACCCGGCGGAACTCGCGCGCGGCCTCGTCCAGCATCGCCGTCTTGTAGAACGCGAGGCCGAGGTTGCGGTGCTCCTCCACGCGCGCGTCGCTCCCCACCGGCAGCTCCTCGGCCTGGGTGCGGCCGAGCCGGTGCGCGAACCCCGCGGCGATGAGGCCGTACAGCGCCTTGCCGACGTCGAACTCGAGCAGCCCGGAGTCGTCCACCAGCCGCAGCACGTCGCGCTGGCCGTCGAGCAGCGGGAGGATGCGCTCCTGCTCCGGCGTGAGCGAGACGCCCGAGGAGCCGAGGCGCGGCCGGTCCACCACGAAGATGAGATCGAACGACGGGATCTTCTTCTCGATCAGGCTCCACTCGTCCACCCGGCGGGCGCCCTCGAGGAGCAGCGACTCCGGGGTGATCCGGACGAGGAAGTCCTGCGCCTCGGGCACCACGTCGCTCTCGAAGCTGAAGGTGCCGGACACCCAGGTGAACAGGTAGTAGACCGCCTCCTCGATCTGCACCCGCATGTAGCGCTCGAGCTCCGGCCGGGAGATGTACCCCTCCTCGACCAGCAGCTCGCCGAGCCGCTTGCCCCGCTCGCGCGCCTGGCGGTCGATCGCGGCCTCGAGCTGCTCGTTGGTGATCAGGCCGCCCTTGACCAGGATGTCGCCGAGCCGGTCGCGGCGGTTGACGATGGAGGCGTAGGTGATCAGCCCGCGGTCGAAGTACACGTAGCCGAAGTTGCTCCGGTCGGCCACCGACAGGCACCCGGTCTTCTGCCCCATCGACAGCAGCTGCAGCACGTCGGGGAGGCTGGCTTCCTTGAGGCTGCCCTTGATGGCCATCAGCGCAGCTCCTCGACCAGCCGGTCGGTCGCACCCGGCCAGTCCCACACCACCTTCTCGCGGCTGCCCATCACCGGGTCGAGGCCGGCGGGCACCACGGCGGAGACGGCCTGGGCCTGCGACGGGCGCTGCGAGCGCCCTTCGATGGCCAGCCGCGCCGCCTGCACGGTGAGCGTCTCGGACGAGGGATCCATCCGCGCGATGGCGCGGTTCACCAGGCCCTGCACGGCCCGCGCGCTGTCGGCGGGCCGCGCCGCGAGGTACTCGACCGCCTCGACCTCGGCCTCCACGCTGCGGGTCGCGAGCAGGCGGCGGACCATCTCGGCACGCATGGTCCGGTCGGGCGGCGCCAGCTCGACGGCCAGCCCGCCCTCGAACCGCGTGGTGAGCCGCGGCGCGAGGCCCGCGAGCTGGCCCGGCAGCCGGTCGGCGCTGAAGGCCAGCTGCTTCTCGGCGTCGGCGAACGCGTTGAACAGGTTGAACAGCTCCTCCTGGGTGGCGTCGCGGCCCGCGAGGAGCTGCACGTCGTCGAGCAGCAGGGCGTCGGCGCGGCGGAACCGCCGCCGCCACCACTCGATGCGCCCCGCGTTGATCGCCTGCACCAGCTCGTCGGTGAACGCCTGGGCCGAGAGGCAGGCGACGACGGCGCCGCCGTGCGCGGCCATGAGCGCGTTGCCGACCGCGTGCAGCAGGTGGGTCTTCCCGCTGCCGCTCGGGCCCGTGACGAACAGGGGGTTGAACCGCTTGCCGGGCTCCGCCACCACGGCGCGCGCCGCCCGCACCGCCGCCTCGTTCGCCTTGCCCTCGATGAACTCGGCGAACGACAGCCCGCGCGACGGCGGCGGCGGTGGCTCCACGCCCGCCTTGACCCGTTCGGCCACGGCCCGGGCCTCCTCGAGCCGGTCCGGGTCGTGGAACACGGCGTTCGCGCCGGCGGCGGGGTCGTACTCCATCGCCTCGTCGAGCAGGCGGCGCAGCTCCTCGGCCCGCGTCGCGTAGTCGGCCAGCGCGCTGCCGACGTCCGGGATCTCCTCCGAGAGCAGCAGCTGCTCGAGCCGGGTGGTGCGGAAGCCCTCGCCCTGCCAGCGCAGCACGGCCTCGCCGATGCGCGAGCGCCAGGCCTCGACGGTCTGCGCGACGGTGGTCGAGATGGCGCTCAGGAACGAGGCGAACTCGTCCGGGGGCTCGGCCGCCGGCGCGGCGGCCGCGGGCGCGCGCTCCGGCCGGGCCGCGGGCGGCGTCGCCGGCAGCTCGTCGGCGAGCAGCGTCCGGGCCGCCTCCGGGGTGAGGGTGCCGCCGCCCACCGCCTGGAACGCGATGAGCCGGTTCACCAGGCCGATCAGCTCCCGCACGCTGGTCGCCCCCACCTCGGCCACGGTCTCGAGGACCGGGCGCGGGATGTCGGCGCCGCGCTCGGTGACCTTGCGGTGCAGGATGGCGAGCCGCGTCTCGAAGTCGGGCGCGGTGATGTCCACCAGCAGCCCGCCCGACAGCCGCGTCACCAGCCGCTCGTCCAGGTCCGCGATCTCGCCCGGCGGCCGGTCGCAGGTCAGCACGATCTGGCGCTCGGCCGCCTGCAGCGCCTCGGTCACCCGCAGCAGCTCGGCCTGCATCTCGCGGTGCTCCGCCAGGAACTGCACGTCGTCGAGGAGCAGCAGGTCGGTCTCCAGCGCGCTGCGGCGGAACGCCTCGATCTGGCCGGCCGCGACCGCCGCGTGGTAGCGCTCGACGAATTCCTCGAGGGTGAGGTACTCGACGCGCAGCTTGCCCTGGCGCTCGAGCGCGAGGAAGCCGATCGCCTGGAGGAGGTGCGTCTTGCCGAGCCCGGACTTGGCGTACAGGAACAGCGGGTTGTACGAGGTGCCGGGCGACTCGGCCACCGTGCGCGCCGCCGTGGCGGCGAGCCGGTTGCTCCCGCCGACCACGAAGCTCTCGAACCGGAACCGCGGATTGAGTTCCACGTCAGATCCGCCGCGCGCCCACGCCGCCCTGGCTCAGCCGGCGCAGCACGTCCGCGGCGACCCCCTTGAGGGTCTCGAACACGCCCACGCCGTGCAAGGCGTCGGCCGGGAACGTCTGGAGGCTGCGGAAATTCAGCGCCTCGTCCAGCTCCTCGGGCGAGAGGATCAGCTCGCGCGGGAGGTCCTGCTTGTTGAACTGGAGCACCATCGGCAGGGTGCGCGCGTCGATGCCCTGCTCGAGGATGTTGACCTGGAGGTTCTGGAGGCTCTCGATGTTCTCGTCGAGCTGGCGCACCTGGCTGTCGGCGACGAACACCACGCCGTCGGCGCCCTGGAGCACCAGCTTGCGGGTCGCGTTGTAGTAGACCTGGCCGGGCACCGTGTACAGCTGGAACTTGGTCGCGAAGCCCGAGATCGTCCCGAGGTCGAGCGGGAGGAAGTCGAAGAACAGGGTGCGGTCGGTCTGGGTGGCGAGCGACACCATCCGGCCCTTCCGGTCGTTCGGCACCTGCGAGTAGACGTACTGCAGGTTGGTCGTCTTGCCGGACCGTCCGGGCCCGTAGTAGACGATCTTGCAGGTGATCTCGCGGGTCGTGAAGTTCACCAGCGACATGTGATCACCGCTGAAAGAGGGTGGAGAGGCTGCGGTTCAGGTCGGCCTCGAAGTCCTCCGCGAGCACCGGCTCCCGCAGCTGCTCGGCCGGCGCCGCACGGCGCAGCGCCGCCGCGAACTCGTCGTAGAACAGGTCCACCAGCCCGATGGACGTCTCCTTGCCGAACACCGTCAGCACGATCAGCGCGCCGCGGGGCGTGGCGCACGACGCGAGATGGATGCCGTGCCGCTCGCCCGCGTGGAACAGGGCGCCGAAGCCGCGCTCGCCGATCTGCTGGGCCAGGGCGCCGGAGGCGGCCACGATCGCCGCGCCGAGCGCGGAGGCCGCCATCAGGTCCACCGCGCGGGCCCAGCCGTGCTGGGCCAGGACCTGCCCCGCCGGCGTCATCAGCACCACCAGCCGCGCGCTCGATTCGGTGACGTAGCGCAGCAGCGGCTGCTCGGCCCACGGCTCGACGACGGTGGTGGTCACCGCGCCACCGCCGCGGCCGCCCGCATCATCTCGAGCCGCGCCAGCCCGACGTTGACGCGCCCGTCGGCCAGCGCCACGACCAGCAGATCGGGCGGCGCGAGCGCCACGAGCAGCGTGCCGCCCGCCGCCTCCATCTGCACGAACCGCACCCGCCCGGCTCCGACCGCGCCCGCCGAGCCGCTCACCTTGCGCACCAGCGACGCGGCGAGGGCCGCGACCGCCCGGCCGGGAACCCCTTCCATCAGGAGCTGCGCCACCGGGAGGCCGTCGTCGGCCGACACCCACATCGACCCACGCATCCCGCGCACCCGCGAGATGCGGTCCAGCGCGCGGGCCAGCTCGTCGGCGGCACTCGAACCCGGGCCGGATCGTGCGGGCGGCGCGGCTGCCGCGCCCGACCCGGGTCGGTCGGCGCCCGGCGCGCTCACGCGCCCTGTCCCTCCAGCCACGTCGAGGCGGTGCCCCGCGCGCGCTCGGCGAAGCGCAGCGCCAGGCCGACCGGCATGCTGCGGTCGCGCCGTACCAGGAGCAGCGCGCCCGAGCCCACGGGGGCGACCACCAGGTTGGCGCTCTCCGCCTCGGCGACGATGGTGCGCCACCCGCCGAGCGCGAGGTGCTGGGCGGTGCGCGCGGCCTCGCCCGACACGCCGGCGAGGCCCGCGGCCGCGACCTCCGAAACGTCCGCGCCGTTCGGCGCGAGCAGCCCGCCCGCGAGCACCAGGCCTCGCTCGTCGAGGAGCAGGATGTCCGCCGTCGCGCGGTCGAACCCGCTGAACACGGCGGGGCGCGCCTTGGCGCCGCTCGGCCTGGCCGCGCCGGCCGAGCCCGCGCCCGCCTCCGGCGACGCCGCGGCCGGGACGGGCGGCGCGGGCACCGGGGCCACGGGCGTCGGCAGCTCGGCCGTGGGCAGCTCCGCGGTCGGGAGATCCGCCATCGGCGCGTCGCGGCGCATCGACTCGAGCGCGCGCTGCGCCGCCTCGTCGGACGGGTCGATCGCCAGCGCCCGCTCCAGCGCCTCCACCGCGGCCCGCGCGTCGCCCTGGCGGAACCGCACGAACGCGACGCCCTTGAGCGCGCCCGGGTGCTCCGGCGCCAGCTCGAGCACCTTGCCCCAGGCCAGCTGCGCGCGGTCCAGGTCGCCCAGGTCCGAATAGATGCGCGCCAGCACGTCGTGGCCGTCCGCGTGCTGCGGGTGGCGGGCCAGGCCGTGCAGCGCCACGCGGAGCGCCTCGTCCCGCTGGCCGCGGCGGCGCAGCGACTCCGCGAGGTCGGCGTAGCGGAGGCTGGACGGGTCGCGGGCCAGGGCCGCGGTGAGCGAGCGGACGTCGTCAGCCACGCTCGCCTCCCAGCAGCCGCTCGAATGCGGCCGCCGCCGCGCGCGCCTCGGTGACCTGGCGGCGCTGGTCCTCCTCGGCGTGGCCGTCCACCAGCTGCTCCCAGCGCTCCCAGCTCTCGCGCGCGTCGCGGAACCGCCCGGTGGCCGCGAGGGCGAAGCCGCACCAGCGGTACGCGTCGGCGAGGTCGGGCGCGAGGCGGATCGCGCGACGGCAGGCGTCCACCGCCTCCGAGTACAGCCCCGACGCGAGCTGCGCGCGGCCCAGCACCAGGTGCACCCGCGGCTCTTCGGGCCGCATCGCCAGCGCCGTCTGGGCGGCCTCCCTGGCCGCCTCCACGTCCCCGGTCTCGAGCCGCACCTCGGCGGCCGCGAGCAGCGCGCCGGCGTCGTCGCCGATGCTGCTCCGCGACTGGCGCACGGCCACCGGGTCGTGCAGCTCGACCACGCCGGTGGTCACCAGCCCGAACACGGTGCGCGCCACCTCGAACTCGCTGACCGCCAGCGCGGAGGCCAGCTGCCGCAGGTCGCGCTCGCCGTCCACCTCGGCCAGCACCTCCCACTCGGCCGGATGGAGGTCGAGCTGCGCCGCGGCGCCGCCCGCCTCGAGCGGCGCCAGCGCCGCCACGACGCCGAGGTGCGGCACCCGCGTCT
>DASPTN010000061.1:0-8452 GCA_035623395.1 Gemmatimonadales bacterium | reverse complement strand
CCAAGTAGCGCATGGTCCCGCCGCCCCGCGCGCTGGTCCACGAGAACGAGCGCCCAAGCTGGCTCACCTGGCCGGAATGCCTGGCCACCAGCCGGATCTCCTGGACCAGCACCGGGAACTCCGACTCCGGCAGCTCGCCCTCGACGATCCGCTCGTACACGAGGCTCGTGGGCGCGCCCAGCCAGAAGTTGGGCCGGTTGGCGTCGGCCGCGGGCGGCGCCGGGGTGGCCGGCAGCGGGTTCAGGCCCCGCGCCGCCTCGCGCACCGTCTCCGGGGCGATCCCCACCTCCGCCGCCAGCGCCTCGATCCCGCCCACCGTCATCGCGCCGCTCGCGGTCGGCTGCGACGCCTCGATCTCGCTGGCGCGCCTGACGATCTCGCGCACCTCGCCCTCGCTGTAGCGGCGCGGCAGCGCCGCCGCGCCGGTCAGCTCATCCATCAGCTTGGCCGGCGTCGCGGTGCGGTGGTCGTGGCGGATCGCCGTCCCGTGCGCCAGCGCGCCCTCGACGACGGTCCCGACCTGCGCCAGCCGCGACCGGTGCGCCGGCGGCGCCTCGAGGAACCGGCCGCTGCGCACCGCCTCCTCGCTCGGCCAGTGCCCCGGCACTGCCCCCACCAGCATCTCGTAGACCACGACCGCCAGGCTGTAGACGTCGGTGCGCTCGTCGAGGTCGGTGAGGCCCGCCGCCTGCTCGGGACTCATGTATCCCGGCGTGCCGAGCGGGAAGCCGGTGCGCGTCAGGTTGGTCTGACCCGCCGTGCTGATGGCCTTGGCGATGCCGAAGTCGGCGACGATCGGGTGCCCCTGCGAGAAGAGGATGTTCTCGGGCTTGATGTCCCGGGGGAGCACGCCCATCCGGTGCGCGTAGCTCAACGCCTCCGCCACCGGCGAGGCGATGGCCAGGGCGGCGTCCCGCTCGAGGCGGCGCTCCGCTTCGAGGCGCGCGCGCAGCGAGGGGCCGTCGATGAAGGGCATCACGTAATACAGGAACCCGCCGGCTTCCCCCGAGTCGTGCAGGGCCAGGATGTGCGGGTGGGTGAGCCGCGCCGCGATCTGGATCTCCTGGAGGAAGCGCTCGGCGCCGAGCGAGGCGGCGAGGTCCGGCCGCAGGACCTTGAGCGCGACGTCGCGGCGGTGCTTGAGGTCGCGGGCGAGGTACACCGTGGCCATGCCGCCGCGGCCGAGCACGCGGCGCAGCTCGTAGCGCGAGGCCACGGCGGTCTGGAGATCGGCGGGGAGATCGGCCACGGGCCCGAAACCTACACGTCGCCGAGCGGCCCGTCAGCCGCGCGCGCCCGGCGCGGACCCGCGGCCGCTAGGAGGCGCCGAGCAGCCGCACCGGCGACCGGCGCGACGCCCGCAGCGCCGGCACCAGGGCGCCCGCCAGCGTGGCGGCGGCGAGCAGCGCGCCGTACCGGATCACCGCGCGCGGATCCCACGCCGGCAGCCCCGCGACCACCGTCTGCAGCGCATCCCAGGCCGCGATGCCGGCCCAGATCCCGAACGCGACGCCGGCCGCCGCGACGAGCGCGGCGCGCCACAGCACGAAGGCGAGCACGTCTCGGCGGCGCGCGCCCACCGCGCGGCGCACGCCCAGCTCGCGCAGCAGCGACGCCACCCACAGCCACATCACGGCGAAGGCGCCGAGGGTCGCGATGAGGACCATCGCGCCGCCCACCGCGCGCAGCATCCGGCCGAACCACCCGAGCGGCGCGGCCTCGGAGGCGAGGAGGCCGGCCTCCGACACCGCTGCGTCCGCGGCGAGCCGCGGACCCGGCGCCCCGCTCAGCGCGCGATCCACGGCGCCGCTCGTACCCGGCGCGCGGGGCCGCACCAGCAGCTCGACCGCCGCGGCGGGATGCTGCAGCACGCTGAGATAGACCACGTCCGGCGGCTCGTAGCCTCCGCCCAAGCCGGACGGCGTGCGGTCGGCGACGACCCCGACCACCGTGTACAACGCGTCGGAGCCGTGCCCCACCCTGATGGAGCGGCCCACGGCCCCGCGCGCCTCGAAGTGCAACGTCGCGAGACTGCGGCTCACCACGGCCACGCGCGGCGCGCCCCAGCCGTCCGCGTCGGTCAGCGCCCGGCCCGCGACGACCCGCAGGCCCAGCGCCCGGAAGCTGTCGGCGCTCACCAGATGGTGGATGGCGAAGAACGAGTGCCACGGCAGCGGCAGGCCCCCCCACCAGCACTCGCCGCAATCGGTGGCGACGACGTCCTCGGGACCGAGGCCCACGGTCGCGCCGCGGCTCGTGAGACTGGCCGCCCCGACCGACGGCTCGGCGGCGAGCCGCCGCAGCAGCGACGCGTACGCGGCCGCGCGTGCGGCGGGCGCGGAGTCGGGCGCCGTGATTTCGTAGACCTGCCCGTCCGCCGCACGGGAGGCGACCTCGCTCCCGACTTGCCCGGGCGCCCGCGCCCGCGCCGCGAGCATCGAGCCGGCCACCAGCACCGTCAGGCCGGCGCCGAGCTGCAACGCCGGCACCACGAGGGCGAGCGAGGCTTCGTCGCTCGAGACCAGGCGCCCGTTGCGCCGCGCGAGGACGAGCGGCAGCAGCGCGCCGACCGCGATCCCGGCGACCGTCGCCGCCGCCGCGACCACGCCGGCCGCCGGCGCGGCGACCCCCACCGTGCCCGGCCAGGCCCCGAGCGCGACCCGCGCCGCGACGAGACCGGTCGCGCCGCCGATCGCCAGCGCCGCCACGGCGATGAAGCCGCCCTCCAGGAGCGACGCGCCGAGGATCATGAGCCGCGTCGCGCCGACCGAGCGCCGGATCACGACCTCGCCGGACCGGGCCGAGGCGCGGGCGGTGGAAAGCGCCAGCGTGGTGAGCCAGGTGACGGCCACGACGCCGGCGGCGACGCCGAGCAGCAGGTGCGACAGGCTCGCCAGCGCGGCGTCCCGGATCGCGTCGGGGCTGCGCACCAGCGCGCCCCACACGAGCCCGAGGTCCATGCCGCCCGCGCGCGGGAGGAGGAGCCGGACGGGAAACGCGCCCGGGCCGCGCCCCACCAGCGAGGTGGCGGGGAGCAGGACCGCCAGCGCGGCGGCCGCGGCGGCCGCCAGCAGCACGGCCGTGCCCCACCAGGTGCGCAGCTCCTGCAGCGCGGGCGTGCGGATGCGGCGGTCGATCATGGTGAAGCGCAAGCTACCGGCCCGACGGGTGGCCTTCCAGGTCGAACCAGGCGCGCACCCGCGAGGCGGCACCCGCGTCGCCCGCGCGGTGCGTGTACTCGTTGGTGGCGGAGGAGTACGCGTAGTCCTCCGACCACGCCCGCCCGTGCTTCACGATCTCGGCGACCGCGCGGATGCAGTGCCGCACGTCGGCTATCGTGGTCGTGGGATGGAACGAGAGCCGCACCCAGCCCGGCTTCTCCGAGAAGTCGCCGTGGTCGATGCGGTCGGTGATGCGCTTGGAGCGCGAGGGATCGACGTTCAGCAGGTAGTGCCCGTAGGTGCCGGCGCAGGAGCAGCCGCCCCGCGACTGCACGCCGAACCGGTCGTTCAGCAGCCGCACCACCAGGTTGTAGTGCAGGTCCTCGACGTAGAAGGAGACGATCGCCAGCCGCTCGCGGCACCCGCGCGCCAGCACGTGCACGCCCGGGATCGCCTCCAGCGCGTCCAGGACCTCGGGCACGACCTGCCGCTCGCGCCGCAGCATCGCCTCGACGCCCATCGCCTCCTTCAGCTGCACGGCCAGCGCGGCCCGGATCGCCTGCAGGAAGCCGGGCGTCCCGGCGTCCTCGCGGGCCTCGGGATCGTCGAGGAAGGCGTACCTTCCCCACGGGTTCGTCCAGGCCACCGTCCCGCCGCCCGACTCGTCCGGCACCCGGTTGTGATAGAGGTCGCGCGCGAACACCAGCACGCCGGCCGAGCCGGGGCCGCCGAGGAACTTGTGCGGCGAGAACAGCACCGCGTCGAGCCGCGCCTCGGCGTCGGGCGGGTGCATGTCGAGCCGGACGTACGGCGCGGAGGCCGCCCAGTCGAGGAACGCCACGCCGCCCGCGCGGTGCATCAACTTCGCCATCTCGTGATACGGCGTCTCGATGCCGGTCACGTTCGAGCAGGCGCTGAACGCGCCGATCTTCAGCGGGCGCTCCCGGTAGCGGTGGAGCAGCTCCTCGAGCGCCGTGAGGTCCACGACGCCGCGCTCGTCGGGTGGGATCACGACGACGTCGGCGATGGTCTCGTACCAGGACGTGTGGTTGGAGTGGTGCTCCATGTGCGTCACGAACACCACCGGCCGCTCGTCGTCGGCGAGCCGGATGTGGCGCCGCAGCGCCTCCGGCGCCTTGAGCCCCAGCAGGCGCTGGAACTTGTTGATCCCGCCCGTCATCCCGGCGCCGGTGGTGAGGATGAGATCCTGCGGACCCGCGTGCACGTGCGCCTTGAGGATCCGGTGCGCCTCGTGATACGCGAGCGTCATCGCCGAGCCGGTGGCGCTCGCCTCTGAGTGGGTGTTGCCGACGAACGGGCCGAAGTCCTCGAGCATGCGCCGCTCGATCGGCGCGTACAGGCGCCCGCTCGCCGTCCAGTCGGCGTAGACGATCCGCTGCTCCCCATAGGGCGAGCGGAACGTCTGGTCGTGACCGACCGTGTCGGCGCGGAACGGCTCGAAGTGGCGCTCGAGCGCGTCGGCGGTCTCCGGGCCCGGCGGTGGGGCGCGGCGGACGGGTGCTGCCAAGGACACTCCTGTGGCCCGACGAACCTGAGCAATCTGATGGGGATTGGCCGGGTCGGCCAGTCGTTGCGGATCGTCCGCCGGTCTCGGGTCCCCTGGGGCCGGGGGGCCATCCCCTGCTGCGCGGGGACCCCGCCTTCCTCGGCCGCAGGAGAACCCTCGACCGGCGGACGGCTCAGCTCCGTGGACTTGCCCGGCGTCGCCGCGCGACCAGCAGCCCGTACACCGCCAGGTTCAGCGCCACCACGCTCGCGCCGAGCACGATCTGCACGCCGCGGGTGAGGCCGGCCGGGTACAGCACCGCCGCGACGTAGTGGCCCACGAAGTCGCCGGCGTAGCCCGGCTCGCCGCCGGCGCGCCGGAGCGCGTTCTCGATCGGCGTCAGCGGACAGACGAGCCCGGAGAATTCGACGAACGCGGCCCAGGCGGCGCACGGAACGTGCACCCAGGCGAGAGCGGGCCGCCGGAGCACCAGCAGCCCGCCCAGGACGACGAAGGCCACGAAGAGCAGGTGCGCCACCAGCACCAGGCCGGCGAGCCACGCGTACGGCACGGCCGCGCTAGCCCGCCCCCGGCGCCCTCCGTGCCCCCGTCACGGGTCGAGCACCAGCAGCGCGAACGTGCCCGGCAGCACCGGCGGCCGCGGGCGCGGGCGCTCCGGCGTCGGGGCGGGTGCCGGGCCGAAGTCCGCCGTCACGGTGTACAGGCGGTGGGTCGCCTCGTCCAGCTCCATCGTCCGCGCGCCCTGCCTGGTGGCGGCGCTCGACACGACGCGGAACGAGGTCGGCGAATCCTCGTGGATCACCGTGATGGTGCCGTCGCCGTTCGAGGCGAAGGCGAGGCGGGTCGCGGCGTCCCAGCGGCACGCGTCCACCCCACGCCCGATCGGCACGGTGGTCACCAGCTTCCCGTCCCGGGCATTGGAGACCCCCATCACGCCGCTGCGGCAGCCGCTGAACAGCAGGTGGTGCTCCCGGTCGATCGCGAGACCGCTCGGGCTCTCGCACGGACGGATGGACCAGTGGCGGGTGACCCGCATCGCCCGGGCGTCCACCTCGGCTACCTCGCTCTTGTCCTCGAGGTTGACGTACAGCATCCCGTCGCCCGCGCTCACGCCGAACTCCGGCTTCCCGCCCAGGTCGACGCTGCCGAGCCGCTGGCCGGTGACGCCGTCGATCGCCGTCGCGCTGCCCGCGTCGCCGTTCATGGTGAAGATGTGGCCGGTCGCCGGGTCGAACAGGACGCCGTCGTCGTCGATGGCGGCGACGGTGCGCGTGAGCACCGCCAGCGTCCGGAGATCGAACATCGTCACCGTGCTGTCCGCGCCGGAGGTGGCGAAGCCGTGGCCCGCGGCGTAGTCGAACGCGACGCCGTGGGCGCGGTTGAGGCCCGGGATCTCGCCGAGCAGCGCGCCGGTCTCGGGATTCACCACCATCACCCGGTCCTGCCGGGCGACGAACAGCCGGTGGCCCGCGGTATCGAGCGCGAGGTAGTCCCAGCCGCCGTCGCCGCCGAGCGTGTAGGTGCGCGCCACGTGGTACGACTGCGCGAGCGCCGGGGCGGCGGCCGCGCCCAGCAGCAGCGTCAGCGCCGCCAGCAGGTGCGTACGCATGTTGAACTGGCTCCTTTCCCTGGACATTGGAACAGTGGGCCGAACGGCCCTACACCGCCAGACGCGAAATCGATCCGTGACGTCTCACCTGCAGGCGGCACCGGAGCGCGGTCGAGGGAATCCAACGGCCTGGAAGGGGCGGCCGCCGCCGCCGGCCGCCCCTCGTTGCGTCCGGCCGCGCGGGCATTACTGTGGGGGCGCGCCCCGCCGCGGCGCGGCGTTCCCGCGGCCGGCTCGGGAGGTCCGCCATGGCTACCGACGTCCGCGCGCTCCTGGAGAACATCGCGTCCCGCTACGACTTCCGGGACAAGTCGGTCATCCACGTCGGCGCGGGCGGCGGCCGGCTCATCGGCTACGCCAGCGGCGCCCGCAGCGTCCTCGCCGTGGACGCCGACGCCGAGGCCGTGCGGCGGCTGGGCGTGGCGCTGCGCGAGCGCGGCCTGGTCAGCCGGTTCATCGTCTTCAAGGGAACGCTGGCGTCGGTCCGCGCCCGAGCGGACGTCGTCTTCTTCGAGTTCTGCCTGCACGGGACGGAGGATCCCGGCGCCGCGCTCGGCCACGCGAGGACGCTCGCGCCCGAGACGCTGGTGGTGGATCACGCGCCCGGATCCCGCTGGTCGTGGTACTGCGGAGAGGAGGCCGGCGTGGAGCGGGCGTGGCAGGCCGTCGCCCGGTTCCACATCGCCCGCGACGAGACGCTGATGGGCGCCGAGCAGTTCCACGACTACGACGAGCTGCTGGCGGCGCTGGGCGGGCGCGGCGAGCCGGTACCCGGCCGCATCGCGGAATTCCGCGGCCGCCAGGGCCTCGCCATCGAGATGCCGTACCGCATCGCCGTCCTCCACTAGCTCCGGCGCCCCGCGGGGCGTTTCACGCCGGGGCGCGGCGCGGTGTCACACGGATACACAACGGAGCGGGGAGCGACTGATGGCGGCGTTGCGCGGCAAGGCGCTGGTGGCCTACCTGCTGGTCTGCGTGCTGTGGGGCTCGACCTACCTGGCCATCCGGATCGGCGTCGGCGTGCTGCCGCCGTTCCTGTTTGCCGGCACGCGGTTCCTCGTCGCGGGCGTGCTGCTGCTGGGCGGCGCCCTCGCCTTCGGGGAGCGGCTGCCGCGGAACACCCGCGACTGGGCCGTGCTCGCCGTGGTCGGCCTGCTGCTGCTCGCCGGTGGCAACACGTTCGTGGTGTGGGCGGAGCAGTTCACGCCCTCCGGCGACGCCAGCCTGTTCGTCGTGACGGTGGCGCTGTGGATGGCGCTGTTCGACGCCCTCCTGCCGGGAGGGACGGGACGGCTGTCCTGGCGCGTCGTCGCCGGCCTGCTGCTCGGCCTCGTGGGCACGGCACTGCTGGTGGAGGCCGATCCGCGCCACCTCGTGCACGCCGATCTGCGCGGCCCCCTCGCGCTCACCGGAGCGAGCGCCTCGTGGGCCCTGGGCTCGGTCTACTACCGCCGCCGGCACCCCGAGGCGGGCCCGTACGTCGGCGCGGCGATCGAGATGATCGCGGGCGGCGCGGTCGTGACGGTGCTCGGCCTGGCGCTGGGCGAGGCGCACGCCGTGCATCTCACCGCGCGCGGCCTGGGGGCGCTCGGCTACCTCGTGGTGTTCGGCTCGATCGTGGGCTACACCGCCTACGCGTACGCGCTGCACCACGCGCCCGCGACCATCGTCGGCACCTATGCCTACGTGAACCCGCTGATCGCCGTCCTGCTGGGCTGGCTGCTGCTGGGCGAACAGGTCGGCGCGCGGACGTTCGTCGCCATGGCGCTGATCCTCGGCGCCGTGCTCTGGATCCAGGTCTCGCATGCGGCCGCCGTGCGCCAGGAGGCGGAGGCCCCGGCCAGCGACTGACCCGGGCCGCACCGCCGCGGCCCGCGCATCGCCGCCGAAGACGCGACGCGGCCCCGGGCAGGCCCGGAGCCGCGACGTCGCTGCGGACGAAGGACCGACCTACTGCACGACGACGGTCCCCGTCATGATGGTCCCGTGCACCAGGCAGTCGTACTGGTACGTGCCCGCCGAGGTGAACGTGAACTGGAACGTCCCCGTGGACTGGGCGGTCGTCTGCCCGGCGAAGCTCGGCGATCCGGTGGACTGCACGCCGTGGGTGCCGCCGGTGAACGTCCAGGTCACCGTGCCGTTCACCGCGATCGT
>DASPTN010000060.1:0-2046 GCA_035623395.1 Gemmatimonadales bacterium | reverse complement strand
GCGGGAGCTGATCACGCTGGGGGTGCTCGAGCTGCTGTCCGGGGTCGGGGTGGCGGCCGAGGTGGTGGTGGGGCGGCAGGTGCTGCAGGCGTTCTTGCTGACCGGGGGCGCGGCGGGCAGCGGGGGGTCGTCAGGATCGGGCGGCGGATGGAACAGCGTGTGGCCGAGCGCGGCGCTGCTCGGGGTCATCACCGCGGTGCTCGGCGTGGTCGCGGCGGTGCAGCGCGAGCAGCAGCGACTGCTGGCCGAGCTCACCTCGCAGTACGCGCAAGGCCGGATCCTCGACGTGACGTGCGCGGTCGAGCTGGCCGCATTCGACGAGCCAGACTTCCACGACCAGGTGGCGCGAGCGCAGGCCGGGACGATGCACGCGCCGCAGATGGTGTTCGGGCTGCAGGGGCTCGGGCGTTCGGTGACCGGGACGATCGGCGCGGCGGCCGCGCTGCTCGCGGTGGCGCCGCTGCTGGTCCCTTTGGCGCTGGTGGCGATGGTTCCCGGCTGGCTGGCCAGCGGCCGCCGGGGGCGCGCGTTCTACGTATTCGGCGCCATCAATACCCCGCGCGACCGCGAGCGCAGCTACCTGGCCAGCCTGCTAACCGGGCGTGGCCCGGCGCAGGAGGTCCGGGCGTACGGCCTGGCCGACTTCCTGCGGGCCCGGCATGATCGGCTGGCCGACGAGCGGATCGCCGAGCTGCGGCGCGTCTCGTCCGGGCAGCTGCGCGGAGCGGCGATCGCCGACCTGGTCAGCGCGGCCACGATCGCCGCGGCGATCGCCACCATCATGTGGCTGGCCTTCTCGGGCCGCCTGGCGCTGTCAGCGGCCGGCGCGGGAGCGGGGGCGCTCATGGTGCTGGGGCAGCGGCTGTCGTTCGCCGCGCTGAGCGCCGGGATGCTCCAGGAATCGGCGATGTTCGTCGACGACTTCCTCGCGTTCACCGAGGGTTCGCCGACGTTGGTTGGCTTGGGCGAGCCGGCCGCGACAGTGGGTGAGGACGGCCCGTTCGGACCAATAAGTACGGAGGGAGTTACGTTCAGTTACCCGGGGTCCGGCCGGGTTGCGCTGCGGGACGTGTCCCTCCGGATCGAGCCGGGCGAGATCGTCGCGCTGGTGGGGCCGAACGGGTCGGGCAAGACCACACTGGCCAAGCTGCTGGCCGGGCTGTACCTGCCGAGCGAGGGGCGGGTGTGCTGGGACGGACGGGACACGCGGGACGTGGATCGCCGGGAGTTGCTTGGGCGGACGGCGATCGTATTCCAGGACTTCATGCAGTACGACCTGTCAGCGCGGGACAACATCGCGCTGGGGAGGCATGAGCGCGCTTCCGATACGGCCGGGATCGTGCGAGCCGCGGAGCAGGCGGGGGCGGACGCGGACATTTCCGCGTTGCCTGAGGGGTACGAGACGCTGCTGGGGCCGGCGTTCATCGACGGGACGGACCTGTCGACCGGCCAGTGGCAGCGGGTGGCGCTGGCGCGGGCGTTCTTCCGGGACGCGCCGGTGGTGATCCTGGATGAGCCGACGGCGGCGCTGGACGCGAAGGCCGAGCACGAGCTGTTCACGCGGATCCGGGAGCTGGTCGCCGGGCGTTCGGTGCTGCTGATCTCGCACCGGTTCTCCACGGTGCGTTCGGCCGACCGGATCTACGTGTTGCGTGAGGGGTCGGTGGTGGAGTCGGGGACGCATTCGGAGCTGCTGGCCCTGAGAGGCACGTACGCGGAGCTTTTCACCCTGCAGGCATCGCCGTACCAGTAGCTGATCGTCCGCAGGCGTGGAGCAGGATGCTGCGCCGCCCGGTCGCCATCGGCCCCAGAGCAGGGACAGGGAAAAGCGCCACCACGCCACACTGACCTTCGGGCGCACCGAAGTGAGTCACCCCCGCGCACAGGGCGGCGCGCACTCCGGCACTCCCCGCGCACACCGCCGTGAGGCAGTACCGAAGTCCGGTGTCGATCCATGCTTGTCCGCCGCGCAGCGGGCCGCCGGAAGCCGCTCCCGCCGTACCGGAGTTCTGCGATGCCGCGCCCGCGGTCAATCCTCACCAGGTC
>DASPTN010000059.1:0-7915 GCA_035623395.1 Gemmatimonadales bacterium | reverse complement strand
CGGGAGCGGCGCGACGGCCTCGGCGACCGCGCGGAAGTGCGCGAGCATCCCGTCCTGCGTGGGCTTGTTGTAGTACGGCGCGACGATCAGGACGGCGTCCGCGCCCAGCGCCCGCGCCTCCTTCGCCTGGTGGATGGCGTGCGCCGTGTTGTTGCTGCCCGCCCCCGCGACGACCCGGGCGCGGCCCTTCGCGACCTCGATGGTGGCCGCGATCACCTCGCGGCCTTCGGCGTCATTCATCGTCGCGCGCTCGCCCGTCGTCCCGCAGGGCACCAGGAGCTTCACGCCGCCCGCGATCTGCCGCTCCACCAGCGCCCGCATCCGCGGCAGGTCGATCGCGCCGTCGGCCTTGAACGGCGTGACCAGCGCCGTGGCGCAGCCGCGCATCCACTCGACAGTCATCGTCATCGTGCCTTCTCCTTCCCTGCGTCGAGGATCGCGTCCAGGACCTCGGCGAACTCGAAGACGCCGCGCCGCCCGCCGGCGACGATCCACTGCGCGGCGAGCAGCGCGCCGGCGGCGAATCCTTCCCGCGAGCGCGCCTCGTGCGTCAGGGTGATCTGGTCGGCCGGCCCGTCGAACCCGACCCGGTGCGTGCCGGGGATGTGGCCGGCGCGCGTGCTCGCGACCGCGAGCTCCCGCCCGCCGTACGCGCGCGCCACCAGGTCGCGGAGCTTCAGCGCCGTGCCCGACGGTGCGTCCTTCTTCCGGGCGTGGTGCGCTTCTTCCAGGAAGGGCGCGTACGCCGGATCCCGGGCGTACTCGGCGGCCGCCGCCGCGACGATCCGATAGAACAGGTTCACGCCGATGGAGAAGTTGGCGCCGTAGACCAGCGCACCCTTCCCGCGCTCCACGATGCCGCGCACCTCGCCGAGCTGCGCCTGCCAGCCGGTCGTTCCCTCGACCAGCGGCACGCCGGCCGAGACGCAGGCGCGCACGTGGTCCGGCACCGCGGTCGCCACCGAGAAGTCGATCGCGACGTCGGCGCCGCGGATCGCCGTGGCCAGATCCTCCCAGGTGCGTCCCGCGTCCCGCTCGTCCAGGCGGGCCGAGATCTCGTGTCCCGCCTCGCTCGCCCGCCGCTCCACCAGGCCGCCCATGCCGCCGAGACCGAACAGCGCCAGCTTCATTTCCTGCCTCCGCCGTCCTTGCCGAGCAGCGTGCGCCCGAGCCGGACGAGCGCGTCCACGGCCTCGTAGAGCTCCGGCTTGGGCAGCCGCTCGCGGTCGGTGTGCGCCTCGAGGATCGAGCCGGGGCCGAACACCAGGGCCGATCCCCACCGCGAGAGGTGCGGCGCGTCGGTGGTGTAGCGCACCACGCAGGTCTCGAAGTCGGGCAGCTCGGTGAGCCGGACCGGCTCGGTGACGGTGTGGACCTCGATCGAGGCGCGGCCGCGCACCACCTGCTCCAGCGTGCGGCGCACCTGCTCGGAGGGCACGGCGACCCGGAAGTGCAGCTCCGCCCGCGCCTCCGCAGGCACCACGTTCGCGCGCGTGCCGCCCGCGATCGTGCCGATGTTGCAGGTGGTGACGCCGAAGAACGGGTCGGTGGGCCATTCGACCGCCCGGACGTCCGCCAGCACGTCGAGCAGGGAGAGGATCGCCGAGCTGCCGCGCTCCGGGTATGCCGAGTGCGCCGCGATGCCCGCGGTCGCCAGCGAGAGCCGGAGCGAGCCCATGCAGCCCCGCGCCAGGCGGTTGTCGGTGGGCTCGCCCACGACCACGTAGCGCACGCTCGCCGCCGCCGGGTGCCCGTTGGCGACCTTGGCCCCGAGGCTGCCCGCCTCCTCGTCGACCACGTACAGCAGCCCGATGCCCTTGTGCCCCTCGGACCGGAGCCGCTCGGCCGCCGCGATCTGGGCCGCCACGATCCCCTTCGCGTCGCACGCCCCGCGACCGTACAGGAAGTCGGCATCCTCGGAGGACGGGACGAACGGCGGGACGGTGTCGAGGTGGGACGCGAACACGACGCGCGGCGCGGCGCCGCCCCTGGCGATGACGTTCGACCGGCCGGGCGCCGCCTCCTGCAGCTCCACGCGGTAGCCGAGGCGCTCAAGATAGGAGGCCATGAACGCCGCGATCTCGCCCTCGTCGCCGCTCACGGACGGGATGTCCACGAGGGAACGGGCGAGGCCGCAGACGTCGACCTCACGCGTTTTCCGCCGGCTCGCGCTCACCCTCTCCTTCGCCGCGACGCGCTTCGCCCCGCGGGGCCCCGCCCACGCCGTCGGGCCGGCGCCGACCCGCGTGCCGCGCAGCGAGCCGACGGCACCGACGTCGAACTCGACGCGCTCGCGCCGCGCGAAGTGGAGGGCCTTCGGCTGAATCACCCGGGAACCGAGCTTGAGCGCGTCGTCCCACGAGATGGCCTCGTACCGCCTCGGCTTGCGGCCGGCCGCCGGATCGCGCTCGTACACGCCGTCCACGTTCTTGAGGAGACGGCAGCCGCTCGCGCCGAGGCGGTGGGCGAGGAACAGTGCCGTCAGATCGGTCCCGCCGCGGCCGAACAACGCGTAGCCGCCCGACGTGTCGCGCCCGAAAAAGCCCGGGACGACCGCGGCGCCCGAGCGCTGGAGCGCGTGGCGGAGCGCCTCGTCGTCCACCGCCACCGGGTCGGCGTCGAGCAGCGGGCCCCGGGTGGTGAGTCCGATCGCGGACGGATCGAGCAGCGCCGCCTCGACGCCGGCTGCGTTCAGGGCGAGGGCGAGCCGCGCCGCGGAGGCCGCCTCGCCGGTCGCGAGCAGCGACGCGGTGGCCGCCGGCTCCGGCGCCGGGCCGAAATGGTGCGCGTCCGCGAGCAGGCTGTCCGTGGCGCCCTTCAGCGCCGAGACCACCGCCAGCACGCGCTCGCCGCGCTGCAGGTGGCGCCTGACGTCCGCGACCGCCGCCGCGTAGTCGCGCGCGGTGCCGAGCACCGAGCCGCCGAACTTGAGGACCGTGAGCGGCTGCTTCGCCATCGCCGAACGCCCCCCGACCCCGGAACGAAATCGCCACCGCCCGGCTGCCCGGGCGATGGCGAATCCTATCCCCAAAAAGGATCGGCGCAAAGCGGCGGGCCCGTGGCGCGGGCGCCGCCGGCCGCGTCAGCGCCGCCGCACGGTCAGCGGACCGTTGGTGGTCACCGCCCGGATGGTCGGCCCGCCGCCGCCGAGGTCCGTCTCGATGCGGTGGCCGTCGAAGTGACCCTGCACGGTGACCGGAAAATCAATGTTCATCGGGCCGTTGACGGTGCCCGTCTCGAGGTGCGCCGCGTAGCTGCCGGGAATCGTCAGCTCGACCGGCCCGTTGCTGGTCTCGCCGTCGAGCCCCGCGCCGTCCCACCGCTCGCCGGTCAGATGCACCACCAGCGGGCCGTTGGTGGTCCGGGCGCGGACGTCGCCGCCGACTGCGTCGAGGTGCACGGGGCCGTTCACCGCGTGCAGGTCCATCCTCCCGGCCACATCCTCCACCGAGATGGGGCCGTTCACCGTCTCGGCGGTGAGGTCCGTCCGGCGGGGCACCAGCACGTCGAAGCTCACGCTCCAGGATTCGCGCCCCGACGTCGCCGGCCCGTCGGCCCGGATGGCGCCGCCCGTGGTGGCGATCCGGATCCGGCCCGCGAGTGCGCGCGCCGCATCGTCCGACCCGGCCTGCGTCTGGACCTTCGCCGTCACCGCCACGCTGTCCCGGTCCCAGCCGCTGACCCGGATCCCGCCGTTCCCGCCGGGATCGATGGAGATGGCGCCGCCCGCCGCGAGCCCGGTGCTGCGCGTCTCGCAGAAGCGGGACCGGCCGTCGTCGCCCCAGTCGCCGCTCCGGCAGCCGTCGAACCCTTCCTCGTGTCGGGCGTGCTGGGCGAACAGCGGCGTCGCGACCAGGCTCAGGCCGATCGCGACGGTGGCGATGCGGACACGGGCGTCCACGGCACTCCTCCGGAATGGCGGCTTCCGGTTCGACACGCCGGACCCGGAAAGGGTTGGCCTCAGCCCTGCGTGGCCCCTTCCCCCACCGGCTCCACGTCGCCGGTGGGCTCCTCCTCGCCGCCTTCCTCTTCCTTGACCACGCGCGCCACGTCCACGACGACGTCGCCGTCGTCGAGGTTGATCACCTTGACGCCCTGGGTGTTGCGGCCGATCACGCTGATGTCGTTCACCGGCAGGCGGATGATCACCCCGTGGCGCGTGATCACCATCAGCTCGTCGTCCGGGATGACCTCCTTGAGGGCCACCACGTCGCCCGTCTTCTCGGTGTGCTTGAGAGTGATGATGCCCTTGCCGCCGCGGTGCTGCACCCGGTAGTCCGCCAGCTCGGAGCGCTTCCCCAGCCCGTGCTCCGCCACCACCAGCAGGGTGGCCTCCCGCCGGACCACCACCATCCCGATGACCGCGTCCCCCGACTCGAGCTCGATGCCGCGCACCCCGGTCGTGGCGCGACCCATCTCGCGCACGTCCTTCTCCTGGAACCGGATGCTCATCCCGTAGCGGGTGGCGAGCACGATGTCGTTCGTGCCGTCGGTGATCTGGACGTCGATCAGCTCGTCGCCGTTCTCGATGTTGATGGCGTTGATGCCCGTGGCCCGCACGTTCCCGTAGGCCGACAGCACGGTCTTCTTCACCGTGCCGAGCCGGGTCGCGAACATGAGGAACCGGTCGTCGGCGAACTCGCGCACCGGCACCAGGGCCGCGATGCGCTCGTCGGGCTTGATGGCGATGCAGTTCACCACCGGCTTGCCGCGCGCCGCGCGGCCGCCCTGCGGAATGTCCCACACCTTGAGCCAGTAGATCTGGCCGTTGGCGGTGAAGAACATCACGTAGTCGTGGGTCGAGGCGATGAACAGGTGCTCGACCCAGTCGTCTTCCTTGGTGCCCATCCCGTTCAGCCCGCGCCCGCCGCGCCGCTGCCGCCGGTAGGTGGAGACCGGGATGCGCTTGATGTAGCCGGTGTGGGAGATGGTGATGACCATGTCCTCCTCGGCCACCAGGTCCGCGACCGAGAAATCCCCCTGGTCCGCCACCACCTCGGTGCGGCGCTCGTCGCCGAAGTCCTTGGCGAGCGCCTCCAGCTCCGTCTTGAGGATGCCGAGCCGCTTGGGCTTCGACGCCAGGATGCTCTTCAGCTCCGCGACCAGCGCCCGCACCTCCTTGAGCTCGGCCTCGAGCTTCTCGATCTCCAGCCCGGTGAGCTTCGCGAGCCGCATGTCGAGGATCGCCCGGCTCTGCGCCTCCGACAGCTTGAAGCGGTCGCGCAGCTTCTGGTCGGCCTCCTCGGTGGTCTTCGACCCGCGGATGATCTTGATCACCGCGTCGATGTTCTCGACCGCGATCTTGAGCCCCTCGAGGATGTGCTGGCGCTCCTCCGCCCGGTCGAGGTCGAACGTGGTCCGCCGGGTGATCACCTCGTGGCGGTGCTCGACGAAGTGCTGCAGCAGCTCCTTGAGGTTCATCACCTTCGGCACGCCGTCCACCAGCGCCAGCATGATCGCGCCGAAGGTCGTCTGCATCTGGGTGTGCTTGAACAGGTTGTTCAGCACGACCATCGGCACGGCGTCGCGCTTCAGCTCGATCACGACCCGCATGCCGTCGCGGTCCGACTCGTCCCGCAGGTCCGTGATGCCCTCGACCCGCTTCTCGCGCACCGTCTCCGCGATCTGCTCGAGCAGGCGCGCCTTGTTCACCATGTACGGGATCTCGGTCACGACGATCTGCGACTTGCCGCTCGACTCCTTCTCCTCGATCTGCGCCCGCGCGCGCACCACGATCCGGCCGCGGCCCTGCTCGTAGCACTCATTGATCCCGTCGCGCCCGTACACGATGCCGCCGGTGGGGAAATCGGGCCCGACCACGTGCTTCCGCAGGTCCGCCACCGAGGCTTCCGGGTGGTCCACGAGGTGCGTCGCCGCCGCGACCACCTCCCGCAGGTTGTGGGGCGGGATGTTGGTGGCCATCCCGACCGCGATGCCCGCCGAGCCGTTCACCAGGAGGTTGGGGAGCCGCGACGGCAGCACCGTCGGCTCCTGCAGCCGGTCGTCGAAGTTCGGGACGAAGTCGACCGTGTTCTTGTCGATGTCCTCGAGCATCGCGATCGCGACGCGCGTCAGCCGGGCCTCGGTGTACCGGTACGCCGCCGCCGGATCGCCGTCCACCGAGCCGAAGTTCCCCTGGCCATCCACCAGCGGATAGCGCAGCGAGAACTCCTGGACCATGCGCACCAGCGAGTCGTAGACCGTGGTGTCGCCGTGCGGGTGGTACTTGCCGAGCACGTCGCCGACGACGGTCGCGCTCTTCTTGTAGGGGCGATTGGGCAGCAGGCCCAGCTCGTTCATCGCGTAGAGAATCCGGCGATGCACCGGCTTCAGGCCGTCCCGGACGTCGGGGAGAGCGCGCTGCACGATGACGCTCATCGAGTAGTCGATGAACGACTCGCGCATCTCGTCTTCGATCAGTCGGGGGAGAATCCGTTCGCGCTGATTCGGAGCGGTCATGACACCGTGGGTAAGGACTGCTAAATATAGACGGACTATTGAGTTAAGTCAAATGGCAAGCCGGCCGTCGGAACCCGGCCGGACCGCACCGCCGCACCCCTCAGGAGCGCGGCGGGGCCCCGCCGGCCGGGGCCGGCCGACCGGCCTGCCGCTCCGCCGGCGCGGCCTCCGCCGGCGACGTCCCCGCGCCGCCTCGCTCGGCGGCGCCCTGAGCGCCCGGAGCCTGGGCCCTCGCCGCGCGGGCGCGACCGGCCTCGTACCAGCGGCGCGTGACCTCGCCGGCGAGGCCCGTGTTGCCGAGGCCGAAGGCCAGCGCCACCGCCAGCGCGGCGGCCCCGAGGATCAGGGTGAACGCGGTGGTGACGATGTCGCCGGCGACCCCGATCTGCTGCAGCGCCATGAACACCGAGATCACGATGATCATCGCCTTGGCGATCGTCGCCAGCGTGGGCACCCCCTCGACGGCGCCGGCGGAGGCCAGGATCAGTGCCCGCACGAACTCGCCCAGCACCAGGCCGAGAACGATCACGATGATCGCCGCGAACACGCTCGGGATGTAGTTGACGAGGTTGCCGAAGATGTCGTTGATGTTCTGCACGCCGAGCGCCGAGCCCGCCAGCAGGATCACGACCAGCATCACCAGCCAGAACAGCAGCTTGCCCACCGCCCGCGCCGGGTCCAGGCGCGTGCCGGTGCGCTCCACCGCCTCGGTCACGCCCCAGCGCGCCGCCGAGCGGTCGAACTGCACCCGGACCAGGAAGCCGTCCACGATCCGCTCCACCAGACGCGCGACCAGGAAGCCCGCGCCCAGGATGATCAGGGCGAACAGCAGCTGCGGCAGGATCCTGCCGATCTGCGTGAGCGCGTCCTTCAGCCGTTGCAGGGTCTCCACCCGGCTCCTCCCGCGGCGCTACGCCGCGACCTCCACCACGAGCTTCCCGAAGTGCGCGCCCGACGCCAGGCGCTCGACCGCGCGCCGCGCCTCCCGGATCGGCGTCACGCCGTCCACGACCGGCCGCAGCGTCCCGGCTCCGAGCAGCCGCACGACCTCGGTGAACTCCCGCGCGTTGCCCATCGTCGAGCCCATCAGGGTGTAGTGGTACCAGAACATCCGGCGCACGTCCGTCACCACCCGCGGGCCGCTCGTGCCGCCGCAGGTCACCAGCCGCCCCCCGGGCGCCAGCGCGCGCAGGCTCTTCTCCCAGGTCGCCTCGCCCACGGAATCCACGACGACGTTCACGCCGCGCCCGCTGAAGAGCCGCCGCAGCTCCTTCGGCACGTCGGTGGTGCCGTGGTTCAGCGCGACATCCGCGCCGAGCGAGCGGGCGCGCGCCAGCTTCGCCTCGCTCGACGACGTCACGATCGCGACAGCCCCCAGCAGCTTCGCGATGCCCAGCGCCGCGAGTGCCACGCCGCCGCCGATCCCCCAGATCAGCACCGTCTCGCCGGACCGCAC
>DASPTN010000058.1:0-15282 GCA_035623395.1 Gemmatimonadales bacterium | reverse complement strand
GCCGAAAGCCGGTGGGTGACCAACGGCGACGACCCGGCCGCGCTCGCGATGGCCTCGAGGGCCGCGGGCACCCACGAGGCCTTTTCCCTCGGGCAGCGCGCCGCCGCCGGCTTCTATGACCGGAAGGCGCAGTGGCTGGTGGTGCGGGGCACGCCGCTCGTGCGCCGCTCCGCCCTCCAGCTCCTCGGCGACCACAACGTCGCCAACGCGCTCGCGGCCGCGCTGGCCGTGCCGCCCGAGGCCGACCGCGAGACGATGGCCCGCGCCCTGGCGAGCTTCCGCGCGCTGCCCCACCGGCTCGAGCCGGTGCGCGAGCTGGACGGCGTGCTGTGGATCAACGACTCCAAGGCCACTATCCTGAGCGCCGTCGAGGTCGCCCTCGCCAGCGTGCCCCGCACGATCGTGCTGCTGCTCGGCGGCCGGCCCAAGGTGGACTCCTTCGCCCCGCTCCGGCCGCACCTCGGCCACGTGCGGGCGGTCGTGGCCTACGGCGAGGCCGCGCCCGCGATCGCGCGCGACCTCGCGGGCGCCGCGCCCCTGGTGCGGGGCGGCGAGTTCCGCGACGTGCTCGAGCGGGCGCGGGGCCTGGCGCGGCCCGGCGACGCCGTGCTGCTCGCGCCGGCGTGCACGAGCTTCGACATGTTCGACAACGCCGAGCAGCGCGGGCGGCAGTTCCGCGCGATCGTCGAGGCCTGGTAGTGGCGCGCGCCCCGCGGCCGCCGAGCACGCCGGGCGCCGGCCGCCGGCCGTCGCGCCCGCGGGAGCGCTGGCTCGGCTGGGAAGCGCGGCTCCTGGTCATCGTCACCGCCGCGCTGGTCGTTTTCGGGCTGGTCTCGGTCTACGCGGCGTCGTCCGCGCTGCTCGACCACGACCGTCCGGTCGGCATGTCGCTCGCCCTCGACCAGGCGCTGGGCGCCGCGCTCGGCGGGCTGCTGCTGATCCTGGCGGCCCGCCTCGACCTCGACCGGGTGCGCCGGCTGGCGTGGCCCTCCATGCTCGGCGCGCTCGCGCTGCTGGTGGTGATCGTGCTCCCGTTCACCCACGCGATCGCGCCGCGGATCAACGGCTCGCGCCGCTGGCTCCACCTCGGCGTCTCGATCGAGATCTCCGAGATCGCCAAGCTGGTGGCGGTCGTCTGGACGGCGGCGCTGTGCGCCAAGAAGGGCAAGAACCTGAGCCACCTCTTCAAGGGCCTCGTGCCGGTGATGACCATCGTCGGCCCGATGTGCCTGCTCATCCTCCTGGAGCCCGATCTGTCGACCGCGGTGGTGATCGGCTTCCTGGCGATGATCGTGCTGTTCGCGGCCGGAGCGCGCGTCGGCCACTTCATCCTGCTCGGCGCCGTCGCCGTCCCGTTCCTGTGGGACCGGATCCAGCACGTGCAGTACCGCGTGCTGCGGATGACGGCGTTCCTCGACCCCGGTGCGGACCGGCTCGCCAGCGGCTACCAGATCAACCAGTCGCTCATCGGGCTCGGGGCGGGGAGGCTGTTCGGCGTCGGCTTCGGGCACGGGCAGCAGAAGCTCGGCTTCCTCCCGTACCCGTACTCGGACTTCATCTTCGCGACCATCGGCGAGGAGTGGGGCTTCGTCGGCGTCGTCTTCCTGGTGCTGCTCTACGGCGCGTGGCTGTTCGTCGCGCTGCGCCTGGCGCGCTCGGCCACGGAGCCGTTCCAGCAGTATCTCGGCGTCGGCCTGGCGGCGCTGATCGGGGTGGACGCGTTCCTGCACATGGGCGTCGGGCTCGCGCTGGTGCCAACCACCGGCCTGGTGCTGCCGTTCATCTCGCACGGCCGGTCGAGCCTGATCGTGGCCCTGGTCGCGACGGGCCTGATCCTCAACCTCGGCACCCGCAAGCGCGCGGTGGCGCGGTGACCACCGTCCTGTTCGCGGGCGGCGGCACCGGCGGGCACCTGATGCCCGCGCTCGCCATCGCCGAGGAGATGGTGCGGCTCGATCCGGCGATCCGCCCGTTCTTCGTCGGCAGCCGGCGCGGCGTCGAGGCCTCGGTGCTGCCGCAGCGTCCCTGGGCCTACGAGCTGCTCCCGTTCGAGCCGCTGTGGCGGCGGCGGTGGTGGCGGAACGTCCGCCTCCCGTTCGCGCTCGCCGCCTCGCTCCGGGCGGTGCGCGCGATCCTCGCGCGCGAGGCTCCCGGCGCCGTGGTCGGCACCGGCGGATACGTCGCGGGTCCGGTCGTGTGGGCGGCGATGAACGCCGGCGTGCCCGCGGTGCTCCAGGAGCAGAACGCGTTCCCGGGGCTGGTGACGCGGTGGCTCGCCCGGCGCGCGGCGCAGGTGCACCTCGGCTTTCCGGAGGCGCGCGCGCGCCTGGCGGTGGGGCAGCGGACCGCGGTCTTCGACAGCGGCAATCCCATCCCGCCTCCGCCGTCGCCTCGCCCGTCGCGCGCCGACGCGCGGCGCAGGCTCGGGCTCCCGGCCGAGCGCCCGCTGGTGTTCGTCACCGGCGGGAGCCAGGGCGCCCTCCCGCTCAACGAGGCGGTCGCCGGATCGCTCGCGGCGGGGAGCTTCCCGGCCGACGCGTCCCTGGTGTGGCAGTGCGGCGCGCGGTCGCTCGACCGGTTCGCGCCGCTGCGGGTGAAGGGCCGCGTCGCGGTGGAGGCGTTCATCGATCCCGTCGCCGACGCCTACGCGGCGGCCGACCTCGTCGTCTCGAGGGCCGGAGCGATGACGCTGGCGGGTCTCGCCGCGTGGGGACTTCCCGCCGTCCTGGTTCCGCTCCCCACGGCCGCCGCCGGCCACCAGCTCTCCAACGCCCGCGCGCTGGCCGACGCGGGCGCCGCGGTGCTCCTGGAGCAGGCCGGACTGGCTCCGGCATCGCTCGCGGCCGCCGTCTCCTCCCTCCTTCACGACCCTGCAAGAATGGCGGACCTCGGACGCCGCATGCTGGCCCGCGCGAGGCCGGACGCGGCCGCCGCCATCGCCGCCGAAGCCCTCGAGCTGGTCCAGAAACCGTAGCTCAACTCTTTCCCAACCTCAGGCAGGATTTTATATTAGCCGCCTGTTGATGCAGCTTTTTGCCCAAGACGACCCTCGCCCCGTCCATTTCATGGGGGTCGCTGGCGCCGGGATGAGCGCGTTGGCTGTGCTCGCACGGCGCCGGGGCGTGCCGGTGACGGGTTGCGACCGCGACCCGGATGGCGCCGGGGCGGCGGCCAACACCGCGGATGTCCGAAGGGCCGGCGGGACGGTTCTCGCCGGGCACGATCCGAGCCACGTGAACGGGACGAGGGCCGTCATCGTGACGGCGGCCGTCCCGCCTGACCACCCGGAACTTGCGAGGGCGCGGGCACTTGGAATCCCGATCGTGCGCCGAGCCGATGCGCTGGCCGCTGCCATCGCTCTTGGTCGAGTCGTCGCCGTCGCCGGGACACACGGCAAGACCACGACGACGGCGATGACGACTCAGGCGCTCGCGGCCGCCGGACTGGATCCCACCGGGATCGCTGGCGGCCGCGTCGCTTCATGGTCGGGAAGCACCAGGTTCGGTGGCGACGGCATCTTCGTCGTCGAGGCGGACGAGTACGACAAGGCGTTTCTCGCGCTGTCCGCCGAAGTTGCTGTCATCAATAACGTTGAGGCTGACCACCTCGAGTGCTATGGGAGTGTTCCGGCCCTCGAGGACGCCTTCGCGCAATTCGCCCGGCCCGCCCGGCGGGTGATCGCGGGAGCGGACGACCCTGGCGCGCGCCGGGTGGCGGCCCTGGCGGGGCGCCCGACGTGGACGGTAGGCGTTGCGGCGCAAGCGGATGTGAGGATCTCGGCGGTCCGGCAGTCCGCCGACGGGAGCACGGCGACGGTGTCGCTGCCCGGCGCCGGGAACGCGCCGCTGAGGCTGAAGGTGCCCGGCCTCCACAACGTGCGGAACGCGGCTGCCGCTTTGGCGGTGACGGTCGAGCTGGGAGCGAGCGTCGACTCGGCGCTCGGGGCCCTCGCGGAGTTCGCCGGGGTCGGGCGGCGCTTCGAGCTGGTGGGGTCGGCGTCGGGCGTGACGGTCGTGGACGACTACGCGCATCACCCGACCGAGATCGCCGCGACGCTGGAGGGAGCCCGGCAGGCGTATCCGCGCCGGCGGCTGGTGGCGGTGTTCCAGCCGCACCTGTTCTCCCGGACGGCGCTGCACGCCGCCGGGATGGGCGAGGCGCTCCGGGCGGCCGACGTGGCGGTGGTCACCGAGGTGTACGCGGCGCGCGAGGCGCCGGTGCCCGGCGTGACCGGGAAGCTGGTGGCGGACGCGGCGGCGGCGGGGGCGGGCAACGAGGTGGTGTGGCTGCCCGACCGCGCCGGGCTGGCGGCGAAGCTCGCGTCGCTGGTGCGCGACGGCGACGTGGTTCTGACGCTCGGCGCGGGCGACGTGACGGCGGTGGGGAGAGAGCTCCTCGCCCGTCTGGAACGCCGGAAACGGGCGGCGTCGTAATGCGGCTGCGCCGCTGGTGGCTGGTGGCCGGCGGGCTGGTGATCGTCGCCGCGCCGTGGTGGGGGCCGGTGGTGCTCGGCCGGTTCCGGTTCTTCGACGTGCGCCGCGTGGAGGTCCGCGGCACGCGCTACCTCGCGCCGGCGACGCTGGTCGCGGCGCTGGGACTGCCGAGGGGCGCGAGCGTGTGGGCGGGCACGCGGGCGATGGAGCGGCGCTTGGAGTCGCTGCCCGGCGTCCGCTCGGTCGAGGTGGCGCGGCGGGTGCCGTCCACGCTGGTCGTGACGGTGTCGGAGGTGGAGCCGGTCGCGCTGGCGAGGGGACCGGACGGGCTGGTGCCGGTGGACGAGTCCGGCCGTCCGTTGCCGTACGATCCGGCCGTCGTGCCGGTGGACGCGCCGGTGATCGCGAAGGCCGAGGCGCCGCTGCTGGCGGTGCTGGCGACGGTGCGGGCCACGGACCTGGGTCTGTACGCGGACATCGCGGCGGCTCGGACCGCCGCCGGGGGGAGCGTGGTGCTGGAGCTGGAGCAGGGCCGGCTGCGGGTCGCGACGCCGCTCGATCCGGCGGTGGTGCGTTCCCTGTCGGCGGTGCGCCGGGACCTCGCGGGGCGGGGCCAGCGCTGGACGGAGCTCGACGGCCGGTTCCGCGGCTGGATCGTGGTGCGGCGCGCCGGGCCGGCGGGCCGGGGAGCGGCGGCATGACGCGCGAGCTGGTGTGCGGCCTCGACATCGGCACGACCAAGACGTGCGCGGTGATCGCGGAGGTCGCGGGCGAGCTGCCGCGCGCCCCGGAGGCGCGGATCCTGGGCGTGGGCCGCGCGCGCACCAGCGGGGTGCGGCGCGGCGTGGTGCGCGACATCGACGAGACCACGCGCTCGGTCGTCGAGGCGGTCGCCGCCGCGGAGCGGATGGCGGGGTTCAAGGTGGACGGGGTGTGGGTGGGGATCGCCGGCGAGCACGTGCACGCGATCACCTCGCCGGGCGTGGTGGCGGTGACCTCGCCCGAGATCCGCAAGGCGGACGTGGACCGGGTGATCGACGTGGCGCGGGCGGTGGTGCTGGGACCGGACAGCGAGATCCTGCACGTGATCCCGCAGGAGTTCATCGTGGACCGGCAGCGCGGCATCGCCGACCCGGTGGGGATGACGGGGACCCGGCTCGAGGTGGACGTGTTCCTGGTGACCATGTCCAGCTCGGTGGGCCAGAATCTCCGCAAGGCGGTGGAGCGCGCGGGCTACAGCGTGGCGGGCTTCGTGCTGGAGCCGCTGGCCGCGGGCTACGCGACGGTGACGGAGGACGAGAAGGAGCTGGGGGTGGCGCTGGTGGAGCTGGGCGGGAGCAGCACCGATCTCGCCATCTTCCACGACGAGAAGTTCCGGCACCTGTGGACGTTCGGCTTCGCCGGGGCGCACGTCACCAGCGACATCGCGATGGGCCTGTCGGTGACGCAGGCCGACGCGGAGCGGCTCAAGGAGCGCTACGGGATCGCGTACCGGCCGCTGGTGGACCCGCAGGAGACGATCGAGCTGCCGAGCCCGGCGGGGCAGGAGCCGCGGCACGTGCTGCGCGACATCCTGGCGGACATCATCCACCAGCGCCTCGACGAGGTCCTCGGCGCGGTGGCCCGCGAGATCGAGCGGGTCGGCTACGTGGGGAAGCTGCCGGCGGGAGTGGTGCTCACCGGGGGCACCGCGCAGCTGGCCGGGGTCGTGGAGCTGGCGCGGGACGTGTTCGGGATGCCGGTGCGGCTCGGCGTGCCGGGCCAGCACCTCTCGGGGAGCCTGATCGACGCGGTGGAGCAGCCGCGGTTCAGCACCGCGACCGGGCTGGCGATGTACGCGATGCACGAGCTGGCGCGGGGCGCGGCGCAGGCCGGGGTGCGGGCCGTGACGGTGGACCGGGTGTTCGGCTCGGTGCGCCGGTGGTTGACCGACTTCTTCTAGACCAGCGGAGCGGGAGCACGTCATGATCTTCGAGCTCGAGGAAACCGTCCAGCAGAACGCGCGGATGAAGGTGGTCGGCGTCGGGGGCGGCGGGGGCAACGCCGTCAACCGGATGATCGAGGAGCACCTGACCGGGGTGGAGTTCATCTCGGTCAACACCGACGCGCAGGCGCTGCTGAACTCCCGCTCGGACATCAAGGTCCAGATCGGGAAGAAGCTGACGCGCGGACTCGGGGCCGGCGCCCGGCCGGAGATCGGCCGTCAGGCCATCGAGGAGAACCGCGAGGACGTCGGCCGCGTGATCCACGGCGCCGACCTGGTGTTCGTGACCTGCGGGATGGGCGGCGGCACCGGGACCGGCGCCGCGCCGATCATCGCCGCGATGGCGCACGAGATCGGGGCCCTCACGGTGGGGATCGTGACCAAGCCCTTCCTGTTCGAGGGGAAGAAGCGGATGAAGCAGGCGGAGATGGGCATCGTGGAGATGCGCAAGCACGTCGACACGATGATCGTCGTGCCGAACGAGCGCCTGCTGGCCGTGGCCGGGAAGGGGATGCCGTTCCTCGACGCCCTCAAGAAGGCGGACGAGGTGCTGCTCAACGCGACCCGCGGCATCTCGACGCTGATCAGCGTCGCGGGCCTGGTGAACGTGGACTTCGCCGACGTCAGGACCGTGATGCAGAACGGCGGCTCGGCGCTGATGGGGACGGGCACGGGGAAGGGCGAGAACCGGGCGCTCGAGGCGGCGCAGCAGGCGATCTCCAGCCCGCTGCTGGACAACGTCTCGATCAACGGCGCGACCGGGGCGCTGGTGAACATCACCGGCGGCACCGACCTCACCTTGGGCGAGGTCACGCAGATCAGCGACACGATCCACGACGCGGCCGGCGACGACGCCGACGTCATCTTCGGCGCCGTGGTCGATCCGTCGATGGAGGGCGAGATCCGGGTGACCGTGATCGCGACCGGCTTCGACCGCCGCGACATCAAGGAGGCGGGGCCGCGGGCGTCGGGCGTCATCCAGTTCCCGCAGCGCCAGGTGGCGGGCCTGCGCGGGCCGGCGCAGCCGCCGGCGGGCGGCGCGCCCACGCCGCCGGTGGCCCCGCGCCGCCAGGCTCCCGCGTCGCCCGCCCCCGGGACGCAGCCCCCGGCGGAGCCGCTCTCCGACATGGAGATCCCGACCTTCATCCGCAGGCAGATGGATTGACCCAGCGGGCCGGCGAGGTCGTCACCCTCGTCGCGGCGGCCGCGCTCGCCGCCGGCGCGGCCGTGGGCGTGGCGCGGCAGCACGGCCTGCTGGGCGGGCTCCGGACGGCGCCCGCGCTGGTGGTGACCGGGCCCCCCGTCGAGACCATCGCCGACACGCTGCGCCGCCGCGAGACGGTGTCGCAGCTGTTCCAGCGGCGCGGCGTCACCGACGTCGACTGGCCCTCGGTCGCGCAGGCGGTGCGCAACTTCCAGCCGTCGCGGCTCAAGGCCGGCCTGGTCTTCCTGTTCTCCCGGCGCCGCGGCGCGGCCGCCCCGCACGCCGTCGCCGCGCGCACCTCGCGCGACGAGCGGCTGCTCCTCACCCGCGTCGCCGACCACTGGACCGCGTCGGTGGAGCGCATCCCCTGGCGCGCGGAGCCGCTGGTGGTGAGCGGGAGCATCACGCGCGACGCGGCCACCGTGTACGACGCGATGGACAACGCGGTGAGCGAAGCAGTGCTCTCCCGCGACGAGCGCACCCAGCTGGTGCTGGCCCTGGCCGACGTGTACGACTGGGAGGTCGACTTCGCCCGCGACCTCCAGCCCGGCGACGGCTTCCGCGTCGTGGCCGAGCGCCTGGTGTCGGCCGACGGGGAGGCGCGCTTCGGCCGGGTGTCGGCCGCGCGGCTCGACCTCGGGGGCCGGCGGCTCTACGCCTTCCGCCTCGACGAGGGCGACCGGCCCGCGTTCTGGGACGAGAACGGCCGCTCGCTCCGCCGCGACTTCCTGCGCTCTCCGCTGCGCTACCGCAGCGTGAGCAGCCGGTTCAGCGGCTCGCGCTGGCAGCCGATCCTGCATTACTACCGGGCCCACCTGGGCACCGACTTCGCCGCCGAGCTCGGGACGGAGGTGCGGGCCATCGGCGCGGGCACGGTGATCTTCGCGGGACGCGAGGGCGGCTACGGCAACCTGGTCGAGATCCGGCATCCGCGCGGCGTCGAGACCCGCTACGGCCACCTGCTGCGGTTCGCCGAGGGGATCGAGACCGGCGCGCGGGTGGAGCAGAACCAGGTCATCGGCTTCGTGGGGAGCTCGGGCCTCTCGACCGGTCCCCACCTGCACTTCGAGGTGCGGCAGAACGGCCGGGCCGTCAATCCGCTGCGCCAGCTGGGCGGCGCCGCGCCCGGCGCGCCCATCGCGGCCGACCTCCGCCCCGCCTTCGAGCGCGAGAAGCAGCGGCTGCAGCAGCTCCTCGAGCCTCCGCCGCCCGTCGTCATCGCGAGCACGCCGCGCACCTGAGGCCTCGCCTCCATTCCGATGGACCTGTTCCCCGCCATTGACCTGCGTGCCGGGCGGGTCGTGCGCATGCGGCGCGGCGATCCCGGCTCCGAGCTCGTGTACGATCCCGACCCGTTCGCCGTGGCGCGCCGCTACGCGGAGGCCGGGGCGCGCTGGGTGCACGTGATCGACCTGGACCGGGTGTTCGGCTTCGGCGAGCAGACGCGGCTCATCGCCGAGCTGGCACGCGGCGCCGGGCTGCGCGTCCAGGCCGGCGGCGGCGTGGACACGGTCGAGCACGCGGCCGCGGTGCTGGCGTCCGGGGTCGAGCGCGTGATCGTGCGCGCGGCGGCGGGCGGCGGGCCGGGTGGGCTCGAGGCGTTCGCCCGGCGCCTCGGCGCGGAGCGGCTCGCGCTGGCGGTGGACGCGCGCGGAGGCCTGGTGGAGCTCGACGGCGAGGGCCGCACGGTGTCCGCGGTCGGGCTGGCCCGGGGCGCCGTGCGGGCGGGCATCCGCACCGTCGTGTACACCGACCTGGGACGCGAGGGCGGGCTCGGCGGCGCCGACGTCGCCGGCGCGGCGGCGCTGTCGCGCGACGGCGGCGTGGCGGTGATCGTGTCGGGCGGCGTGAGCGCCCTCGAGGACCTGCGCGCGATCCGCGACGCCGGCCTGGCGGGCGCGGTGGTGGGCCGCGCGCTGTTCGAGGGCCGGTTCTCCCTGCGCGAGGCGCTGGCGTGTTCGTCGTCGTAGGACTCGCGGTGGCGGCCGCGGCGCTCGCCGTCTACCTGCTGCTCGAGAAGGCGGGGCCCGGCTCCCTGTGGCTGGCGGCGCTGCGCGCCGCCGCGTGGGGCTGCGTGGCCGCGCTGCTGATCGATCCCGGGTGCCGGCGCTCGGGCGGCGGCTCCGCGCCCGTCGTCCTCCTCGACCAGTCGCTCTCGATGAGCGACCCGGGACCGGAGCCCGGCGCGCTCGCCCGCTGGCGCACGGCACTGGACACCGCGCGCACCGTCGCCGGCCGGGGCGGCCGGATCATCCTGTTCGGCGCGCAGCCCGCCGCGCTGCGCGAGCCGGCGCGCCCGGACGCCCCCGCGAGCCGGCTGCTGCCGGCGTGGCGCGAGGCCGCGGCGCTCGGCGGGCCCGTCACCGTGGTCACGGACGGCGAGGTGGACGACGCGCGGGACCTCCCGCCCGACTTCCTGCGCGTGGCGCGCATCGTCGTGCTGCCGCGGCCGCCGCGGCCGGACGTCGGCGTCGCCGCGCTGGACCTGCCGCTGGCGCTGCGCTGGGGCGACACCGCGGCGGCCGGCGTGGTGCTCGTGGCCGCCGGCACGGCCGCCGCGGACACCGCCACGCTCGAGCTCCGCGAGGGGACGCGCGTGGTCGCGCGGACGCGGGTCCCGCTCGGCGCGGGCGGCAGCCTCCGCCGCGAGCTGCGCTTCCTGCCGGCGGCGCTGCCCGCGGGCACGGATCGCGAGCTGCGCCGCTACGTGGTGCGGGTCTCGGACGTGCGCGACGACGCGGAGCCACGTGACGACGCGCGGGCGACGGTGGCCGAGGTGTCGCGCACCAGCGCGATCGCCGTCCTGTCCGACAGCCCGGACTGGGACTTCCGCGCGCTCGCCGCCACGCTCCGGCAGACGGCCGGGGTCCCGGTGGACGCGTTCGTGCGGGTGACGCCGGGCGGGCCGTGGCGCGACGCGGCGTCGCTGCGACCGGTGGCCGAGTCCCTGGTCGAGAGCGCGGTGCGCGCCGCCTCGCTGGTGGTGGTCCACGGCACGGCCGCCGGCACCGCCGCGCTCGCGGCGCTCGCGCGCCATGGCCTGTGGCGGTGGACGACGCCGGCGACCGGCGTGCTCGCCGGGGACTGGTACGTGGCCCCGTCGGCCACGGCATCGCCGCTGGGGGCCGCGCTGGCGGGCGTCCCCGCCGACAGCCTGCCGCCGCTCGAGGCGCTGGCGCAGCAGCCGGGGGACACCGCCGAGTGGACGGCCGTCTCGGCCCGGCTCGGCCGGCGGGGCCGGGCCTGGCCCGCGGTCGTGGGGTCGGAGCACGGGAGCCGCCGCTCGGTGCGCACGCTGGGCGCCGGCTTCTGGCGATGGGCGAGCAAGGGCGGCGTCGCGGCCGAGGGTTATCGTTCGCTGGTCGCGGCGCTGACGGACTGGCTCCTGGCTCAGCCGGAGCGCGAGGGGGCGGCGCTGCTCGCGCGGCGTGACTCGCTCAATCGCGGGCTCGACGAGCTGCTGCCTCGGCCGCGGACGCTGGCGAGCCAGCCGGGGCAGCGCGCCGCGGGGGTGGAGGAAACCGAGCCGTTGCGCCGGATGCCGTGGGTGTACGGCGCGGCGCTCACGGCATTGGTGTTGGAGTGGGTCGGGAGGCGACGCAGGGGGATGAGGTGATGTGCGACGGTGAGCGGTGAGAGGTGAACGTTTCACCTTTCACGTCTCACTTCTCACGGTGGTGAAAGGGGGGTCCCTGGTGGGGTTGTGGGGCAGCATCAAGAACCTGGCCGCCACCGATGTCGGTGCCTGGCTCCGCGAGAAGCCGGACCTCGACTCCCTCGAGCGCCTCCTCATCGAGGCCGATCTCGGCGTCGCCGCGGCCGAGGACCTGGTGGCCGAGGTGGGTGAGCGCGCGCGCCGTGGCACGCTGAAGAGCGCCGAGGAGGTGCGTGCCGCGCTCGAGGAGCGGCTGGCGGCCATCCTCGCGGCGCCGTCGGCCGGCCGCGCCGCGCCGGGCGCCGTGGCGCGGGCCGAGCCCGGCCCGACGGTCGTCCTGATGGTCGGCGTGAACGGCACCGGCAAGACCACCGCGGCCGCCAAGCTCGCGCGCCGGCTGCGCGGGGAAGGCCGGCAGCCGCTGCTCGTCGCGGCCGACACCTACCGCGCGGGCGCGGTGCCGCAGCTCGAGCGCTGGGCCGAGGCACTGGCGCTGCCGTGCGTGAAGGGCGCGCCTGGCGGCGATCCCGCGGCGGTCGTGTTCGACGCCATCGAGGCGGCCCGCTCGCGACGGCTCGACACCGTGATCGTGGACACCGCCGGCCGGCTGCACACCCAGGACGACCTGATGAAGGAGCTGCAGAAGGTGGCACGCGTCGCCGGGCGGAAGCTCGCGGGCGCGCCGCACGAGACGCTGCTCGTGCTCGACGGCTCGACCGGGCAGAACGCGGTGCAGCAGGGCCGGGCGTTCAAGGCCGCGCTCCCCCTGACCGGCCTGGTCGTCACCAAGCTCGACGGGACCGGGCGCGGCGGCACGGTGGTCGCCCTCGCCCGGGACCTCGACCTGCCGGTCCGGTTCCTCGGCGTCGGCGAGGGCGCGGAGGACCTCGAGGTGTTCGACGCCGCGGCGTACGCGCGGAGGCTGCTCGATGCCTGAGGCGTGCGCGGGCGGCGCGGCTCTCCGGACGCCCGCGGCGGGAGCGCGCCGTGCCTGAGCTCCGCCTCGACCTGCCGGTGCAGTTCCTCAAGGGCGTGGGCGAGCGGCGCGCCGAGCTGCTGGCGCGGCTCGGCATCGCCACCGCCCGCGACCTGCTGCACCACGTCCCGTTCCGCTACCTCGACGCCACCCAGATCACGCCCATCACGCGGGCGCGCGGCGCGCGCGTGGGCACGGAGGTCACCGTCGTCGGGCGCGTGGTCTCGACCGGCGTCCTGCCGACGCGGCGCGGGCTCCGCGTCTTCCAGGCGGTGCTCCAGGACGCGTCGGGCCTGATCGAATGCGGCTGGCCGGGCCGTCCGTTCCTCCAGCGGAGCATCCTCAAGGGTCAGCTGCTGCTCGTGACGGGCCCGGTGCGGCATTTCCACGGCCGGCAGCTGCAGCCGCGCGAGTGGGTGGTCCTGGCCGACGACGACGAGCAGCCGCGCGGCCAGGTGCTCCCGGTCTACCGGGTGACCGAGGGCCTGACAGTACGCCAGCTCCGCTCGCTGTTGGACCGCCACCTCGACGGCCTGCTGGCGAGCGTGGCGGAGGAGCTGCCCGCGGCTTGGCGCACCGCGGCGGGCGTGGTGCCGCTGCCGGACGCGCTGCGGCAGGTGCACCGGCCGGCCGACGTCGCCGCGGCGGAGGCGGGCCGCCGGCGCCTGGCGTTCGAGGAGCTGATGCTGTTCCAGCTGGTGCTGGCGCGGGCCCGCTGGCTTGCCCGCCGCTCGCGCGCCGGCATCCGGTTCGAGGTGCGGCGCGAGTTCACCAGCGAGTTGCGCCGCAACCTGCCGTTCGAGCTGACGGCCGCCCAGAAGCGCTGCATCAAGGAGATCGTGGCCGACCAGACCTCGCCCGTGCGCATGCACCGGCTGCTGCAGGGCGACGTCGGCTCGGGCAAGACGGTGGTCGCGCTGTTCGCGATGCTGGTGGCCGTCGAGAACGAGTTCCAGGCTGCGCTGATGGCGCCCACCGAGTTGCTGGCCGAGCAGCACGCCGCCACGCTCACGAGGCTGCTGGCGCCGCTCGGGATGATGCCGGAGCTGCTGGTGGGCCGGATGTCGGCGGGCGAGAAGGCGATGGTGCGCGAGCGGCTGGAGCAGGGCAGCGCCCGGATCGTGGTGGGGACCCACGCGCTGATCCAGGGCGAGGTCGCGTTCCACCGGCTGGGCCTGGCGGTGATCGACGAGCAGCACCGGTTCGGCGTCGCGCAGCGCGCCCTTCTGGCCGAGAAGAACGCGCGCGAGGGGCCCGACGTGCTGCTGCTGTCGGCGACGCCGATTCCCCGCACCCTCGCCCTGGCGCTGTACGGCGACCTCGACGTGTCGCGCCTCGACGAGATGCCGCCCGGGCGCAAGCCGATCCGCACCGCGATCCGCGACGACCGCGCGCGCGCCAGGGTGTACGACTTCGTGCGCGCGCAGGTCCGCGCGGGCCACCAGGCCTACATCATCTACCCGGTGATCGACGAGACCGAGAAGCTCGACGTGAAGGCCGCGACCAAGATGGCCGAGTACCTGGCCGCGGAGATCTTCCCGGACATCGCGGTGGGCCTGGTGCACGGCCGGGTCCCGCCCGAGGACCGCGACCTGGTGATGCGGCGGTTCCGCGCCGGCGAGATCCAGGTCCTGGTCGCCACGACGGTGATCGAGGTGGGGATCGACGTCCCCAACGCGACGGTGATGCTGATCGAGCATCCCGACCGCTTCGGCCTCGCGCAGCTCCACCAGCTGCGCGGCCGGATTGGGCGCGGCGCCGCCGCCAGCCACTGCATCCTGATGGTGGAGGACGGGCTCCGGAACGCGGGGTCGCCGGCGCGGGAGCGGCTCGAGAAGTTCGCCGCGACCGAGGACGGCTTCGCCATCGCCGAGCTGGACCTGGCCGAGCGCGGCCACGGCGAGCTGGTGGGCGCCCGGCAGGCGGGACCCGTGGAGTTCCGATTCGCCGACTGGACGAAGGACGCGGACCTGCTCGCCCTCGCGCACCGGCTGGCGCGCGACGTGATCGCCGCGGATCCCACCCTGAGTGCACGCGGGCTCCGGCCCGTGGTGGCGCAGATCGGACGCCGGTTCGAGCGCGGACTGGAGCTGTTCCGGGCGATCCCCGGCTAGCGAGCGGCCGGGCGCCTCCCCCCGCCCGGGGCTACTTGATCGTCAGCGAGTACTTGCCCGCCTGCAGCGAGTCGATGGACCCGACCCACAGCAGCAGCACATCGGTGGAGCCGGGCGAATAGCTCACCACGGCGGTCGTGTTGGTCGAGTCCAGCACCGACACGCCGACCTCGCTGCCGCTGTTGACGCTGGTGATCACAACCTGGGGGTCGAACGCCGTCGAGTGCTCGCTCAGGGTCAGCTGGCTCCCGCCCTGGACCCATCGGAGATACAGATGGTAGTAGTACCTCGTCCCGTACGGTCCGTCGGAGTGGTCGCCGCTGGTGATCGTCTGCGTGGTCGCGATGGAGTCCGTGACCCAGATGGCCGTCTGGCTGCCCGAAACCGGCGTGGTGTCCTTCGCCACGGTCACCGTCAGCGCGCCGGAGGGCTGGGTCGCGTAGGAGCCCACGGCCAGCTCGTACGGCCCGGGCTTGACGATCAGGCGCAGCGACTGCGTGGTGGCGGCCGCCTCGTTGAACGCGGAGTTCGCGACCAGGGCGCCCGCACTGTCGGTGATCCAGACGGTGGCCGAGTCCTGCGACGTGAGCGAGACCAGCAGCTTGGCCTGGGAGTCGACGCGGAACTTGTAGAAGTTCGCGTAGGTCAGGTCGGTCAGGCGGCACGAGCTCGTCGTGATCGCGTCGGTCAGCGCCACGCCGACGGTGAGCGTGCCGGCCGTGCCGCAGGTGGGGCTGACGGCCGGACTCTCCAGCGAGACGCAGGCGTAGAGGCCGGCCAGGCCGGCACCGGCCAGCACGAGGGAGGCGCCGCGAAAGGGGTGGCGCACGGTAGTCTCCTTGGACGAGGCCATATCTCAATCATTGCAAGATGGCGACGTCGGCGCCACGGGTCACCCCCCCGAATCCGGAAGCCG
>DASPTN010000057.1:0-17165 GCA_035623395.1 Gemmatimonadales bacterium | reverse complement strand
AGTCCGCCGGACTCCACGCCCGGTCGTTCGTCTTCCCCGCCGGAGAGTGGAACAAGGTCCGCGAGACGTGGGCGGACCTGTGCGACCGGATGGTGGCGGCGGGCATCGGGCGGGACGCCGCGGTCGTGGCGCTCGGCGGAGGGGTCGTGGGAGACCTCGCGGGCTTCGTCGCCGCGACGCTCCACCGCGGCATCCCCTGGGTCCAGGTCCCCACGACCGTGCTCGCGATGATCGACGCGTCCATCGGCGGCAAGACGGGCGTGGACCTGCCCGCGGGCAAGAACCTGGTCGGCGCGTTCCACCACCCGCGCCTCGTGCTCGCCGACATCGAGTCCCTCGCCACGCTGCCCCGGAACCAGGTCGCGGCCGGCTGCGCCGAGGCGATCAAGCACGGCGTCGTCGCCGACGCCGGTTACGCCGACGACCTCGGCCGCACGGCGGCCGCCTGCCTGACGCGCTCGCTCGACGCCCTCGAATCCATCATCGAGCGGAGTATCCGCATCAAGGGAGAGATCGTCGCGTCGGACGCGTCCGAGCGCGGCCGCCGCCAAGTGCTCAACTTCGGGCACACGGTGGGGCACGCGGTCGAGGCCAGGAGCGGCTACGCCCTGCTCCATGGCGAGGCGGTCGCCATCGGGATGGCGGTCGAGGCGGCCCTGGCCGAGGCGACCGGCATCGCCGCGCGGGGGACGAGGGCACGGGTGCTCGACCTGCTCGGGCACTACGACCTGCCCAGCGCGGTCCCCGAGACGGTGGCGTGCGACGACCTGCTCGACGCGATGCGCGCGGACAAGAAGGTGCGCGCGGGCACGCTGCGCTTCGCGCTCCCGGCCGAGATCGGCCGGATGGCGCACGGCGCCGATGGTGCCTGGACGGTGGAGGTGAGCCCGGCCGAGGTTCGCAGCGCGCTCGAGTCCTGCCGCTAGCGCCAGAAAGCGACACCGTCGCGATATCATTGCGATGGTATCGCAACCAACCAATTGCAAAACAATAAGTTACGCAACAGTCGCCCGAAACAGATCGGTGTTCGGCGATAGCTCGATGTGCACGCAGTGTCACAACCTGCCGGAGAGTAACAACTTAGTGATGTGGATAATAACTTTCGCTTGACGGAATCCCGGCGCTTCCTATTATGGGCCCCCGCGACGCCACCCTGAAGCACGACCCGATTCACTCCATCGCGAACGCACGGGGCCCCGCATGCTGGAGCGTCACAACGGCAAGGCCAAGAGCTTCTTCCGTCAGAGCGCGTCAGGAGCCTTCGACCAGTACCTCCAGGACATCCAGAAGCTGCCGCTGATCGACGATCCCGCCGAGGAGCGCCGGCTGGCCCGTCTCGCGCGCCGGGGCGACCCGGCGGCGGCCGAGCGGCTCGTCACGGCGAACCTGCGGTTCGTCATCTCGTACGTGAAGAAGTACCAGGGCCACGGCCTCGACCTTTCGGAGCTGGTGGCCATCGGCAACGAGGGACTGCTCAAGGCCGTCCGCAAGTTCGATCCCGAGCAGGGCGTGAAGTTCATCTCGTACGCGGTGTGGTGGGTGCGCCAGGCGGTCCTGAAGGCCCTGGCCGAGCAGACCCGCAGCGTGCGGATTCCCCTCAATCAGAACGCCCAGCTGATCAAGATGTCGCGGACCGAGATGGTGCTCGCCCAGGAGCTGGGACGCGAGCCCACCGACGGGGAGGTCGCGCGCGCCCTTGGCGACACGGTCGACAACGTGCGCACCGCCCGCCGGATGACCGCCGTCGAGGTGTCGCTCGACGCCCCGGTCGACCGGACCGACCGCGACGCCGCGACCCTGGGGGAGCGGTTCGCCGGCGTCGAGGGCGGCGAGATCGAGGAGACGACCGACTCGAAGCTGATGCGCGGGTTCATCGACCGCGTGTTCAGGAAGTACCTGACGCCGCGCGAGCGGAAGATCCTGTACCTCTACTACGGCCTGGAGCAGGGCTCCGAGGCGATGACGCTGGAGAAGATCGGGGCGCTGATGGGCGTGACGCGCGAGCGGATCCGCCAGATCCGCGAGCGCGCCTTCGAGAAGCTCCGCGAGTGCCCGGACGGCCAGGCGCTGATGCGGTTCTGGAGAGCGGCCTGAACGGAGAGCGGCGCGGGCCGCCTCCGCGCGGCACGAACTGATCGTCCGAAATGCGAAGGGCGCGCCCACCGCGGCGCGCCCTTCTCGTTGCGCACTCCCCTCAGCGCACCGGCGCGCTCCTACTGGTGGCCGGCCTGCAGCGCCTGGCAGATGGGATTGCCCGCGGCGGACGGATCCGCGCACGAGGCGTCGTACGCGATGGTCGGCTGGTCGCCGACGACGTGGATGATGCGCCCGGCCTCCGTCGCGACGTAGAAGTCGGCGGACGAGGTGCCCCACACCGCCCGGGCGCGGCTCATGTCGAACGCCTGCATGCGCAGCGCCATCATCATCGGATTGGACTGCAGCTGCGCCATGAGCTGCGCCTGGCGCGCCGCCTGCTGCTGTTGCTGCTCGGGGGTCGCGCCCGGCTGCGGCTGCCCGTACATCATCTGCATCATCGACGCCTGACCCGACACCGCGGTCCAGCGCCCGCCGGCGTAGCGGGCGAAGCCGTCGCCCTCGTACAGGGCGACCGGGGTCGCGTCGCCGGCCAGCGTCACCCAGCGGATCTGGGTGCGGGACATCGCCGAGGCCGCCGGCGGGAGCAGCGTCCAGGCGCCGCCGCTGCTGATCGCGATCGCCTTCGTGCCATCCTCCCGCTGCCCGAACAGCAGCAGGGCCGCGCCCGCGGCCGAGAGGCCGGTCCAGCCGGCGGCGCCGACCACCGGGTCGGCGACCTTCTGGCCGTCCCAGCCGGCCGTGACCCACCGGCCGCCGCTCCACCGGGCCACCACGCCGACCTGGCGGCGCTCGCTCGGCTGCGGATCGTAGTACACGACGCCCGCGACCACGACGTCGCGGCCCGCCAGCACCAGCGCGTTCGCGCGGAACGGCAGCGGGAGCGCCGCCGCCGTCCAGGCGTGGCCGTCGTAGTGCAGCAGCTGTGGCGCCTCGCGGTCGTTCGACGATTGCCCCAGCGCGTACACGTCGCCCGCCCCGCGGCCCGCCACCGCGACGAGCTGCTGGCTGGTCGGCACGGTCATCCGGTTCCACGTCCCGCCGTCGAAGTGGAGCACCGTGCCCCCGTCGCCGACCGCGTACACGTCCCGCGGCCCGCTCGCCCAGACGCCCCAGAGCGTTCCCGAACGGCTCACGCCGAACGGCATCTCGTTCCACGCCTGGCCGTCCCAGTGCAGCGCGGCGGGAGCCTCGCCGACCACCCAGATGTCGGACGGGGAGCTGCCGTAGATGGCCTTGAGCTCCACCTGCGCGCTCAGCGCCGGCGCCAGGCCGGCCAAGAGCCCCGCGGCCACCCACAGCGCGCGATGCGTCGTCATAGATCTCCTCCAGGAGGTACTGGTCGTCACCGCTATCGAGGGCGAATCAACATTACCAGGGGCACCTCGCGCCAGCCCGGCATCCGGCGCACCCGCCGCGGGAACCGGACGGCGAGCTGCGCCGAGATCCCTCCATCCAGCGCCACCGCGTCGGTGCAGCCCGACGCGACGGCGATCAGCGCCTGCTCCGGGATCGTGAGACCCACCGGGATCGTGCCGGCGTTTCCGCCGAACACCTCGAAGTTGCTGAGCAGCAGCCGCACCGGGCCGCCGCCTCCGAGGCACAGCGTGAGCCGCCGGTCCCGGTGGGTGCGCGACAGCCGCAGGCCCGAGCTGGCACCCAGCACGGCCCGGCCCGCACGCACCAGCCACGGCACGACCTGGAAGGCCGAGACCCGCCCCGTCATCGAGTCCACGGCCGGCGGGTCTGTGAGGCGCGGGCGGCCGGCGGCGATCACCACCGCCGCGTCGAGCCACCCGAGGCGCCGGCCGGACCGCACGCCGTCGAGCAGCACCAGACCCTGCGGCGTGCCCTCGGGGCGGAACAGTCCCGTGTTGACCGCCGCGACGACGTCCGTGTCGGCCATCCACGCGTCCACCGCACGCGCGGCGAAGGCGGGGGCGGCGGCCAGGGAGAACCGGTAGCGCTCGGGATCGATCTCGACGACCGCCACGCTGTTGACCAGCAGCCCCCTGGAGACGCGGACCTCGAAGCTGCCGAGCCGCAGACCGGGACGCTCGTCCTCCCACCGGATCGCGCGGACCAGGAGCGGGTCCGCGGCCGCCGGTGTCCCGGGCACGTAGGCGCGCCACGGGACCCACGCGCCCCCGACCTTGAGGTCGAGCGCGGGAGGCCGGGTGGCCTGCATGACGGCGAGGATCAGTGCGGTCGCTAGAGGTGCCAGAGCGGGGAAGCTACATTGCTCGTGATCCCGATGGAACACGCGAGCCTCGTCGAAGAGCTGTCCGGCATCGTCGGCGCGCGGTTCGTCCGCGCCGAGCGGGCGGAGCTGGCCACGTTCGCCTCGGACGGGCTGCCCACGCTCCGCCGCACGCCGGCGCTGGCGGTGCTGCCCGGCTCCGAGGACGAGGTCGCCGCCGTCGTCGCCGCGCTGGCGCGGCGCGGCGTCCCGTTCGTCGCGCGCGGCGCCGGCACCGGCCTCTCCGGCGGCGCGCTCGGCGAGGCCCCCGCGGTGCTGGTGACGCTGACGAGGCTGGCGCGCATCCTGGCCGTCGATCCCGCGAACCGGCGGGCGGTGGTCGAGCCCGGCGTCGTCAACGCCACGCTGAGCCGGGCCGCCGCCCCGTTCGGCCTCATGTACGCGCCCGACCCCTCGAGCCAGACCGCCTGCACGATCGGCGGCAACGTCGCGGAGAACGCGGGCGGCCCGCACTGCCTGAAGTACGGCGTGACCACCAACCACGTGCTGTGGCTCGACGTCGTGCTGCCCTCGGGCGAGACCGTGCGCCTCGGCGGCGACGGCGGCGAGCCGTGGGGTCCGGACCTCGCCGGCGTGTTCGTCGGCAGCGAGGGGCTGTTCGGCATCGCGACCCGGATCGCCGTGCGGCTGGTGCCGGTGCCCGCGCAGGTGCGGACCATGCTCGCCGACTATACCAGCCTCAGGCTCGCCGGCGAGGCGGTCACCGCCATCATCGCCGCCGGCATCGTGCCGGCCGCGCTGGAGATGATGGACCACAACGCCATCGAGATGGTCGAGTCGAGCGCCTACGCCGCCGGCTATCCGGCGGATGCCGCCGCGGTGCTGCTGGTCGAGCTGGACGGCGGCGCGGCGGCCGTCGAGGCCGACGCGGCGGCCACCCGCGCCCTGCTCGAGCGCTCGGGGGCGCGGACGGTGCGGGTCGCGACCAGCCCCGCGGAGCGCGAGAAGCTGTGGCAGGGCCGCAAGAAGGCGTTCGGGGCGATGGGCAGGATCAGCGCCGATCTCGTGGTGCAGGACGCGGTCGTCCCCCGCACCGCGCTGCCCGACGTGCTGGAGCAGATCGCCGAGATCGGCCGGCGCCATCGGCTGCGGGTCACCAACGTGTTCCACGCGGGCGACGGCAACCTCCACCCGAACCTCAGCTTCGACGCGTCCGATCCCGACCAGCTCGAGCGGGTCCATGCCGCGAGCGACGAGATCATCCGCGCCTGCGTCGCGGCCGGCGGCACCATCACCGGCGAGCACGGCGTCGGCCTGGACAAGCTCGCGTACATGCCGATGGTGTTCGGCCCCGACGAGCTGGGCCTGATGGCGGCGGTGCGCCGGGTGTTCGACCCGGAGGAGCGCGCCAACCCGGGCAAGGTCGTCCCGCTGCGGCAGTGCCGCGAGTGGCGTCCGTGGAGCGAGACGTGACCGCGCCCATTCCGACCCGCTGGCTGTCCCAGATGGACGCGCAGCTGGCCGACGCCGAGCGGCGCCTGGAGGCGGCCGAGCGGCACCTGGCCGGCGGCGCCGGCGCGCGCGCGATCGAGGAGGCGTATCCGGGCGTGATGGCGGCCGCCATCGTGCGCGTCTGGCTGCGCGACGAGCCGTGGCACACGCAGCGCTCCCACGAGGACCTGGGCCGGATGATCCGCGATGAGCTGCCGAGCGGCTTCCTGGCGCTCTACCAGATGAAGGGCGACCGCCGCAGCTTCGCCGGGTGGCGGCCCGAGGACGCGCGCCCGCTGATCGACGAGGCCCGGGCCTTCACGGTGGCCGCGCGCGCGCAACTCGAGGAATGCCGCAAGCGCTCGACGGCGTGACCGACCGGGACGGCCTGGCCGCGCTCGTCGCCCAGGTGCGCGCGGCGGCCGCGGAGCGCGCGGCCGTCGCGGTGCGCGGCTCCGGCGGCTGGTGGACCGACCCGCCGCCGGGCGCGCGCGCGCTGACGGTCGACGGGCTGGACGCCGTCTCCGACTTCGATCCGGCGGACCTGGTCGTCACGGTGGGAGCCGGCACGCCGCTGGACCGCCTCGGCGAGCGGCTGGCCGCCAGCGGCGCGTGGCTGCCGTTCGACCCGCCGGGACCGCCGTCGCGCACCGTCGGCGGCGCCCTGGCGTCCGGCGGCGCCGGCCCGCTCGCCGCGCACTACGGGCCGGCGCGCGACCAGGTGCTCGGCCTCTCGGTCGTCGCGGGTGACGGCACCGTGGTGCGCCTCGGCGGCCGGGTGGTGAAGAACGTCGCCGGATTCGACCTGGCGAAGCTGGTGATCGGCGGACACGGCGCGTTCGGGATCATCGCCGAGGCGCATCTCCGGCTGCGCGCCCGTCCCGGCGCCGATCGCACCGCCGTGTGGTCCGGGGACGCCGCCTGGATCGAGCGGGCGAGCGCCGCCGCCCTCGCCGGGGCCGCCTCGCCCGCCGCGCTGGAAGCCCTGAGCCCCGAGCTGGCGGCGCGGCTGGGCTGGGGCGACACGTGGTCGCTCGCCGCGCGCGCCGCGGGCCCCGGCGCCGGCGTCGCCGAGGAGCTGGACGCGATCGGGCGCGCCGCCGGCGCGGTCGCGGCGCGCACGCTCGAGGGCGGCTCGCCATGGACCCCGTGGCGGCAGGCGGTCGGTGAATGGCCCGTGGTGCTGCGCCTCGGCGCCGAGCCGCGGTGCTGGATGCGTGCACTCGAGCTGGCGGAGCGCCACCTCGGTCCGCGCCTCGGCGCGAGCGCCACGGTGCCGCGCGGCACGGTCCGCGTGGGCGTCGAGCGCTGCTCCGCCGAGGAGATCGCGCGGCTGCGCGCGGAGGCCGCGGCCCACGGCTGGCCTGTGATCCTCGAGCGCGCCGATCCCGCGACGCGCGCCGCCGCCGGCGTGTGGGGCGCGCTCCCCCCGGCGGTCGAGCGGATCACCCGCGCGCTCAAGGTCACCTTCGATCCGCCCGGGATCCTCGCCGCGCCGCTGCTCGCATGACCGCCGGCGCGTGGGCGGGCCTCGACGCGTGCGTGCACTGCGGCTTCTGTCTTCCGGCCTGCCCCACCTACGAGGTCACCGCCGACGAGGCCGATTCGCCGCGCGGCCGCATCGTGCTGATGCGCGCGCTGGTCGGACGCACGATCCCCGCCGACGACCCGGCGCTCGACCGTCATCTCGACCGCTGCCTCGGGTGCCGGGCCTGCGAGAGCGTGTGCCCGTCCGGCGTCGTCTACGGCCCAGCATTGGAGGCGGCGCGCTCGCGCATCGCGCGTGCGCGGGGCCAGAGCGCGGCGCTCCTGGCGGGCCTGTGGGTGCTCGCGCGCCCCGCCCGGCAGCGGGCCCTGTGGGCCCTCGCGCGCCTCGCGCGCGCGACCCGGATGCCCGAGCTGCTCTCGCGCGGCGCGGGCCGCCGAGCCGACGGATCTCCCGGCTCCCTCGCCGCGCCGCCGCCGGCCGTGCTGGCGATGGCCATGCTCGCGGCGTCCCGGCCGCGGCCCGCCGACGGCCGCGCGGCTCCGGCGCCGACGCCGCCGGCCGGGCACGCCGGGGAGGTGGCCCTGTTCCGCGGCTGCGTGATGGACGGTCTGTTCGGTCACGTGCACGGCGCCACCATCCGCACGCTCGCCCGCAACGGCCTCGGCGCACGGGAGGTGCCGGGGCAGGTCTGCTGCGGCGCCCTCGCGGCGCACGCCGGGGAGGTCGAAGCCGCGCGCGCCCTCGCCCGGGCCAACGTCCGGGCCTTCGACGCCGCCGCGCCCGGCCTCACGATCGTCACCGACAGCGCCGGCTGCGGCGCCATGCTCAAGTCGTACGGCGAGACGCTGGCCGACGATCCCCTGGCCGAGCGGGCGCACGCGTTCGCGGCGCGGGTGCGCGACGTGAGCGAGGTGCTGGCCGAGCGCGGACCGCGCCGCGCCGGTCCGCTGGAGCTGCGCGTCGCCTACGACGCGCCCTGCCACCTCCACCACGCGCAGAAGGTCGTGGACCCGCCGCTGACGGTGCTCGGCGCCATTCCGGGGCTGGAGCTCGTGCCGCTCGAGGGCAGCGACCGCTGCTGCGGCAGCGCCGGCGTGTACTCGCTGCTCCAGCCCCATCTCTCGCTCGACGTCCTGGAACGGAAGCTCGAGGCGATCGCCGCGGCCGCGCCCGACGTCGTCGCGACCGGGAACCCGGGCTGCCTGATGCAGATCGGCGCGGGCGTGCTGCTGGCCGGACTGGACGTCGAGCTCCGCCACCCGGTCGAGCTGCTCGACCTCGCCTATGGCGGCTGACGCCGACGCCGTGACCGACGTCGTCCTGCTCGACTTCAACGGCGTGGTCGTGGACGACGAGCCCATCCACTTCGCGGCCCTGCGGGACACCCTCCGCGCGGAAGGCATCGCGGTCGACGAGGCCACGTACTACGCCGAGTACCTCGGGATCGACGACCGCGCCTGCGTCCGCGCGGCGTTCCGCCGCGCCGGCCGGCCGCTGGAGGGGCCGCGCCTGGAGCGCCTCGCGGCCGAGAAGGCCGAGCGCTACGCCGCCGGCACGCGCGCCGATCTCCCGATCGTCCCCGGCGTGCAGGAGTTCGTGCGCGCCGCGGCGGCGGCCGCGCGGATCGCCGTCGTGAGCGGGGCGCTGCGCCGCGAGATCGGCGTCGGCCTCGAGCGCGCGGGCCTGGCCGACGTGGTCGCCTGCGTCGTGAGCGCCGAGGACGTCGGCCGGCCCAAGCCCGATCCGGAGGGCCACCGCCGCGCCCTCGCCGCGCTCGCGGGCCGCGCGGGCCGCGTGCGCGCGGTGGTGGTGGAGGACTCGAATCCGGGGCTCGCCGCTGCGCGCGCGCTCGGCGCGGGCTGCGTGGCCCTCACGACCTCGCACCCGCGCGAGGACCTCGCGGCGGCGGACCTGGTGTGGGACTCGTTCGAGGGACACCGGCCCGCCGAGCTGTCCCCGCTGCTGCGCGAGGTGGCGGCGCGTGCGCGCGCCTGAGCCGGCCGCGCTCGTCGGCCGCGGCGCCGTGGATCCGGCGGACCGCGCCGCGCTCGCCGCCGGCGCGGGAGCCGTCGTGCGGCCCGGCCTCGCCAGGTTCCGGCTCGTCGGCAGCGCTCGCGTCACGTGCCTCCAGGGACTGGTGACCTGCGACGTCGAGCAGGCAGGCGACGCCAGCCACAGCTTCGGCGCGCTGCTCACGGCCAAGGGGATGATCGTGGCTCCGCTGTGGGTCACCCGTCTCGGCGACGCCCTGATGGTGGAGGTGCCCGACGCCGCGGCGCCCGACGTGGCCGCGGTGTTCCAGCGGTCGCTGCCGCCGCGCCTGTGCCGCTTCGAGGAGGTGACGGCCGCCACGGCGTCGGTCGGCGTCTACGGCCCCGCGGCGCGCGAGGTGATGGCCGGCGTCGTGCGGACGGCGCTCCCGGAGCCGGCAGGCCGCGCCGCCACCGCGCAACACAACGGCGCGAGCGTCGCGCTCAGCCGCGTGGCCGCGCGCGGGCTCGACGGCATCGAGTGTCTCGCGCCCGCCGGCGAGGCCGGCGCCATCCTCGCGGCACTCGAGGCCCGGGGCGCACGGGCGGTCGCCCCCGCGCTGCTCGAGGAGCGGCGGATTCTCGCCGGCTTCCCGCGACTCGGCGCCGAGATCGACGACCGCACGCTGCCGCAGGAGGTGCGGCTCGACGAGCTCGGCGCGGTGTCGTTCACCAAGGGCTGCTACCTCGGCCAGGAGACGGTCGCGCGCCTCCACTTCCGCGGCCACGCGAACCGCTGGCTCGCCGGGCTCGCCATGGAGCGCGAGCCGCAGTCGCTCCCGCAGGAGATCCGCGCGGACGGACAGCCCGCCGGGCGCCTCACCAGCGCCTGCTGGTGGGAGACGGGCCGGACCTGGGCCGGGCTCGCCGTCCTGCGGCGGAGCGTCGAGGCGGGAGCGATCGTCGAGCTCCCCGACGGCTCGGCCGCGACGGTGCGGGCCCTGCCGTGGGAGCCGCGCGCCGCGGAGGGCGGAACGTGAAGGTCTTCGTCACCGGAGGCACGGGGCTCGTCGGGCGCCACGTGATCTTGGCGCTGCGCGCGCGGGGCGACGCGGTCGGTGCCCTCGCCCGCTCCGAGACGAGCGCCGCCGAGCTGCTGCGGCTCGGCGCCGAGCCGTGTCGCGGCGACCTGTCCGACCCCGCGATGCTGGACGCGGCGATCGCCGGATGCGATGCGGTCGTCCACGCCGCGGCCATGGTGCTGCGGGCCGGGACCTGGACACAGTGGCGCGAGGTCAACGTCCGCGGCGCCGAGCTCGCGGCCCGCAGCGCCGCACGGGCGCGGGCCCGCCTCGTCCACCTCTCGTCCGTGGCCGTCTACGGCCGCAGCCGCGCGGCCATCGACCGTCCCGGGAGCGACGAGGACTTCGACCTCGAGCGCGCCCCCGCCGTGCACGAGCCGTACGCCCGGTCGAAACGCGAGGCGGAGATCGCGGTGTGGCGCGTGGCGAAGGAGACCGGGCTGAGCGCCGTCGCGCTCCGTCCCTGCGTGCTGTATGGAGAGGGAGACCGGCATTTCTCGCCGCGCGTGGCGAGGCTGGTGCGGCGCGGGATCGTGCCCCTGATCGGCGGCGGGCTCAACCGGATGACCGTGGTCTACGCCGGCAACGTCGCGTCCGCCGTCACGGCCGCACTCGACCACCCCGAAGTCACGGGGCCCTTCAACCTCACGAACGACGGGCAGCTGACGATGCGCGAGTTCGTGGAGCATTTCGCCGCCGGCCTCGGTGTCGCGCCGCGCTGGCTGCCCATCTCCCGCGGATTCGCCTGGTCGGTCGCACGCGCCTGGGACGCCACCATCGGAGCGGCGGTCTCGGACACGCTGTCGCTCTCGGTCTCGGTGCAGTTCCTGGCCGGCAACAACCGCTACAGTTCGGCCCGCGCCGAGCGCCTGCTCGACTGGCGGCCGGCCGTCGCGGCGGCCGAGGCCGCCGAGCGCACCGGGGCCAGCTTCCGCAGCGCCTCCCGGCCAGGCGCGCACCCCTGAAAACACGAAGACCCGGAGCGGGCTCCGGGTCCTCGTGCGAAGAGGTGCAGCGACCCCTACATGCCCTTCTTCTTCATCGGGGCCTCTGCCTTCTTCGCGGGCGCCGGCGCCGGAGCGGCGGCGGGAGCCGCCATCTTCGTCGTGTCCGCCGCCATCGCGGGCTTCGTCGTGTCGGCACCCATCGCCGGCGCAGGCGCAGCGGCCGGAGTCTGCGTTTCGGCCGGGGGCGCCGCTTCCTTCTTCGCGCACGCCATGAGCCCGAGCACCGCAACTGCCAGGAACAAGCGCTTCATCGAATCTCCTTTAAACTAGAATGATCTCTCAGCGGAACACATAACGAGGTCCGTGCGCCGCTGCCGCCGGCCTCAACCGGCGCAAAAGCTACCCAAAGCACCCGGACTGTCAAGGTTGGCCCCACCCGATCTCCCCGCCGCGGCGACGGATATCGCGTCGTGCGCGCGCGCGGCGGCCGACCGGCCAACCCGTTGCGGCGCAGCGTGTTACGGACACCCGTCACTTTGCGCCGAAGTCGACCCACCGCAGGATGGTGGTCCGGTCCTCGCCGAACCCCCGCACGAGACCGGGGTCCACCGCCACGTTCACGCCCACGGACCGGACGCCGATGACGACCGGCACGTCGTTCGAGCCGGAAACCTTCCGTCGCACGATGAGCAGCTCGACGCTGCGGCACACGCGTTGCTCGCCGCCCGCCATCGCCCACGGGTGGCGCGTGCTGCCGTGACGTGGAACGCCGGCGCCGCGGCGTCGAGCGGGCGTCAGGCGCCCCGCCGGGGCCGCGGGCCGGGTGCCCGCGGGCCTTGAACGGGGAAGGTCCCGGTACGAATATCCCGGATATGAGCAAGCCAAGCACGCTGGCCGAACTGGCGCAGTCCGAGTGGGGCGCCCCGGAGCGCCGCACCCGCACCGTCAAGGACGAGATGCGGGCGAATCTGCTGTGCCGCCTCGAGTCGGAGCAGCCGATCTTCCCGGGCATCGTCGGCTACGACGACTCCGTGGTGCCGCAGCTCGTGAACGCGGTGCTGTCGCGGCACAACTTCATCCTGCTCGGCCTCCGCGGCCAGGCGAAGTCGCGCATCGTCCGCGGTCTGATCGCGCTGCTGGACGAGGAGCTGCCGATCCTCGAGGGCAGCGAGGTCAACGACAATCCGTTCGCGCCGATCTCCAAGTACGGGCGGCTGCTGGTCGAGGAGCACGGCGACCGCGCGCCCGTGGCCTGGGTGCCGCGGGCGCAGCGCTACGTGGAGAAGCTCGCGACGCCCGACGTGACGATCGCCGACATCATCGGCGACGTCGATCCCATCAAGGCCGCGCGCGGCGGCCACCTGCTGTCGGACGAGCTGACGATCCACTACGGGCTGCTGCCGCGGGCCAACCGCGGGGTGTTCGCCATCAACGAGCTGCCGGACCTCGCCGCCAAGATCCAGGTCGGCCTGTTCAACATCATGCAGGAGGGCGACGTCCAGATCAAAGGCTACCCGATCCGCCTGTCGCTCGACGTCGCGCTGGTGTTCACGGCCAACCCGGAGGACTACACGGCCCGCGGCAAGATCATCACGCCGCTCAAGGACCGCGTCGGCTCCGAGATCACCACGCACTACCCGCGCACGCTCGAGCTCGGGATGGCGATCACCGATCAGGAAGCGTGGCTCGACCGCGGCGGGAGGCCGGTGGCCGTCCCGGACTTCATCGCGGAGCTGGTGGAGCGGGTGGCCTTCGAGGCGCGCGGCGACAAGCGGGTGGACAAGCGCTCCGGGGTGAGCCAGCGCCTCCCCATCTCGGTGCTCGAGAACGTGGTGTCCAACGCCGAGCGGCGCTCGACGGTCAACAAGGAGAAGACGATCGTGCCGCGGGTGTCGGACGTGTACGCGGCCGTGCCGGCCATCACGGGCAAGCTGGAGCTGGAGTACGAGGGCGAGCTGCAGGGCGCCGACGTCATCGCGCGCGAGCTGATCCGGCGGGCCGCCGGGGCCACCTTCGGCGACCGCGCCGGCGGCGCCAACGTCGACGACATCGTGCACTGGTTCGACGAGGGTGGCGCCCTCAAGGTCTCGCACGACGAGCGGTCCGACGCGCTGCTCAAGGGGTTCGGCGTCGTGCCCGGCCTGCTGGACCTGGTGGACCGCGTCGGGCTGGCGCGGCGCAAGGATCCCGCGACGACCGTCGCCGCGTGCGAGCTGGTGCTCGAGGGCCTGGCCGCCGAGCGGCGCATCGCGCGCAGCGAGGAGGCGGGCTACACCCGCGTGCGGCCAGAGCGGCAGCCGCCGTTCCCGAAGTCGGGGCCCGGTAGCCCCTTCGCGTAGTCTCGCCGGCCGCGCCACGGCGTCCGCCCGTCCTGTCGCGGCCCCTCCGCGGCCCGTATCTTCGAGCCGACTCCCACCCGGAGCGCCCCGTGGGCGAGCTGGTGCTCGGTCTCGTGTTCCTCGGCATCTCCTTCCTCATCACCACCGCGTCCGCCGCCACGAAGAGCCAGGGTCCGCGTCCCGTCGCCGGGGTCCTGCGCGCCGCAGCGATCGGCTTCCTCGTGCTCGGCGCCCTGCTGGCGCTCGGCTCCGGCCTGGTGGTGATCCAGCCCGGCCAGGTCGGCGTCCGCCACGCCTTCGGCACGGTCGATCCGAAGCCGCTGCTGCCCGGCATCCGGCTGGTGACCCCGTGGTCCTCGATCGAGCGGTTCTCGACCCGGGAAGAGCAGTTCCCGGAGGCCGGCGACCAGCGGGAGACGATGGACGCGCTGTCGAGCGAGCAGATGGCGATGAAGGTGGACGCCGGCCTGCGCTGGCAGATCGACCCGCAGCAGGCGCCCCGGATCTTCACCGAGATCGGCGACGAGGACCAGATCCACGCCGCGGTGCGCAACGCCATCCGCAAGGGCGTGCGCGACGGGATGGTCCAGTACTCGATCAACGACATCAGCAAGCGCACCCAGATCGCGCAGACGATGGAATCGCTGGTGGACTCGGCGCTCACCACCCAGCCCCGCGCCGGCGGGCCGCCGTTCCGGATCGCGCAGGTCACCGCCTTCTTCCTGCGCAACCTCGAGCCTCCCGATCAGGTCGTGCAGGCGATCAACAACAAGATCGCGCAGGAGCAGCAGATCGAGACCGAGCGCCACCGCGTCGAAGTGGCGCGGCTCCAGTCGGAGCAGCAGCGGCTGCTCAACCAGACGCTCACCGCCGAGCAGCTGACCAAGCAGTACCTGGAAGTGCTGCACGACATGAAGAACTCGAACAACCTGGTGATCCTGGTGCCGACCACGGGCGGCGTGCCGATCCTCGACATCAACGCGCTCCGCAGCAGTCTCCGGGGGCGGTGAGCGGCCCATGGCCGTCGTCACCGTCACGCGGCAGTACGGGTCCGGCGGCTCGCTGGTGGCCCGGCTGGTCGCCGAGCGTCTCGGCTGGACCGTCATCGACAACGAGTTCGTGGGGGAGGTGGCCCGGCGGGCGGGCCTGCCGACCGAGACGGTCGCGGCCCGCGAGGAGCGCTCGCCGTCGCTGATCGAGCGCCTCGGGAAGACGCTCGCGATCTCGGCGCCCGAGATGTTCGTCCCGGCCGCGGCGGTGGAGGGCGGCCCCGACGAGGACACGCTGCACCGCATCACCGAGCGGGTCATCGCCGAGGCGGCGCAGCACGGCCGCGTCGTGCTGGTGGGGCGCGGGGCGATGGCGTACCTGGCCACCGCCCCCGAGTCGGCGGAGGTGCTCCACGTGTACGTGGTGGCGCCGCGCGAGGTGCGGATCCGGATCGTCGTCGAGCGACTGCACGTCACCGCCGACGAGGCGGCGCGTCAGATCCACGACATCGACGGCACGCGCGAGCGCTTCCTGGAGCACTACTACGGGCGCCGGCGCGACGACGCAGCCAACTACCACCTGGTCGTGAACACCGCGTGGCTGGGCTACGAGGGAGCGGCGGAGATCGTCGTGGACGCGGCGCGACATCGAGGCATGCAGTAGGCAGAAGATCAGTGAACGGGTCAGTTACGAGACGCCGAGTTGCGAGTGGTTACGAGTTGGGCGTCGTAAGGGGCGAGTCCGGACGTCGGTACTGACAACCGGACTCGCCCCTCACCGCGCACGTCTCCCGGCCACTCGCAACTGTGCGTCTCGCAACTCTCCTGCCCACCGCCACCTGAACCCTCTTCACCTCAGCTCCGGCACCTCCGGGACCTTCCTCCAGATCACGAGCGACGCCAGCACGCACACCAGGCCGCCGAGCGCCACGGCCACCGGCGCGCCGAGCCGCTCGGCCAGCCACCCCGCCTGGAACGCCCCGAACGGCGCCATCCCGAGGAACGTGAACGCGTAGACGCCCATCACCCGGCCCCGCAGCTGGTCCGGGACGATCGTCTGCAGCAGGGTGTTGGTCACGGCGTTGTTGAGGATCATCGCGCCCCCGCTCAGCGGCAGGATCACCAGCGCCAGGGGAAACCACGGGTTCACCGCGAACCCGGCCACGGCCAGCCCGAACAGCGGCCCGCTCCACACCAGCACCCGCCCCTTGGGGACGTGGGCCTCCAGCGCCGCGAGCCCCAGGGCCGCCGCCACGGCCCCGACGCCGGTCGCGGCCATCATGAAGCCCAGGCCGGCGGCCCCGACGTGCAGCTCGTCGCGCGCGAACACCGGCATCAGCACCAGGTAGGGAAACCCGAAGATGCTGATGATCCCGATGAGCGACACCAGCGCCAGCACGCGGCGGTCGTGGCGCACGAAGCGCGCGCCCTCCCGGAACTCGGTCCAGCCGTTCCCCGGCCGCGGCGGCCGCACGAACGGCGGCAGCCGCATCTCCGCCAGGCCCCAGATGACGGCCAGGTAGGACACCGCGTTGAGGCAGTAGCACCACCCGAGCCCCACGACCGCGATCAGCACGCCCGCCACCGACGGCCCCACCACCCGCGCCGCGTTGAAGGCCGACGAGTTGAGGGCGATCGCGTTTCCGAGATCCTCCTTGCCGACCAGCTCCACCATGAAGGCCTGGCGCGCCGGCGTGTCGACCGCGTTGACGGTGCCGAGGAACACGGCGATCACCGCCACCTGCCACAACGCGATGCGGTGGGTCCAGATCAGGGTCGCGAGCGCGGCGGCCTGCAACGCCGACAGCGTCTGGGTCAAAATCACCAGGCGGTGCTTGTTCAGCCGGTCCACGAACACCCCCGCCGGCAGCGAGCCCAGCAGGATGGGCAGCGACGTGAGCGCGCTCACCAGGCCGACCCAGAACGCGGAGTTGGTGAGCTCGAGCACGAGCCACCCCTGCGCGATGTTCTGCATCCAGGTGCCGACGAGGCTGGTGCCCTGGCCGAAGAAGAACAGGCGTTAGTTGCGGTGCCGCAGGGCGCGGAACGGCGAGAGCGGCGGCGCGGGCATTGCCGGAATGTGGCGCCCCGTCCAGCTTACGGGGAGCCCCGTGCGCTATACGACCTTCTCCAAGTACGTCGACCAGCTGGCCGATGCGGTCAACCTTCAGGACCTGCTCGACCAGCTCGCCGACTTCCTGCTCCAGTCGGGATTCGCCGGCGGCGCCGGCGAGCGTTTGTGGGGCGAGGGCGGCGAGGAGGAGGGCGACCGCTCGCTCGACGCGCTGCGCGACGCCATCCTCGAGGCGCTCAAGAACTCCGGGATGCTCACGCCGGACATGCTCAAGGTCCTGCGCGGCGAGAGCACAGGGGACGCCGGGCGCGACGCCGAGCTCGAGCGCCAGCTCGCCGAGCTGCTCGACGCCATCGTCCAGCGGCTGGTCGAGCAGGGCTACCTCAATGTCGCCGAGGCGCCGCGCATGCCCGGCGGCCAGGAGGTGGTCGCGGGCACGGAGGGCGAGGCGCGGTCGGCGGCGCGGCAGGTGCACTTCAACCTCACCGAG
>DASPTN010000056.1:0-5749 GCA_035623395.1 Gemmatimonadales bacterium | reverse complement strand
ATCCGGCTCGGCGTCAAGCGCGAGCACATCACGATCGTGGACACGAAGGGCGTGGTCCACGCCGGCCGTACGGACCTCAACAAGTACAAGCAGGCGTTCGCGCACGAGACCCACGCGCGGACGATCAAGGACGCCTTGATGGGTGCCGACGTGCTGGTCGGGCTCTCGGTGGCCGGTGCCGTGACCGCGGACATGCTGAAGGGGATGGCGCCCAAGCCGGTGATCTTCGCGCTGGCCAACCCGACGCCGGAGATCATGCCCGAGGAGGCGCGCGCGGCGCGGCCCGACGCGATCATCGCGACGGGCCGGTCGGACTATCCGAACCAGGTCAACAACGTGCTCGGCTTCCCGTTCATCTTCCGCGGCGCGCTCGACGTGCACGCCAGGAAGATCAACGAGGAGATGAAGATGGCGGCCACGCACGCGCTGGCCGACCTGGCCAAGCAGGACGTGCCGGACGCGGTGCGCACGGCGTACGGCGTCGACCGGCTGCACTTCGGTCCCGACTACCTGATCCCCAAGCCGCTCGATCCCCGCGTCCTGCTGTGGGAGGCGCCCGCCGTGGCCGAGGCCGCGATGCGGACCGGCGTCGCGCGGAAGCAGATCGACCTCAAGGCGTACCGCGAGGAGCTGGAGGCCCGGCTCGGCTACGCGCGGGCGCTGATCCGCGGGCTCACCGCCCGCGCCGCGGCCCGGCCGCAGCGCATCGTCTTCCCCGAGGGCTGGGACCAGCGGATCCTGCGCGCCGCGCGCAACCTGGTCGACGAGAAGATCGCCAAGCCCGTGGTGCTCGGCGATCCGGTCGAGGTGGGCCGCGTCGCCAAGGACGCCGAGATCCCGCTCGACGGCATCCCGGTCGTGAACCCGCGCACCTCCGACGCGCGCGAGAAGTACGCCCAGGCGCTGTGGCTCAAGCGCCAGCGCAAGGGGATGACCCTCGGCGCGGCCCGGCGGCTGATCGAGCACCCGCACTACTTCTCGTCGATGATGGTGTCCGAGGGCGACGCCGACGCGATGGTGGGCGGGATCGAGCAGTTCTATCCGGACAAGCTCCACGCGCCGCTCCAGGCGATCGGCGTGGATCCCGCCGCCAAGGCCCTGGCCGGCATCTTCATGATGGTGGTGGAGAAGAACGTCTACTTCGTCGCCGACACCACGGTGAACGTGGACCCGGACGCGCAGACCCTGGCCCACATCGCCTCGGAGACCGCGCGGCTGGTGAAGCGGCTCGGCGTCACGCCACGGGTGGCGTTCCTGTCCTTCTCCAACTTCGGCGGCGCGCGCTTCCCGGCCACCGAGAAGGTCGCCGAGGCGGTGCGGCTGCTGCACGAGAGCGAGCCGGACCTCGAGGCCGACGGCGAGATGATGGCGGAGACGGCGCTCGAGGAGAAGATCCTCAAGGGCAACTACCCGTTCAGCCGCCTCACCGGCCCGGCGAACGTGCTGATCTTCCCCGGCCTCAACGCGGGCAACATCGGCTACCAGCTCCTGAAGTCGGTGGCCAAGGCGGAGGCCATCGGGCCCATCCTGGTCGGGATGGACAAGCCGGTGCACATCCTGCAGCGCGACATCCAGGCGCAGGACGTCATCAACATGGCCGTCATCGCCGCGGTGGACGCGCAGGGAAGGAAGCACTGGGACTGAGAGGGGATGAGGCGTGAGAGGTGAGGGGTGAGAGGTGAGGCGTTGAGGTGAGACGTGAGAAGGCGAAAGGCGTGAGAGGGAGCTCACCTCTCACGCCTTTCACGTCTCACGGCATTCGCCTCTCACTTCTCACTGGAACGTCTCACCCCTCACTGCTCACCTCTCACGCGTTGACTACTCAGCCCTCCACGTATCCGGCTGGCTGGCGACCCGCCCCGCCAGCCGCGCGACCTCCAGCTTCAGGGCCACCGGGAGCCGGTCGCCCAGCTTGGGGAACCAGCGCCGTACACTGTCCACCTCGCGCTGCGCGTCTTCCTTGCGGATGTCGGTGATCTTCGCGTAGGCCGCGCGGTCGTAGTCGAGGCCCTTCCAGTCGAGGTCCTGATGGCGGGGCATGTACCCGAACGGGCCCTCGGCGGCGCGGGCGCGGCCCCGCACCCGCTCCACGATCCACTTCAGCACCCGCATGTTCTGGCCGTAGCCGGGCCAGGCGAACCGCTTCTCCTCGTCCCGCCGGAACCAGTTGACCCGGTAGATGCGGGGGAGCTTGAGGCCCGCGCGCTCGCCCATCGCCAGCCAGTGGCCCCAGTAGTCGGCCATGTGGTAGCCGACGAACGGCAGCATCGCGAACGGGTCGCGCCGCACACCCGCCAGCCCGTGCGCCGCCGCGGTCGCCTCCGAGCCCATGGTCGCGGCGAGGAACACGCCGTGCGTCCAGTCGAGCGCCTCGCACACCAGCGGGAACGTGGTCGACAGCCGCCCGCCGAACAGGAAGGCGCTGATCGGCACGCCGGCCGGGTCCTCCCAGGCGGGATCGTACGACGGGCACTGCTTGATCGGGGCGGTGAAGCGGGAGTTGGGGTGCGCGGCGGGGTCCTTCGAATCCGGCGTCCAGTCCCGGCCCTTCCAGTCGATCGCGTGCTTCGGCGCCGGCCCCATCCCCTCCCACCACACGTCGCCGTCGTCGGTGAGCGCCACGTTGGTGAAGATGCAGTTCTCCCGCAGCGTGTCCATCGCGTTGGGATTGGTCTCGCGGTTGGTGCCGGGCGCGACGCCGAAGAACCCGGCCTCCGGGTTGATGGCGCGCAGGGTGCCGTCCGCGGCCGGCTTGATCCACGCGATGTCGTCGCCGACCGTGCTCGCCTTCCAGCCCTCGAAGCCCCTGGGCGGCACGATCATCGCGAGGTTGGTCTTGCCGCACGCGCTCGGGAACGCGCCCGCCACGTAGGTGCGCTCGCCGGCCGGCGACTCGAGGCCGAGGATCAGCATGTGCTCGGCCAGCCATCCCTCGTCGCGCGCCATCACCGACGCGATGCGGAGCGCGAGGCACTTCTTCCCCAGCAGCGCGTTGCCGCCGTAGCCCGAGCCGTACGACCAGATCTCGCGCTCGTCGGGGAAGTGCACGATGTACTTGCGGGCGATGTCGCCCTCGCACGGCCACGGCACGTCCGCCTGCCCGGGTGCGAGCGGCGCGCCCACCGAGTGCATGCACGGCACGAAGAACCCGTCGCCGAGGGCGTCCAGCACCCGCTGCCCCATCCGGGTCATGATCTTCATGTGCACGGTGACGTACGCCGAGTCCGTGATCTGCACGCCGACGTGGGCGATGGGCGAGCCGATCGGCCCCATCGAGAACGGGATCACGTACATCGTGCGGCCGCGCATGCAGCCGTCGAACAGACCCTTCAGCTTCGCCCGCATGGCTGCGGGCTCTTCCCAGTTGTTGGTCGGACCCGCGTCGTCCCGGGTCTTCGCGCAGATGAAGGTGCGCTCCTCGACCCGGGCGACGTCGGACGGGTGCGAGCGCGCGAGGAAGGAGTTGGGACGCTTGGCGGGATTCAGGCGCACGAAGGTGCCCGAGCGCACGAGCCCCTCGCACAGCTCCCGGTACTCCTCGTCGGATCCGTCGCACCAGTGGACGGCGGCGGGCTTGCACAGCTCCTCCGCCGCGTCCACCCAGGCGAGCAGCTTCCGGTTCGAGGTGCACGTCACGCGAGTGGCCACCACGTCCTCCTGCAACCGGAACGCGCCGGCATCGAGGCGCAGGCGTCTGTGTCGAGATGCCCGGGACCGGGACCCCGATCGCCGCAGCTTCCGTGCTCACACCCCGGAAGGCGGCCCGGGAGGCCGCCGCGGCGCTGGCCCGCGGGCTCCATAGACTCGCCGTTCGAGCGCCCGGGTGTCAACCGGCGCCGATTCCGCGCGCCGGCCGGCTCTGGCCCGGTCCCGCGCGAGGTTGCACATTCCCGGGCGTAAGGTCCGCGCGGCCATCGGCTTGCGCGTCCATCCGCGGCGAGGGAGGCGGCGATCAGCGAGCACGAAGCGCCCAAGGCCCAGGTCGTCCGAGACCTGCTGTGGCAGAACATCCGGCTGGAGCCGGCAGCCGTCCGCATCGTGGACACGCCGGCCTTCCAGCGGCTGCGCTACGTGCGTCAGCTGGGTCACGCGTTTCTCGTCTACCCGGGCGCGACGCACTCCCGGTTCGAGCACGCGCTCGGCACCTACCACCTCGCCGGCCGCGCGCTCGCGAATCTCCGCGACCGCGGCCAGCTCGGCGGGCTGGGCGACGCCGACGCGCTGCTGATCCGGCTCGCGGCGCTGCTGCACGACATCGGCCACTACCCGTTCTCGCACGCGCTCGAGGAGGCCGGCTTCCCCTCGCACGAGGCGCTCGGCGCGGCGTCGCTGGGGAGCGGGCCGCTGGCCGACGCGCTCGCGGCGAGCGGCGTCGCGGGCGCGGCGGCCGCCGTGGGCGGCGTGATCACGGGCGCGTCGGCGCACCCGCTCGCCGGCCTGGTGTCGGGCTCGATCGATCTCGACAAGATCGACTACCTGAAGCGCGACGCGCTGATGTGCGGCGTGCCCTACGGCGAGATCGACGTGGACCGGCTGCTCGCCTGCCTGGTGGTCGTGGAGCTGGACGGCCGGCGGCGCGTCGGCGTGATGGAGAAGGGCCTCGCCGCCCTGGAGTCGCTGCTGTTCGCCAAGTACCAGATGTACCGCAACGTCTACTGGCACCACGCCGCGCGTGCCGCCAACGCGATGTTCAAGCGGCTGGTGGCCGCCGCCGTGCGGGACGGCGCCGTCACCCCCGGGGCCCTCGCGGCGGCGACGGACGACGCGCTGATCCACGAGCTGGCCGCGCGCGACCGGACGGGCATCGCGCGGGCGCTGCGCGAGCGGCGGCTCTACAAGCGTGCGATCGAGCTGCTGCCGGGCGAAGCGGGCGACGTGCCGAGCTGGGTGTGGGAAGGCGGCGAGAAGCTGCGCCGCGCCGAGGACGCGCTGGCGAAGCGCTGCGGCCTCGAGCCGGGCGAGCTGCTGATCGACTTCCCGCACAAGACGGCGATGCTCGGCCTGGACCTGCCGATCGCGCGCGGGGGCGGCGCGGTCGAGCTCCTGACCGACCGCGGGTGGCCGGGCGTGATGGACCTGCCGAGGATGGCGGAGGACCTGGTCGAGTCGGCGCGGCGGCTCCGGATGTTCGTGGCGAAGCCGGTGGCGGTGGAGACGGCGGCCCTGCTCGGCGCGCTGGAGCCGTAGGCGCCGTCCGGCGGTTCCGGCCGGCGGCGGGGTCGAGGATCGCAGCTGAGGGAAGCCGGCCCGGGAGCGGGCCGGTGCGCTACTGGGCCTGCTGCGCCGCGCCCTGGGCCGCCTCGCCCGCGGGCTCCTCGACCGTGTCCACCCGCACGATGACCACGGTGATGTTGTCGAGGCCGCCGCGCCGGTTGGCCTCGCCCACCAGGCGGTCCACCCATTTCTCCGGCGTGCCGTCGCTCTTGACGATCGCGGCCAGCACGTCGTCCTCCAGCATGCCCGTGAGCCCGTCGCTCGCCAGCAGGAACACGTCGCCGGCTCGCACCACGCCGCTGAACAGGTCGGGCGTCACGTCGCCGCTCGCGCCCACGCAGCGGGTGATCACGTTCGAGTACGGGTGGGTGCGGGCCTGCTCGGGCGTGAGGTACCCGGCGTCCACCTGCTCCTGCACGTAGGAGTGGTCCTTGGTGAGCTGGTGGAACACGCCCTCGCGCATCAGGTAGCCGCGGCTGTCGCCCACCTGGCCGAGCAGGTAGCGGTTGGCGTGCAGCACCAGCACGGTGCAGGT